>JAVHLK010000012.1 GCA_031082285.1 Desulfomonilaceae bacterium
AACATGATACACGTGACAAGGGGGAACCTGAACGAAAACCCCGGCCGTTCAATGCGAATGTCGCCTGGAAGAGTCCCGAAGGGAATTCCCCATCTGCCGGTCAGCCAGACAAGAAGTCCCAGGCAAGCCACGGCAAGTCCAATAACCGTCAACCATTTTCCAAGGTAACTGAAATCCATAATGCCGGCACCCCCTCCGTGCCGGTCTCTTCGCCTCGAACGCCAGGGGCGCCGCGACGCTGCCCAGCGTGTGTGAATACGCAACCGAAGTTATCAAACCCTGCGCTTAGACGCTAAACTCCCCCCAATGACCACCTTGTTGTTGTCATTTCGACAGAGCGGCCCGCTGCAAGCTCAAGAGGTTGAGGGAACGTGACTACATTGTGGAAAACCAGTACTACGGCTTTATCTTCTCCATGATCTCTTCGACTTCCCTATAACCCTCCTGGTACAACTCCTCTTCGTCCGGTTGGAGTTCCTTGAGAAGCCTCAGGAATTCTCCTGCATGCACTCTCTCCTCATCGGCGATATCTATGAGGACCTCTTGAGCCAGCTTGTGGTCCGTAGACTCCGCCAACTGCATGTAGAGCTGGGTCGCTTCATACTCGGCGGCGATCATGTAGCGTATGGCCCGCACGAGTTCGGAGTGAGTGAGTTTCCGATCGTTGGCCAGGCCCGAGAAAGGATGGGAAAATTCAGGCATGATAGACCTCCAGACAAGATCGTTAACGGCATCCGGCGGTACCCCCCGGCCGTTGGCCGCGCGAAGGAGCCGGCCCCTGAAACGGGTTCGTCAAGACCTCCGCAACAATGACACGTATGTACACATTAGCCGGCTGAGGACAGGAACGCAAGGGCATCCGAACACGGCGTCAAGAAATTGGCCTTGGCGTCATGCTTGCATCAGGGCGGAATGCGGTGCATCATGCAATGTGTGTAGTCGGTTGCGTACATACCGTCGTACCTTATCGGCGGGCCTGTGATGAGCGAAGTGCACCGTTTCCCAAGTGCGGCGTCGAATTCGCGGTGAACTTCCCCGCTTTGCCGGCGCCGGCCTCCGTGCCGTTTTGGTAGGGGTACGGCCCTGTACCCGTGGGCACCCACAGCGGGGTGCCCCTACAGATACGCCCGGCATCCCGCGCAGAACGCGGGACGGGACGGTACCGAGCGTTTACAGGAATACGCGACCGTGGCCGGGGAACGAAAACCGGGGATAGGGAATTCCACATGGCCATGATCGCAGACGACCACAGACGACCTGGATCGACAGGTGCCGTCCCCCTTTTTGTCGTGTTTGAGGGTATCGACGGATGCGGCAAGACCCTTCAGGCGAAAATGCTCGCGGAACGCCTTTCCAGGGAAGGCTTTCGCGTCGTGCTCACCGCAGAGCCGTCGGACGGCCCGATGGGCACGAAGATAAGATCCCTGGACATTCGGCCCACCGCGGAGGAGGAAGCGCGACTCTTCACGGAAGATCGGCGGGATCACGTAAACCGCGTAATCCGCCCCGCTCTGAAGGACGGACGGATTGTGATCTGCGATCGATACGTGTATTCATCCGCGGCGTACCAGGGGGCAAGGGGGATCGATCCCGCGAAGATAATCTCCCGAAATCGGTCATTTGCCGTACCACCCGATGTGATATTCCTCTTGGAAGTACCGGTGGAAACCGCGTTGCATAGAATCCGAGCCGGACGATCGGGCGGTTTTTCGTCATTTGAAGACAAGACTGGGCTGGAAGCCGTTGACCGCATCTACCGAGATCTCAAAGACCCGGCGATCGTGCGCATCGACGGAACCGGCACCGTGGAGAGCATTCACGAGACGATCCTGAGGATTTTACGTGGCCTGATACGTGATGAAGCCGACTCCCCCGAGTGTGTGCGTGTTCCTCGGGGCACGAAACGCGAACCGTGAATATGTGGGGACCACGAAGCAACCGTTCCGTAATGACCTGGAGAACGCGGCAAGGGGACGCCCCCCTGCGCGGTATCCTCGCGAGTGTCCGCGAGTCTCAGGCGGAACGATGAGACTTGCCGCGTCATGGTCGCGGGCGTTTGTCAACCGTCACTGGAAGTTTATCTCGAAATGGTATAATTCTCCTATTACAACCTGTTGACATAAGACAACTTTATTTGGTATTATTGAGACCGGTTCGTATTCGATCGGATGGCTAAGGAGTTGTCATGCGCTCAAGACCCTATATCGTAGCTCTGGTCCTTGCATGTCTGTTCGTAGCAGCCTGCATATCCGTATCCTGGGCCCGAGACTATGAACCGCGTTTCGTGAGGAATTACCCGCCGGGATACTACGGCATGTGGTACTATGCCGAACGATTCGACGAGAAGCAGGATCCGCAGATCGTGCCCCAGGAAACGTACCGGTGGGACAAGTACATGAGCAGAATAACCGACGTCTATTTCCCGTTTTTCCCGATCCCTTATGACTGGGACTACGGCACACATAGGAGATTCAATCTTCCGGACGACACGACCAATGATTGGCACTAGATGCTTACCGGGCGTCGCCTCGTTGACGAATTGAACGCGAAGGAGATCCCCGTGCCCACAGGCCTCGCTTGAACACCGGCACGGCGGTCACGTTGTGAGATAGGACCGGGCCTGCCGGTCATCATCACCGTTCCTTGGTTCAGGAGCAGCAACAACAGAATTCTCACGTACATTCCGTGTGGGGGTAATCCCGCACCAGGCGGGTTCTTACAGTGGATCGGCGTCCGACCAGGCCACGTCGGCCCGTCACCCCACGTACCTGATGTTTTTCCGTTAAACGATTCGTATGTGCGGGGATCGCGGTCTATCGGGCGAGTTCTTCCGTTTGGCTCGAAGATTGCCCAAATCGTGGCGGAGAGAGAGGGATTCGAACCCTCGGAACACCTTGTGGGCATTCACGCGATTTCCAGTCGCGCCCCTTCAGCCGCTCGGGCATCTCTCCTTCAGAAATATATCGTATAATAGTAAACTGGAAGAACGATCCCGGTCAAGGAGAATCCGCATGGAATCCGTGGAACATCGATCCGGATTTGTTGCCGTCGTCGGTAGGCCCAATGTGGGGAAGTCCACTCTGGTGAATCGGATCATGGGAACCGAATTGTCCATAGTGACCTCGAAAGCCCAGACCACCCGACATAGAATATCCGCGATCTATACGGTGCCCGAAGCCCAGATGATTCTGTTGGACACTCCCGGACTGCATGAAGCGGCAGGAGGGCTGAACCGCTCACTGGTGGCCACGGCCATGAGAAGCCTGGAGGATGCAGACGGCGTACTCATCATGGTCGTTCCGGGAGAGGAAATCCATGAGCAGGATCTCCGGATCGTAGATCTTGTCAAAGCGTCGAAATCTCCCTCGGTGTTGGCAATCAACAAGATCGATACCATTCGCCACGAGCTGCTGCTGCCCATGATGGACGCCTACGCCGGGCTTCATACGTACGAGGCGATTGTGCCCATCAGCGCACTGAGCGGTTCGGGGGTCGACGACCTGGTCCGAGCCATACTGAAGATGCTTCCGGAAGGGCCGCCGCTTTTTCCTGAAGACGATGTGAGCGACCTGCCGGTGCGATTCTTCGTGGCGGAAATCATCCGCGAGCAGATCATCACGATGACCGGTCAGGAGATTCCCTACAAAACCACGGTGGTTGTGGAGAACTTCAAACGACGGAGCCGAAACATTCTCATTCAGGCGGACATTCACGTGGAAAAGGAGAGCCAGAAGAAGATCGTCGTGGGAAAGCGGGGCGCCATGGTCAAGCGCATCGGTACGGCCGCACGGACCAAGATTGAAGAGTTTTTGGAGAGTCCGGTGAGGTTGGAATTGTTCGTCAAGGTGACCCCGAATTGGACGCGCAATGAAAGACTTCTCAGAGAATTCGGTTACTAGCGCCTCGTGTGGGAAATGCGTCACCGGATTGGAATGATTGCCCCGCGGCCCAACATATTCCTTTCCTTTGCTTGACAATAGATTGGGGCTCGGTCATACTCAAGTCGCACAACTTCCCGGGGAATTTCCATGTCTTCTTCCAACAGCGTTCCCGAGTTGACCTCAGCGATGGAGGATTACCTGGAGGCTATCTATCACCTCGAACAGGAACGCCGAATCGCGCGGGTGCGTGATATTGCCAAACGGCTCGACGTAAGAATGTCGTCCGTCAGCTCGGCATTGAGAAGCCTCGGCGCCCGGGGATTTATCGAGTACGATCCCCACCAGTTCATCACGCTTACGGAAAGAGGTATTCAGAAGGCCAAGGAGATTGTGCGGAAGCATGAGGTTCTCAAGCGCTTCCTTGTCAGGGTGCTGCAAGTTGAGGAGTCGGCTGCAGAAGACAACGCCTGCCGGCTCGAACACCATCTTGCACCCGAGGTCATTGATAAGCTCGTGAACTTCGTGGAATTCGTCGAGATGTGCCCGGTCGATCAGACGCGTTGGCTGAGCGGATTGTCCGAGGGGTGTGACGACTGTATCCATTGCCTCGAGCAGGCTGCGAAACAAGTCCGGACCAGGGAACGGGTACAGCAGGCCGCTCTCGAAGACGGGCTGACGCTCGCAGAAGCCCCTGCCGGATCTCAGGTCATGATCGAGACGGTCAGAGGAACCGCGAAACTTCGCAAGATGTTCGCGGACAAAGGACTGGAAAGCGGCGTAATCGTAGAAATCGAGGCCGGCGACAAGGGTACCGGGACTCTTCAGGTCAACATCAAGGGTTATCACGTGTCCCTGGACATGAAGACCGCCTCCAAGATCCTCGTAAAACCCATCTGACATTTCCCATCTTCTTTTTCCCTTGACTGATTTCCGTAAAAGCGGGTAACGTAGAACAAAGGTAGCCCTGCAGGTTCCCTTAGTGGAATAATCGGGAATCCTGTTACGAGTCAGGAGTGGGCCCGCCGCTGTAACCGGGAACGAAAGCCGCAGCATGCCACTGGAGATATGGAGTCTCCGGGAAGGCGCGGTGAGTAGAGTGATCCGGAAGCCAGAAGACCGGCCTGCAGGGTAATGGTCTCCGACCATCGAGGAGTCGTCGTGAGACCGGGCACACTGTGGACAAAAAAGGGAAGTCTCCGGGCCTGTGAGGGTCCGGTTTTTTTTTGGGGCGGAGAAGGTGCCGTACGGGTGAGTGTAACGACATAATGACCGACTCGAATGTTGAACACGGCAGCACCTGTGACTTCTCATGCTGCATGGCGGATAGGATCCGTTTCCCCCGACCGTATGTGATTGCTCTTACCCTTTTCTTTTCCCTTGGCCCGTTGCGGCGCCCTTTCCGGTGCAACGACGCCCGCCCGCGAAACTCCTCCATAGTCAGGTGGATCCGTGAAAGAAACCCTCTCGCAATCTTATTCATGGACGACCGAGCGGCTTAACGACCGCTTCGGGCACAATTCGATGTGGAAGGAGTGCAAGATGACCAGGAGAGTATGCGTATTTTCACTTGTGATTGCGATGCTGTTGGTGACCGTTCCTTACTCGGCCCCGGGTTCGGGTCATGGCGAGAAACTTGAGAAGAAGAGCGCCGTCATGCTGGTAGCCTTCGGCACGAGCGTACCGGAGGCTCTGACGGCCTTTGATCAGATTGAAAAGCAGGTGAGAGAGGCGTTCCCCAACGAGGAGGTCCGTTGGGCGTTCACTTCCGGCATCATCAGGGCGAAACTTCGCGAGCAGGGCCGTGAGCTGGATCCCCCTGCAGTCGCATTGGCAAAACTGTTGGAAGCAGGGTACACACATATTGCAGTAGCCTCGTTCCATACGCTGCCCGGTGAGGAATTCCACGACCTGTACCAGGACGTGCGGGCATTTGGGCTCATGTCCGAGGCTCATGGTCGCAAGATCCTGGTGTCACGACCGCTGTTGTCCTCACGTGAAAACATGGAGGCCGTGACAAAGGCTCTGTTGAAAGGTGTCCCCAAAGACAGAAAGCCTGAAGATGCGATCGTGCTCATGGGGCACGGGTCGGAACACCATCCGGGCGACGCCGTCTATGCGGCAATGAACTTTTATTCCATGAACGTCGATCCGAACCTGTTCGTAGGAACCGTGGAGGGCAACCCGACGCTGGACGACATCGCTCCCAAGCTCAAGGACAATGGAGTCAAGAAGGTCTACCTCATGCCGCTCATGGCCGTGGCAGGCGACCATGCCCGCAACGACATGTGCGGTGACGAATCGGACAGTTGGAAATCAATTCTGAAACAGCAGGGATTTCAGGTCGAGTGTGTCCTCAAAGGCACTGCGGAGAATTCCGAGATCGTCGACATATGGCTGGATAACCTCAGGAAGATTCACGCTCATTTTGAGTAGCTCCCCTGGAGTCGAGGAGACGCGACGGTACGTACGGCGTCCGATGCCGAACGGGCCCTCGAGGTCATACGGTCGCGAAACCGAGGCGAACGGCCATGACCTATTGTCACAACTGACCATGAAAGTCCACCTCGTCTCCTGGCCGAAGATCCCGCGGGACGCGGGAAGGATAGGCATTCCCAGCCAGAGCCTGGGAACGAGAAAGGGGTAGACTTTCAGGCGACGGCCCGTAATACCGCTCATTGCACCGATGACGGAGCTTCCGTCTCGTGCCGATGTTCAGAGCGGAACGGAGCCGTGAATCAGGCATTGTGAATGCGTACCGAGCCGCCCAAACGTGACGACATCAGACGGGAACAGAGGAAAGCCGATACACGCTTTTACACGCTGTTGGCGTTTCTCATCGTGAGCTCCGTTGCATCCTTGTTTGCAGCCTGCCTTTTCGGCAGGCTGTCGATCCCCACCGCAGGAGTGGTGCAATCGATCCTTGTCGGGTTGAGACTGGTCGAGGACTCGTCGGTCGATCCGACGTGGCACTCGGTGGTGTTCAATATCCGCTTCAGCCGCGTGTGCCTTTCAATGATGGTCGGCATGGGGCTGGCAGTGGCCGGTGCGGCATTTCAAGGGATACTGCGAAACCCGTTGGCCGATCCCTTCACCATCGGAGTTTCCACGGGCGCGGCTTTTGGTGCGTCGTTAGCAATATTCCTCGGTCTCGGTTCCGCGACCTTCATCGGACTGAGCATGTTGCCCCTGGCTTCGCTGGCGGGGGCTCTCGTGGCCCTGTTCACGGTGATCGCACTGGCACGGGTGGACGGTCAATTGAGACGTGACACAATGGTACTGGCAGGAATCGTGGTCGCGACGTTCCTGTCCGCGTTGATTTCCCTGGTGAAGTCGTTGGACGAGGAGTCCGTCGCAAGCATCGTCTTCTGGGTCATGGGGAGCTTCCAAGGCCGCGGGTGGATACATGTGGGCTTTGCGCTCCCGTACACGATCGCGGGCCTGATCCTCGTGGGAGCTTATTCGCGCGAACTCGATCTACTCTCCCTGGGCGACACTCAAGCACGGCAGCTGGGTGTGGACGTCAACCGCGTTCGGTACAGAATCCTCGTGGGAGCCAGCCTGTTGACCGCGGCAGCGGTGTCGGTATCCGGCGTCATAGGATTTGTGGGACTGGTCGTGCCCCACCTGATTCGAATGAGCATGGGAGCGGAACATCGCCGTCTGATGATCTTGTCGGGATTCCTGGGCATGATCGCCCTCACCTGGTCGGATGTGGCAGCGCGGACCTTGCTGCCCGAAGGAGAGGAATTGCCGGTCGGAGTCGTGACCGCCCTTTTGGGAGGGCCGTTCTTCTGCCTGCTGCTGAAAGGAAAGAAGGAGATCGGAGCCATTGATTGAGGTCGAGCGTCTTCGTTGCGGGTACGGAAGCCGCGACGTGATCAAAGGTATCTCGCTGAAAGTGGGCACGGGCGAGATGACGGGAATTCTCGGCCCTAACGGCAGCGGAAAAACCACGCTGATGCTGGCCATGGCCGGCGTGATTCCTCCTCGCGAAGGAACGGTGAGGGTATGCGGTGAAGATATTCTGGTTAAAGGCGCGCGATGGACGGCGCGGCAAGCCGCGTCGGTACCTCAGAGATCGGAGACCTCGTTCCCTTTCAAATGCCTGTCCCTGGTACTCATGGGGCGCTATCCTTATCTCAACGGCTGGGGAACTTACTCTGAGGAAGATATGAACGCGGCCCTGGAGGCCATGGAAAGTACTGAGACAATGCACCTGGCCCATCGGAAAGTTCGAGAAGTGTCGGGCGGTGAAGCCCAGATGATCACCATTGCACGTGCCTTTGCACAGCAAACCGGCATACTCCTGCTGGACGAGGCGACCTCGAGCCTGGATGCGGCCCACAAGATGCGAATATTTGACGTACTCCGCGAGAAAAACCTGCGAGGCGCGACGATTCTCTGCATCATGCACGATCTGAATCTCGCGGCCTTGTACTGCACCAGATTGATATTCCTGAAGAACGGAGAAATTGCCTTGGACGGCAAAACCGAGGAAGTGTTCACGGATGAGTACTTGTCCCAAATTTACGAAACGGAGATACGTGTTGCCGGGCATCCGGTCACGGGAGCTCCCCAGGCTCATTTTGTTCCACGTGCTCATGGGCACGTTGATCCTGGGAGTGTGGGCTAGAGGACCTGTCGAGGCGGCATCGTTCAGCGTTACCGACGACACCGGCCGGGATATAGTTCTGGAGCGACCTGCATTGAGGATTATCGCTCTGTACGGCGCGTACAATGAAATCCTGGCCGCCATGGGCCTGGGAGACCGGTTGGTGGCGAGAACCAAGACCGACAACCTGCCGCCGTCCATTCTTTCCAAGCCCAGTATCGGGACGCACATGCGACCCAATGTGGAACTGGTCCTCGCGCTCAAGCCCGACCTCATCATCCAGGGTGGAGGCAGACGACAGGCAATGATGCCGGTCGATCAGTTGAGTAGGGAAGGTCTTTCGGTCGCGGTATTCAATCCGACAAACTTCTCGGAACTCTTCGGTACGATAGCGCGGCTGGGGGTTTTGACTGGTGAGCCGACCCGTGCCCAGGATCTCATCGATAAGATGAAAACGCGATTGGACGAAGCTGAATCGAGGTTGGCCGGAGTGTCCCATCGCCCGCGGGTCTTCTTTGAAGTGCGATATCCCAACCTGCTCGCTGCGGGCAAGCATTCCATGGTCGACGACGTCATCACCCGTGCGGGCGGATCGAACTGCGTAAGGGCGGACAAGATGTTTGTCCGGCTCAACATGGAAGCTCTGATCGCGGCTCGACCCGAGGTGTATGTCGTACAAAAGGGCGCAATGAATCCGGACCCCGGAATGCCGGGGGAACGGTCCAATTTCCGCATCCTCGACGCTGTACGGAAGAACAGGGTCTTGATCGTCGACGAGCAGGTGTTCTCGCGTCCCGGCCCCAGGTCCGTTGAGGCCGTTGAAACTCTGGCCCGCTTTCTCTATCCGGGACTATGGAATGAGGACCGATCGGAGGCGACCGGGCGGGATCCTGATCGTCCCTGAGCCGGAGCAGGCGAAAAATCGGATAGCACGGACCTCTTGTCGGCTTTCGTGGGAACAACGGCCGTCCGGACTGTTCGAGATCCGGAGCGGACGGACAACCTGAGGAGGAGATGTAATGAAAACCAGGTGCGGCACACTGTATGGGATTGGAGTGGGGCCCGGGGACCCCGATCTGATCACTGTGAAGGCCCTCAGGATTCTCAAGAGCGTGTCGGCGATTTTTGCCGCAAGCTCTACCAAGAACGGATACAGCCTCGCGGAGACGATCGTCAAAAAGCACTTGGGTTACACCCCGGTGGAGAGGATGCCGTTCCCCATGACCAGGGACAAGGAACTCCTTGCGAAACACTGGGAGGCCAATGCCGGGCGAGTCCTCGAAGTACTCAATGAAGGCGACGATGCTGCGTTCGTCACCCTGGGAGACCCTTCGACCTATTCCACGTTCACCTATCTCGTGAGGTCCGTCCGGCGAATTGCCCCGCATGTTCCGGTGGTCACGGTTCCCGGGATCACGTCGTACCACGCTGCAGCCGCCCTTTCCAATACGCCGCTGACCGAAGGCGAAGAGTCGTTCCATCTGATTTCAGGCGCGAACGGCGGGAGGAACCTCCGCAAGATCATCGAGAGTTCGGAAAATGTCGTGGTTCTAAAGACGTACAAGTACTTTGATGACATCTTCGACACCCTGGAAGACCTCGATCTGGTAGATCGCAGCATCCTGGTGAGTCGCATGGGATTGGAGGACGAAACCGTGGTTGAAGACCTTCGGTCGCTGAAAGGGAAGACTTTGCCGTATCTGTCATTGGTCATCATCAAGAAGCGAAACCGGACCTGACGGCCGCTCGCATTTCACCTGTTTGGGAGCGCTCCCGCGGGCGGTGCGCGCCTGTCCGGTTCACGCGTCTTCCTGCAGGCATGCCTCCGTCTCCGATTCCAGTACGTGTATGGCCTCATTGACCAGCATGAATAGTACTGCGTCGCCTTTGCCCCTCACCCCCGGTTTTTCGAGATAGTCTCCTTGCAGGATATTCCGGACAATCGTGCGTGTCGAATCCTCATCCAGCCCGGTGAGATCCAGACTGGTTATAATGTGATCGGTCATGAGGTCCGATCCGTTCAAAGCCTCCAGATCGTACGGCGGATTCTCGCTCAGGGCCCATATTCCGTGTGGAGTGCACGCCCACGTCTTTGGACTCTTCTCTCGCGTCTTGCTTCTCACGAAGCCTCTGACGAAATCTACTCTCATCAAGTCACTGTGAAGGATTGTGGGTGCGGTCGTCCCCGTGAGCGTCCCGGCTGTTGCCTAAAGAATCGACCGACAATGGAAGTCCCTTTCCTGACCTATGAACCGAAAAATCCCTCCGAATCCTTCTTTGTCAAGGACGGTCGGAGGGTCGTCATGCCCGGAAACGACACGGACCTGCACATCTCGGGCAATACTCGTGACCACCGTTGTATCGGCATCACACCGCCTGTTTCAGACCATGCTTCCGTATCTTACTGTACAGGGTACTGCGGCTTATTCCCATCATTTTCGCCGCCTTATACTTGTTCCAACCGCAACGCTCCAATACGGACTTGACATGATCCCTTTCGACCATGTCCAGGTTTCCTTTACCGCGCTCGGCGCCGTCTCCTTCAGCCTGGCACTTGAGATCCGGGGAAAGGTCCTCCACCCTGATCACTTCGTCCTTGGCCAGCACCATCGCCCGTTCCACCACGTTTTCCAATTCCCGAACGTTGCCGGGCCAATGATGGCCGAAGATGATGTCCATGGCCTGCGAGGAGAAACAGCTCACGTTCTTGTCGAGCCGTTCATTGTACCGATCGATGAAATTCTGAATAAGCTGCGGAATATCTTCCTTTCGTTCTCTAAGAGGCGGAACGTGTATACTTATGACATTGAGCCTCCAGTACAAGTCTTCGCGAAATGTCCCCTGGACCATGGACTCTTTCAATACACGGTTCGTCGCAGCGACGATTCGTGCGTCCGAGGTGAGCGTTTCCTCTCCGCCGACCCTCTCGAACGTCCGTTCCTGAATAACTCTCAAGAGCACCACTTGCGTCGGGAGACTGATTTCACCAATTTCGTCCAGGAATATGGTTCCTCCCGCAGCCTGTTCGAAGCGTCCGGGTTTCCTGCGGATCGCGCCCGTAAAGGCTCCTTTCTCGTGTCCGAAAAGCTCCGACTGGAGCAGAGTCTCCGCGTAGGCCGCGCAGTTCACTACAACAAATGGTCCTTGGCGTCTCTTGCTTTCTTCGTGTATGGTCCTCGCAACAACTTCCTTTCCGGTCCCTGATTCGCCCTGTATCAATACGTGGGAATCCGTACCGGAAACATTGAGGATGAGATCCGCCAAATCACGCATTTTGGACGATCTCCCGAGAAGATTGCCGAGCCTTTCCGATCGGTCCAGCGATAGGCTCAGTTGTCGATTCACTTGCCTTTCGTGCCTCAAGCTTCGATAGATGCCGCGTATGCGCATCATCGCGTTGACGCGGGCAATGAGCTCGTCCGGTTGGTACGGCTTGGTAAGATAATCGTCCCCGCCTCTGGTCAGCCCCTCGATCCGGCTCTCGAGCGTATCGTTTACGGTGAATATGATGACCGGTATGTACTGGAATTCAGGGTGTTCCTTTAGTTTGGGCGCCATCTCGAAGCCGCTTATGCCCGGAAGATTTACGTCCAACAGGATCACGTCGGGCCCGTTCAAGATTTCCCGCTCCAGCAACGCGAGTCCGGCCTCCGCAGTTTGGACCAGGTCCGCGCGGAAACCCGCGGACTCGAGCAGTTGTCGAGTGAACGGGCCGTTGTACGGATCGTCTTCGATTACCAGCACATAACCGGAATTCGTGGTTTCGTTCATGAGTGAAAACCTCATCACACGAAGTGATAGGCGAGACCTTGAGCCAGAGCCACCTTTGCTCCGTCTTCCGACCTCACTTCGATGTTCCAGAGGCTGATGCGCTTGCGTACATCAATGGGCGTGGCTTCGGCCGTCACAATTCCTCCCGGCTGCACGCCCTGAAAATAGTTTATTTTCAACTCGGCCGCCACGGCCCGCAATCCCCGCGAACTGACGGCGACGGCAAAGGCCTGGTCCGCCAACGTGAAAAGCGCGCCTCCATGAGCGATTTGCTCACTGTTGCGATACTCCGGCCGAATGGCCAGGCTCAAACGGGCATATGATTCGCGCACTTCATCCACCTTGATCCCGAGAAACGTCGCGAAGGGGTCACCGCCAACGACTTCTGCAGCGTGTTTCAACGTCTTCGCTTTTCGATCCGTCAACGTTCCGCCCTTTCCGGCTCTTGCTCGGTGAATCGTTGGAGCCTCCCCAACTCGGGAAAGGTATTGGGAGTGCCGGGCATGTGTGTAGTGGCACCCCCTGCGGGCGCCCTGGGTAGGCACGGGGGCCTACGCCTACCAAACCGGCACGGAGGCCGGCGCTACCAAATCAGGGAGGTTTACCGAAACTTCGACACCGCCTTTAGGAAAACCTGTACTAAGCCCCAAAACGGTCCGAGGCTCCTTGAGGAACTTCGGCGCTCGAGCAATGCGGTTGTGGGTTGCCGCGATATGGAGAAAGTTCCTGAGGAGAACTCCTCCATCGGGTCTCGATTTGAGATAGTACTCGGTGTGGGCCTGGACTCCGTAAACAGGTCTTGATGGGTGCCTCATGATCTGGTAGGGGCACAGTTTGTTCTTCGCGAGGCACAGGAATCCGGGCGGTAGCCGTTTGACCTCGTCGTAATGGTTCTGGACCAGGTTCAAGGTCGGCCCCATCCCGATAAACAGGGGATCGTTCCTGACCACCTGAAGGTTGTGCCGACCTCGTTCCGTCGGGTTCTTTCTGTACGGAAAACAATCGTCCTCTCCGCCGAGAATCGGGCCCACCTTACCACCGAATGCCAGGGCCAACGCCTGATGCCCCCCACAAATGCCAATCACCGGAATGTTCATCTGCTCCACAATGATCTTGAGAGCGTGAAGGAAGTTTCTCAGATCCTCACCGTTCTTTCCCCTGTACCGGCACCATGGAATTCCGTTGGGGCTCAGGGCCAGAAACGCGGGCCGCAACTTAATCATGTTCTCAACGGTAATGTCTCTGTAAGGCAGTACTATGCCGTGGCCTCGGGCACCCAGCTTTGCAAACGTGTCCCGCACCCGCACCGCTTGCTCGGACGTGCGTCCGGTGAAAAGATTCACCACGATCCACAGTGAGGAAGCCTCCATCGGCCTCACCAAGGGATGCTCGCCCGGGACGAAAGGTACTTCCTCATCCGGGGTTGCGGACGCGTACGCCATGGGACATGTCATAAGCACGATTACTGCCAATGCGATGAAACACCGATGGGCATCCATTTCAAGGCACCTTTCCAAATCTGCAGGCACTTTCCTCTTCGACCGAACTTGCCATGAAATCTTGAAAAAATCAAAGCTAAATCTTACAATGAACGACATTTCATCATAAATTGATTAATGTTGTCAAGTTAACCGACCGTATATCAAACAGCTTTGACCACTTCGCTTTGTTCTCCGATCAAAGGCCGAGAACAACGCGACTCCGATCAAAAGCGCCCACCGGCCGAGGTGAAGGCTAGTCGTCGCTTAACGTGTTGAACACCTTGACGGGTCGAACAGCGATCTCCGTACCTTTCGGCTCAGGCCGAACCAGTATCACGATGCTGCCGGTACCTGATGCGATCTTCATGAGCCTCTCCCCGCCCTTGAAGGCGGAGTCGGACATCGGAAGTCTGGAACGAGCGATTGCCGGCGCATTCCCGCGCATCAGCCTGCGCAGCTCCGGCTCAGTCACCTTAAGGTCCGGAATGTGCATAAGTGCACGAGCAAGGTCCATCAGGTGTACTCTTACGACGTCCCTTCCGCCCGACTCGATTTCGTCCAACGTGAGCGCTTCCGTCACATCGAAGGAGCCGCTCGCGGTTCGTCTCAGGGTTTCGAGCCTTCCGCCCACGCCCAAATCACGGCCGATGTCTCTGGCGAGCGACCTGGCATAGGTACCCTTTGAACAGACCAGTTCCAAATCCAGAAAGGGCGGGACCCACCGGATCATGGAAAGGGAAAAGATTTCCACTTTCCGGGGTTCCAGCGAAGGAAACACTCCTTTGCGGGCCAATTTGTACAGCGGGGTGCCCTCTTTCTTGATCGCCGAATAATGCGGTGGAACCTGGTCTATGACTCCCCGGTAGCTCTCCAGGGCTTTTTCAATCTGTTCACTCTCTATGCCGGAAGGATCTTCCGTTCGAATGACCGTTCCTTCACGATCGCACGTGTCCGATTCTTCACCAAGCCGAACGGTGAGGCTGTAACTCTTTCGCCTTTCGTCCAGATAATCCAGTGTTCGGGTCCCCGATCCTATGAGAATGACGATGAGACCCGAGGCTGCCGGATCCAACGTTCCGGTGTGCCCTACCTTGGATGGTCTGACGATTCGCTTGACGATTCGGACCACGTCATTGGAGGTAATTCCCTCCGGTTTGTCTACCAACAGTATTCCATGCATGAGATCTTGTCGCGCATTCCCGGTTCGGGATGATCGCCCCCCGATTCGGCAAGCATCTCGACAACGCCGTGATCCTCCCGACCGGGTGGGCTGATGAACCGTAGTTTTTCGAGTTTCAATTAGAACTGAGGAAGATTCGGCCAGTACTTTCGTTGAGTCGACAACACGTCGCTCAACCTGCTCTTGAAGGATCCGCTGAGATCGTCGAGCGAGGGCTCCAGGGGGACCGATTCGTTATCCGGATCGTACGAGCCAAGACTGCTCAGAATGAGTTCCACGGAATCACGGAGCGCCGCCAAATCGTATCCTCCCTCAAGCGTCAAGACAAGTCTCCCCGAGCACAGATCCTTTGCCAGATGCATCAATATCCGTACCATTTGCTCGTAGCCGGCTTCCGTGAGGCGCATCCCCCCCAAGGGGTCGTTGCGGTGTGCGTCAAATCCTGCTGAAACCAGAATAAGCTCCGGTTTGTACGCCTCAAGCAACGGGGCTACCACAGAATGGAATACGGTCACGTACTCCGCGTCTCCCGCGCCGAGTCCCAAGGGTACGTTCACGGTGAACCCCTCTCCCGGACCATTCCCCACTTCCGCAATCCTTCCGGTTCCAGGGTAGTGGGGAAACTGATGAGTTGAAAGGAACAGTACCTTGGGATCGGTGTAGAATGAATTCTGGGTTCCGTTTCCATGGTGCAGGTCCCAATCAACGACGGCGACGCGCTCCATGCCCTGACCGTTTATCGCATACCTGGCTGCCAATGCCACGTTGTTGAATAAGCAGAACCCCATGGCCCGGTGATGCTCCGCGTGATGTCCCGGCGGCCGTACCAAGGCGAAACCATTTCGAATACGCCCGTCCATCATGGCATCCAACAGGTTGAAGATGCCGCCCACCGCCTTGGAAGCGGCTTCCCAAGAATACGCACATGTCGAGGTGTCGGGGTCCAGGAACGTACTCAGGCGGCCCTCCGTCGCGGCAATTCTCTCAACATAACGCCGATCGTGGTTGTCCGAGAGCTCGTCGATCGTCGCTTGCCTGACGGGAATCTCTGTAAGATTGAGCTTCAGTGGAGATTGGTCTATCATCTCGTAGATAACCCGGAGCCTCTCGGGACTCTCGGGATGGAAGCTTCCCATATCGTGCTGTAAGTATACGGGATCTCTCACAATGCCGGTTGGTTTCATGATCCGATTCGCTCTCCCTTGGGATTGACGATGGTCTGTCAAGCGGACTGTCTAAGGATATAGGATTCGCTCAAAAAACATGACATACAAAGTAGTTAAATCTAACATCTCGAGCATGGTGCGTCAATCATTTTCACCTGCCCGGGTCACCGAACGCGCGGCCGGGGGATGCGTCCTCCAACGCCCGGGTACGTATCCCCCCTCATGGGCAGCGTCGGACTGCCTGAACGATAAATCTCGGACGAAGAACGAAAGGTGCCCAACATCATGCTGCTGGCTATCGACGTAGGAAATACCAACACGGTCATCGGTATCTTTGACGGTGCCAAGTGGGTCGGGTATTGGAGAATCCGTACACTGGAAGACGCGACCGCCGACGAATACTGGATAAAACTTCACAATCTCACCGACATCGGACGAATCGACGTCTCCCTGATCGACGGCGTCATCATCTCGTGCGTTGTTCCCCCCTTGATTGGAGCCTTGGACGAGCTGTGCCGGATTTTCCTGAAAATCCCTCCCTTGTTCGTGGGTCCGGGAATGAAAACCGGCATGCCAATTCGCTATGACAATCCACGTGAAGTGGGCGCGGATCGAATCGTGAACGCCATTGCAGCGTACGAAAAGTACCGTGCCGAGCTCATCGCCGTGGACTTCGGCACCGCGACCACCTTCGACTACATCAACGAGGCGGGAGAGTACGAAGGCGGCTCCATTGCACCAGGGGTCAAGATTGCGGCGGAAGCGCTGTTTAAGCAAGCCTCCAAGTTGTTTCGCGTCGAGATGGCAGCACCGGAAAGGGTCATAGCCAAGGATACCGCATCGGCGATCCAATCCGGAATCGTGTACGGGTACGCGTCTCTTGTTGACGGAATACTCGCACGGATGTTCGATGAGCTCGGTTCCAGACCGAAAGTGGTGGCCACCGGCGGCCTTGCATCGGTCATCGCTGCCCAAACCAAACTCATTGACGAAGTCGACGATGACCTGACGATGGAAGGACTGAGGATCTTGTACCTCAGAAACAAGCCTCCCGGGAAGAACTGAAGGAGGGGTGCCCAAGACGCCGCCGTCCTACGGCCGCTGATGTAAAGGCCGGCCTCGGAGCAACTGGTTCTTCCCGCGACCCCATGGAAAAACTACGCGGAGATGGAAAAGAACTCGAGACAGTTCAGCCCGAGAATACGTTCCATAACGTCTCTGGGAAGGCCCTGCGCGTGTACTTTCTTGAGTTCCCGATCCCACGCATACGGTATGTTGGGGAAATCCGATCCATACATGATCCGGTCGGTGCGCATCTCGGCCAATCGAGGAGGCTCGGTGTTCGGCAGGTAGTCGGCCGCCACCATGGCAATGTCCAACCATAAGTTATCGTACCGCTCCGACATTCTCCGGTACTCCGCAAACTCGTCCGCGCCCATGTGCGGCACACAGATGCGGAGACTCGGATACTCGGAGAGCACGCGCTCGAGCTTGCCGGAATCGCATGTAACGTACGGATCGACGGGATACGGATAATCCGGATTCCGAGGCTCTCGGCCCACATGCATGACGAGAGGCTTGTCGTGGGCAACACAGGCTTCATAGATCTCGTTCATCCCGGGACCGTCCAGATGAAAACACTGGACATGAGCGTGGAGTTTTACGCCGGAAAGACCCAGTTCAAACCCCTCCTCCAAGATCTCCCGGGTCCCCTTCTCTCCGGGAAATACCGTTGCGGTTCCGGTCAGTGAAGGATACTCGGCACAAAGACCCGCCATGTAACGGTTGAGCGCTCCGGCGATTCCCGGCTTATGAGCATAGTGCAACCCCACCACATGCCGCACCCCTTTGGAATGCAGAAACTTGACGATCTCGGGTGACGTCAGTCTGTAGCGGACGGGCCACGCGTAGTTGTCGAACCAGTTCCACATGGCCTGAAAAACCGCGTCGGGGAACAGGTGAACGTGCGCGTCACACACGGACAAGCTTGGGTCCGGCACTGTGTGTCCTTCAGGATCGTCCAGGCCCGGTAACGGTAATTGGAGCATGTCTCAGGTACTTCCTACAGTGATAGTCCGCCCACGTTGCCGTGGCATCGGTCTATGAGCGGCTCCTTGATTGGTTCCGGATATCTTGACCGAAACGATAAACTTCCTGCGGTCCGCCTATTGCTCACGGCGAATCAGTGAGTACTCTATAAAGTAGTCCTTAACGCTCCCCCCCCGGTGCGAAAAGGGCTCGAAGCCTCCGGGATATCGCGATGGGGTCCCGGAGGTTTTGTAGTTCGCGGCTATTGCCGAGCCCATGAGGCGTCGACATGTGAAGTCCGGTTCTCTGGGCCTCGAATGGGGGAATTGTGTGAAACCGGTACGGACGGCGCGAGCGGCGGACGGACCGTGCCCGGAAACGACATGGACTTCCGCGTGTCGGATAGCTTCCGTCTTCTGTAGGATTCCGTCGGACTCCACAAAGAAAAGCCCCCACCGGGCAATGCCGGTCGGGGCTTTTGTCTCATAAACGGCTTGCCTAAAAAACTCCCTTGACCTTTCCGGTCTCCACATCGACGTCGATGCGTCGGAACGCGGGATTGGATCCCGTCCCGGGCATCAGGGATATCGCGCCGGCAACCGGCACCACGAATCCCGCGCCCTGGTAGGTGAGGATGTCTCTCACGGGCAGTGTCCACCCCTTGGGCACTCCCTTGAGGTTCGGGTCGTGGGAGAGGCTCAGGTGAGTCTTGACCATGCACGTACCGAGTTTGGAGAGTTCCGGATCGGCTTCCATCTTCTTGGCCTTGGCTTCGGCTTCCGCACTGTAGCTTACGCCGTCCGCGCCGTACACCTCTTTTGCGATGAGTTCGATTCTCTGACGCAGGGGAAGCTCAAGTTCGTAGAGAAGCTTGAATTCATTAGCTTCCTCACAGGCATCGACAACCGCGTCGGCAAACTCCAATGCGCCGTCGCCGCCTTTGAGCCAATGCTGAGAAACCGCTGCACGGGCACCTGCTTGTTCGGAGAGTCTTTTTACGGCTGCGATCTCGTCCTTGGTGTCCGTGTAGAAGGAGTTGATGCAGACCACGGGATTGATTCCCGCTTTCTTGACCGTTTCAATGTGCTTGACGAGGTTGGCGCAGCCGGCTTCGACCCAAGCGACGTTCTCGCCCTCGTACTCCTTCGGCATGGGCAGTCCGGGCCTGGGAACCGGGGCTCCGCCATGGCATTTCAGGGCCCGGATCGTCGCCACGACCACCGCGCAGTTCGGCTTGAGCCCGGAGAAGCGGCACTTGAGATTCCAGAACTTCTCGAAACCGATGTCGGCACCGAAACCGGACTCCGTGACGTGGTAGTCGGAGAGCTTGAGACCGATTCTGTCGGCAATGATCGACGATTGGCCGATGGCAATGTTTGCGAAAGGCCCGGCATGAACGAACACGGGCTGCCCCTCGATGCTCTGCAGCAGGTTGGGGTTGAGCGCCTCAACCATCCAGGCCGTCATCGCGCCGTCCACCTCGAGATCCGCGGTGGTCACCGGGTCGCCGTTCTTGTTGTAGGCAACCACGATACGCCCCATGCGCTCGCGCATGTCTTTCAGATCGGTAGCAACGGCAAGAATCGCCATGATTTCCGACGAAACCGCGATGCCGAATGTGGACCGCATCATAAAGCCGTCCATCTTGCCGCCCAAACCGATGATAATGTTGCGCAGAGATTGCGCGCAGAAGTCCATGATCCACCCGAACTCAACATTCCTGGGATCGATGTTCAGCCTGGGCTGACCTCGCTTGGCCCACTCTTCGTCATCATAATTGAACTCATGTTGCATGCGGGCGGTGAGTGCCACCATGGCAAGGTTGTGAGCGTTCATGATGGCATTGATGTCGCCGGTGAGTCCCAAGGAAAAGGGCGTGAGAGGAATGCATTGCGCCAATCCGCCTCCGGCTGCCGAACCCTTGATGTTCATGGTGGGACCGCCCGAGGGCTGCCGAATCGCGGCCACAACGCTCTTGCCGCGCTTTCCGAGGCCTTCTACAAGTCCCATGGAGCTGGTCGACTTTCCTTCCCCGAGGGGAGTCGGCGTAATAGCCGTCACGTCGATGTATTTTCCGTCAGGCTTGCCGGCAAGACGTTTGAGTACCTTTGCGAAGTCCACTTTTGCGACATAATGACCGTGAGGAAGGAGCTCCTCTTCCGTTAAACCCAACTCATCCCTGAGTTGATACACCGTCTTCATGGTCTTTTCGGCCTCTTCGGCTATCTGCCAATCGGCCATCTTCGTAGCATCCAGTGCCATCGATACCTCCTCGAGCCTAATCGCACCGCGGGTTGCGCTGCGTATGTTGTCCACTATAATGAACGTCGGTTTCTGTTCGTAGGGCGAGAAAACCTAAATATTTTAGTCTCTCCCAGACAATAATGCAAGCAAAAAACGCCCACGGGCGTGTACTGCGTGCCGTCCTGCGTCTCGGGGTTCCCCGTATCGGCTTTTCTATGCTTCGCGCAGAAACCGTGCCGCATTCCTGAATATTGCCAGTCCTTCTCCTTCCTCCCGGAGATCTTCCCGTGTCCACCGAGGATGGTTGGTCCGGTGATTGAAGCTCTCCGGATGGGGCATCAGCCCAAATACCCGCCCCGTCGAGTCCGTGAGCCCCGCTATTGCCTGTTCCGAGCCGTTTGGATTGAACGGGTAGTCCATCGTGGGTTCGTCCGTGTCTCGGGAGGCGTACCGCACCGGCGCCAGGTGCCGCTCCACCAGCAAACCGGCCAGGTCGCCCGTCCTCCCTACGATCTTCCCTTCTCCATGGCGTACCGGCAAATAGAGTCTTTCCACCCCTTTCGTGAATATGCAGTTGGAAGCACGGTCCACCGCCAGGGTGACCCAACGGCTCTCAAACCGGCCGCTGTCGTTGCCGGTAAGAGTGATCTCCCTTCGCGTGTAATCACCGTCCATGGCCGGCAGCATTCCAAGCTTTGTCAGTAATTGGAATCCATTACAGATTCCCAAGACCAGACCTCCGCCATGAACAAACCTTACGAGCCGGTCGATCAATCGTTCCTCGTTGACCCGCGAGTGTCTGATCCGATTCGCACACGCTTGCGCGGCCCCAAGATCGTCCCCGTCGAGGAAACCGCCTGGGAACACGATGAGCTGATAGTTGAACGGATCTACGTTCCCTCCCGCAAGAAGGTTGAGATGCACCAGATCGACCGTATCGAATCCCGCGACTTCCAACGCATGGCGGGTCTCATTTTCGCAGTTGATCCCGTGACCTGTCGGAACGAGCGCTTTAATCCTCATGACGTAGCTGCTCCATCTGCGATGCTCAAGAGAGTCTTTGTTCTGAAAACCGATTCTTTGCCGAACGACCGCCGCGTCCCCTCGTGCGGCGACTCTGACGGGGGATCGCCATGACCGACGACCGAAAGTGGTCTCCGAAGTTCTTGGCCGAAATGCAGAGGTCCGTTTCGTCTCGATGCGAATGCCCCCTGCCCTCTTTTAGTAGGAGGATTTACAGCCATTTCTTCATTCAAAGCCTGGGAACCGGACTTCACCTGACGGTCTTCTCTTCCGGACAATAGCTGTAGCTGCTCCCCGGCGGAACCCCGGGGGCCTTTGGGGCCTCTCCCCAACGTGCATCAATATCCGACACCGGAGCCGTTGCTTCGCCGTGTCCTCATCGCACCGGCAATTGCCCGCACCAGTTCGTTACCGACGAAGCGAAGAATGTTCAACCGTTCGGATTATGTGACCGAGCGTACAAATCCGCTGACGATGCAAATTCAAAGACCACGGCCGAGCAGTACGTCGACCGCGTGTTCCCGCGGCGAGTACGGGTTCAGCCACTCACATGTGTCGGCGTTCTGCATTGCCCGTGCCCGGGCCGCATTATCCAGAGCGACGTCCAGTGGCCTGCGGGCAGGCTTGCGTACGCCATATCTCCTAGAAGAGCGGTTTGACTGACTCCAAAGCCAAATTGAGATAGGTAGTCGGGAATATCCCTATGTACACCACACCAATCACGGCAATACCGAGAGCGAGTATCATCGACGGAGAGAACTCGAGTCTCGCCGGCGTCGTCTCCGGGACTTCCATGTACATCTTCATCACGACGCGAAAATAATAGTAGACGGACGCAGCGCTCGTCAGAGCGCCGATCACGACCAGCCAGATGTAGCCCTGGGCAATCGCGGCGCTGAATATGGCGAATTTCCCCACAAAGCCGGCGGTGGGAGGAATGCCCGCAAGAGAGAACAAGAAGATGGACATGACAAGTGCCAGCAGAGGATTGGACTTGGCCAATCCTCGGTAATCGTCGATATGTACGTTGGCCTCGCGTTTACTTCCCACAAGGGCCACGACTCCGAACGCCCCGATATTGGTGAATGTGTACGCGAGCAAGTAATAGAGAACTCCCGCCGTACCCAATTCCGTTCCGGCCACCATGCCGATCAGAATATACCCGGCATGCGCGATACTGGAATACGCAAGCATTCGCTTGATGTTGTCTTGTACGATGGCCGCAAGGTTTCCCAGTATCATGGTCAGTGCCGCAAGGACCCAGAGAATCTCAGTCCAATTCACCTGAAGCTCGCCCAACGCGTCGAAGAAAACTCTGACAAAAGCCGCGAACGCAGCCGCCTTGACGCCGACGGACATGAACCCGGTGATCGGCGTAGGGGCTCCCTCGTACACGTCCGGAGTCCACATGTGAAACGGGACCGCGGAGACCTTGAAGGCGAAACCTATTGCAAGCAACCCCATACCGGCCAATGCCATGGGTCCAAAAGTCCCGGCTTTGAAATACTCGGTCAACGCAGGCAGTCCCGTAGATCCGGCCGAACCGTACAGCAAGGCCGCTCCATAGAGGAAAATGCCGCTCGAAAACCCGCCCAGAATGAGATACTTGAGCGCGGCTTCACTGGACTTGGGATTCTTGGGGATTATGCCCGCAAGCACATAAATACTGATTGAGAGCGTTTCCAGGCCTACGAAGATGGTGAGAAGGTGATTTCCCGATACCATGAACATCATGCCGGCTCCCGAGAAGAGGAGCAGCACAAAATATTCGTACGCACCCGGCTCGTCGTCCGAGAGGTACCGAACGGAGGCGAGGACCGTCAGACCGGTGGCAATAAGAATGAGAAAATTAAAGAACCATGAGTAGGGGTCGAGGGATACGAGCCCTGAGAATGCCGTCTCGTTCAACACCCTCAGAGGGCTGTTTGCGGCACCGGCCGCCAAAATTCCGATTGCGCTCATGATTGCCGCCACGGTAACGGTCCCTCGTTTCACGAAAAGACACGCCAGCATGACGACCAGCCCGGCTATGCATAAGATCAGAGCCGGTAGAATACCGCCAAGATTGACCACGGGAAACTGGATCATCCGGATCGCTCCTAATCCTAATAGTCTATGATCACCGCTCGGTATGCCGGCCGGAAGACGTGAGTTTCATTCCCGCCGTTTCACCTGAAGATTGCTTCTTTTCCTTCTCGAGGTCCAAGACCGCTGCGCGTTTCTTCTCCACCATCTGGATGAAGTTCTTTACCGACGGCTCCATGGGCTTCAGGAAGGTGTTCGGGTATACGCCTATCCATACGCAGAACACCAGGATGGGCGCCAGCACGAGCACCTCTCGCGCGCCGAGGTCCTTGAGTCCCTTGTTCTTGGGATTGGTGACCTCCCCGAACATCACTCTCTGGAACATCCAAAGCATGTACACTGCGGCAAAAATCACCCCGGAGGCGGCAATCACCGCATACCACGGGTAGACTTTGAACGCGCCCAGGAGAATGAGAAATTCACCCACGAAGCCGTTGAGGCCCGGAAGTCCTATTGACGACAAGGTGAATACCATGAAGAGCACGGCAAACAACGGCATGACCTTGGAAATCCCTCCAAAATCCTCGATCAGTCGCGTGTGCCTTCGCTCATAGATCATCCCCACGATAAGGAAGAGTGCTCCGGTGCTCAGTCCATGATTGATCATCTGGATGATGCTTCCCTGGACTCCCTGTACCGTGAAGGCGAACATCCCCAACATGACGAAACCGAGATGGCTGACGCTCGAAAAGGCAACGAGGCGTTTCACGTCGGTCTGAACCATGGCCACCCACGCCCCGTAAATGATGCCAATGACTGCCAGCAGGCACACCCACCATGCGGCATCCATTGCCGCGTTGGGAAACAGTGGGATTGCAAACCGAATGAAGCCGTACGTTCCCATTTTCAGCAATACCGCGGCAAGCACCACGCTGCCGACCGTGGGGGCTTCGGTATGTGCGTCGGGAAGCCACGTGTGAAAGGGAAACATGGGGACCTTAATGGCAAATGCGAGGAAGAAGGCCAAAAACATCCAGAACTGCGCGTATATGGGAACCGGGAACTCGTACAGTTTGAGGAGATCGAAGGTGTAGGAGTCGCTTGCCGCGCCCGCCATGAAGTAAAGCGCGAGAATTGCGACCAGCATCAGCAGGCTCCCGACGATGGTGTACAGCACAAACTTGATTGCCGCGTAGAGTCGCCGAGCCGGATTTCCCCAGACGCCTATCAGAAGATACATGGGAATGAGCATGATCTCCCAGAAAACGTAAAACAGGAACAGGTCCAAGGACACGAAGACGCCGATCATCCCGGTTTGCAGCACGAGCAGACAGATGAGGAACTCTTTGACGCGGACCTTGATATCCTTCCAGGATGCCAGGATCACGATGGGGCCCAGCATAGTCGTCAACAGCACCAGGAACAGGCTGATCCCGTCAACACCAAGCTTGTACGAAATCCCCCAATCACGCACCCATGTATGATCCTCAACCATTTGCATTGCAGCCGTCGATGAATCGAAATTGAAGTACAGACCGAGGCTAACCACGAAGTCGGCGAGCATGAAAATCAACGCTACCCACCGGAGTAGTTCGTGAGACTTCCTATTGAGAAAAAGCAGTATCAGTGCCGCTACCGATGGAATGAACGTGACGTAACTCAGGTAGGGGAAGGAAACATTCTCCATGAAAGGTATTCCTCCGTGTCTTATCTCAAGACGAGATATCCGATGATCACGACGACTCCCACCATGATCGACAAGGCGTAATCCTTGACCAATCCGGATTGAAGCTGTCTCAGCACGCCGCCAAAACCTCGGGTCAAGCGGGCCAGTCCGTTAACGATTCCGTCAACGACGGCGTCATCGAAGGCTTTCCACAGAAAGCGGGAAAACTTGACGATGGAGTTGACGAAGAGTATGTCGTACAGCTGATCGACCCAGTACTTGTTGTACACGAGCTGGTGAATCTCCGGGATCCTGCTGATGACTCTGTCGGGAGCCGCCGGATCGACAATGTACATGTAGCGGGCGAACAACAAGCCTCCTACGGCAATGGCCAATGACATCCCCATGAGGATCAGTTCCAGGGCGAGGCTGTGATGGGCCGCGCCGTGCGCATTGGAAGTGAGGATGGCCGTGGCCGGAGCAAACACGGGCGAGAGAAAATCTCCGAACACGTGCCAACCCTGGATGATCGGTATTCCCACGAGCCCGCCGACGAGCGAAAGGCCCGCCAATATCATGAGAGGTACGGTCATGATGGGAGGAGACTCATGAAGATGATGCGCCACATCCGCTTCCACGCGCGATTTTCCGTAGAAGGTCATGAACACGGATCGAAACATGTAGTACGACGTCATGATCGCGGCCAAAGCTCCGAGAATCCAGAAACCCATGTGCCGTTCAAACGAGTAGAATAGGATTTCGTCCTTGCTGAAAAAGCCGGCGAACGGGAATATGCCGGCAATGGCGAGCGTGCCGAACAGATACGTCCAGTGAGTTTGCGGAAGCTTGTGACGAAGATTTCCCATCTTCCTCATGTCCAGTTCACCGGCCATGGCATGCATGACGCTTCCGGCGGCCATGAAGAGGAGAGCCTTAAAAAACGCATGGGTCATCAGGTGGAAGATTCCCGACGCAAACGCTCCGACACCGCATGCCATGAACATGTAGCCCAGCTGGCTGATGGTCGAATAAGCGAGCACTCGTTTGATGTCGAACTGAGTCATGCCGATGGTCGCGGCATAGAACGCCGTCGCGCCTCCGATCACCGCGACTGTGGTCATGGAGACGGGAGCCATGGCAAAGAGCACGCTGCACCGGGCCACCATATATACGCCGGCGGTCACCATGGTCGCCGCGTGGATGAGAGCGCTGACCGGAGTCGGGCCTTCCATGGCGTCGGGGAGCCACGTATAGAGAGGGATCTGAGCGGACTTGCCGGTGGCTCCGAGAAAGAGCAACAGGGTAATACCCGTCACCATGAGACCGCCCTGGGTCAGTTTGGCCGTGGCTTCGGAGAACACCTGGGTGAAGTCGAAAGTCCCGAACGTTATGAAGATGAGGAACATGCCGACCAGAAAACCGAAATCTCCCACTCGGTTGACGACGAACGCCTTCTTTCCGGCGTCGGCTGCCGACTTCTTTTCGTAGTAGTACCCGATGAGCAGATACGAGCACAGACCGACGCCTTCCCATCCTACGAACAGAAGGAGGAAGTTGTTGGCCGACACGAGAATGAGCATGTTGAAGACGAACAGATTCAGGTAGGCGAAATATCGTCGGAATCCCGTCTCGCCGTGCATGTACCCGATGGAGTAGACGTGGATAATGAACCCGACGCCGCTGACCACCAGCATCATCACCAAACTCAGCGGATCGATCAGAAAACCGATGGGCACCGAAAGATCGCCGGAGAGTATCCACGTATAGACGATTTTCTGGACCGAGCGTGAGCCGGGCTCCATTCCCAGAACTTCCAGAAAGATTAAAACCGCCACTACGAACGAGGCTCCAACGGAGAGAGATCCTATCCACCCGATAGCCTTTTCGGGAAGTTTCCGCGTGAAAAGCCCGTTGATGAGGAATCCTATCAGCGGAAACACGGGTATCAACCAGACCAGATCAGTCATTCCAGGCTCCCAGATTAAGGTTATAGGAACGTATTCTCATGCATCATCTCAGACGGTTCGAGGAACCGGCATTCCTCTCACCATTTCATGAGGTTGATGTCGTTGACGTCCACGGTACCTCTTTGTCGAAACACGGCCACGCCTATGGCCAGTCCGACGGCGACCTCCGCGGCGGCGACAACCATAATGAACAATACGAATATCTGCCCTTCGATGGAGTCCAGGTACTTCGCGAAGGCGATAAACGAAAGGTTCACTGCGTTGAGCATAAGTTCCAGCGACATGAGGATCACGATCAGGTTCCGCCGGATCATCACTCCCGCCACACCCAGGGTGAACAGAACTGCCGACAAGAAGAGGTAATGTTGCAGAGTAACCATTTTGAATATTTCCTGAGACAGATAATGAGATGGGGACCGACGATGAATCGCCGCCCTATCACCCCGATCTCTTTCGCGAAACAATCACCGTCCCGATTATGGCCGCCAGCAGCAGCACCGAGACGATCTCAAAGGGAAGAAGATAGGTCGTAAACAGTTCCCGAGCCACGATTTCAGTGTTTGACATGCCGGGTTGGAACGCGGCCGCGCCGACGGTCGGCCCGGACGGGAAGATCATCTTCAATACCGGACCCATCAGCACCAGAAAACCCAGGCTCAGCAACGCCCCAACCCACATTCGGGCGGCCCGTGCGTCCTGCGCGGGGTTCACCGTTTCAAGGTTCAGGAGCATGATCACGAAGAGAAAGAGAACCATTACCGCCCCTGCGTACACGATGAGCTGCACCATGGCCACAAACTCGGCGTGCAGCAGGAGAAACAGACCTGCCAGGCCGATCATCGTCACGATCATGAAGACCACGTTGTGGACGGGTCTGCGCAAGAAGACCACAAATATGGCAGAAATCAGCGTGATCGCAGCCAGAACATAGAACATCACGGCTTCCATGGTTATTTCCTTACCTCCGGCAACGAACGTGTCCGCGGTTCATAGGCACGGCCGACCTACAGCCCACCTTTCGACCGCCCTCACTCGGACCTTAGATACGCTCACGCGTGGGCCGACGAGTGTCCCGGGAACCGTTCTTCAGCATCAAATCTCAGACCGGCATAGGGCCTTCCCCTCCGGGACCGCGCCCTACTCGTTGCCGGCATGTCCGGCTCAGTCATCGCGTAGGGTTCGGGCCGGCAACGTTCGTCATCATGATTGTCAAAAGACCTACCTACCCACTTTTCGGCTTCAACCGGCCTTCTTCTTGGTCTCATACCGCGGCGCAGGCGGCTCGAGAAGCTGTTCCTTTTCGAGGATCAGGTCTTCCCGCGAGTACTCGGAGATCTCGTAGGCCGTGGTCATCTCTATGGCTTCCTTGGGGCAGACTTCCACACAGTACCCGCAGAAGATGCACCGTCCCAGATCCAGCGTATATTTCTCCGGATATTTCCGGTTGTCCGGCTCCGCAGCAGCTTCGATACTTATGCACTCGGCCGGACAGACCGTTGCGCACAGCATGCAGGCAACGCACCGTATCTTGCCTGAAGGATGCTTGGTCAGCACGTGCCGCCCTCGCCACCGCTCGGCTACATCCCACTTCTTTTCCGGATATTCCATGGTAACCTTGCCGGAGAAGAAGTACTTCAGTGTAAGTTTGAGTCCCTGTAACAGCGGGATAATCATTTCTTCACGACCTCATGATGAATTCGGCTTGAGCCTCATCTATGCGCGACCGAACACGGCTGTTGTGTCCCGACTTCCTTGCGCGTCATCCCCTGTATTGCAGCCATATCGTGTAGATGAAGGCCGTTGCCATCACGTTAAAGATCCCGACCGGAACCAGAAACTTCCAGCCGAAGCTCATGACCCGATCGTACCGCAGCCGAGGATACGTGCCCCTGATCCACACGAAGATGAACACCCACAAGAGCGTTTTGGCAAGGAACCACACAATGGGCGGCAAGAAGGGACCTTGCCAGCCGCCGAAGTACAAGGTGGTCATCAAGGCGCTGAGGAACAGCAGGTGAGCATATTCCCCAAGATAAAACAGACCGAACTTCATCGAGCTGTACTCGGTCTGATATCCTGCAACCAACTCATTTTCGCATTCCGTGAGATCGAAGGGAGTTCGACCGATGTCCGCGCTTCCCGCAATAAGAAAGAGAATGAATCCCAACGGTTGCCGGAACACGTACCACTTCCAGACGCTGTCCTGTGACTCCACGATCTGGACGAGGCTCAGCGTGCCCGCGAGCAAGAGCACCCCCAGAACCGCCAGGCTCAGACCCAATTCGTAGCTGATCATCTGAGCCCCGGCTCGAACCGATCCAAGGAGAGAGTACTTGTTGTTGGACGCCCAGCCTCCGAGAATGACTCCGTATACTCCAAGTGAAGTCACGGCAAGAACGAAGAGTATTCCCACGTTCGTGTCCGAAACGACGCCTTGGTTCAGACCGTATGCCTGGGCTGTCGGACCGAGAATGTTTTCCAATCCCAGGCCCTTGGCGAAGGGAACCACCGCGAACGGAATGAGTGCGCACGTCACCACAATGAGAGGCGCGATGAGATAAATGAACTTGTTCGCGCCGGATACGGTAATCTCTTCCTTGAGGATGAGCTTTGCTCCATCGGCCAGCGGCTGGAGCAGTCCCCAGGGACCGACGCGGTTGGGACCCAACCTGACCTGTATGAAGCCGAGCACTCGTCTTTCGATGAGAGTCAGATACGCCACGAGGGTCAGTACAGCCCCAATCACGAGAAGGACTTTGACGATCAACAGGATTATCGGGACGGCGGATTCCATCAATGCGACCTCTTCCGGCTTCTAAACCTTTTCTACCTTGACCTTCACCACCGGTTGATCCCACTTGGTGAAGGTGTTAAGTTTCAGAGCGGAGAAATGATACGGGACGATAACCGATCCCTCGACCGCTCGGCGGGACCATTTTGCCGCTACCTGTACGGACGCTCCGTTCCCGGAGGTAATTTTCACCGTATCGCCCTCCTTGAGACCCAATGCTTTGAGGTCTTTCGCGTTCATCTCCGCGGTACCCGGCGGGCATACCTCCAGAAGAGACGAACTCCGTTCGGACATCGATCCGGAATGGAACTTGAGGACGGCGGGTATCAGATACATGGGAAGACCGTCATCCGAGGGTTCCGGCAGGGTCGGGGCGGGCACCAAATGCGCCTTACCAATCGGAAAACCGCCTTCGTAGAGCAGCTCCTTCCCTTGATCGTCAGGGTCGACGCACGGCCAGACAAGCCCCTGTGTTCCAAGACGACCGTATGAGATCCCGGCATAGACCTCCACTAAACGGGCGATTTCCTCCATGATTTGCTCCGACCCAGCGTAGGTGAGGGACGGTTTTCCCATCATCGCGGCAAGCGCGGTGAACAGCTCCAGGTCGCTCTTGGCCGAAGTGTTCTTTATGGCTCGAGTCAACCGTTGGACCCGCCTGTCCGTGCTGGTGTACGTGCCAGATTTTTCCGCGAACGACGCGACGGGGAGTACGGCATGAGCCACTTTGGCGGTGGAGGTCATGAACATGTCCTGAACGACCAGGAATTCCAAACTGCTCAGAGCCTTTTCCACCCGGCCTCGGTCCGGATAGGAATCCACAGGGTTCTCACCCACGACATACAGGCCCCGAAGTTCGCCGCTCTCCGCATTGTCCAACATTTCGCGCGCGCTCAGCCCTTTGGACTCCGGTATCGCGCCGTCCCACACTTCGGAGAACTTCGCTCGTGCAGCCTCGTCTTCTATTCGGTGAAACCCCGGCAACAGGTCCGGAGCCAGTCCCATGTCAAGAGCACCTTGAGAATTGGCCTTTTCCGACAACAGGTGCACTCCGCTCGATCGCTTGCCGATCCGGCCGGTCACGAGGGCGAGATTCACCGCGGCCTGCGCGAGCTCTACGGTGTTTCCGACTCGGTTCATACCCGAGGCCAGGACGATGGCCGCGTTCCCCGCCTCCGCGTAGACCTTTGCCGCTTCGGCAATGAGATGGGCCGAAACTCCCGTGATTCTCGCCGCGTTCTCAACCGTGTACTCGGCAAGGGAAGCCGTCAGTTCATCAAACCCGTTGGCGCGAAGGTCCAGCGCCTTCTTGTCCACCATGTCCCCGTCGATTATCCACTTGAGCATCGCGTTGGCGATCACGTATTCGGTTCCCGGGCGCACTTGAAGAAAGAGACTGCCCATTCGCTCCGTCAGCTTGGTCTGAATCGAATCGACGATGATGGGCCGCGCTTTTCTTCGTCCGTTGGCCGCTATGACTTCGTTCTTCGCAATGGGGTGAGTTTCCGTGATGTCGGCTCCAAACAGCACGACCACGTCCGCGTCTCTCAGCTCTCTGACCGAATTGGGGCTCGCAGGATAACCCAAAGCCGGACCGAACGCATCGGTCAACGGCCTGTACGCGTGGCCTCCCGCATGGTCCAGGTTGGCGGTCTCCATCACCGTGCGAACAAAGCGATTGAAGACATACGCCTCCTCGTTGGTCAGCCTTGCCGACCCAATGGCCCCGAGACTCGAGCCTCCGGTCGCATTCTTCACCTTCATCAGACCGTTCGCGACGAAAGCCAGAGCTTCGTTCCAGTCCACCTCCCGCAAGGAGCCGTCCTTGCGGATCAACGGCTTGGTCAGCCTTTGCTCGGCATATACGTACGGCCATCCGTACCGGCCCTTGACGCACAGGCTGCCTTCGTTTGGGCCGGCGTGCGGTGAGTCCACGTATACGATCTTGTCGTTCTTCTCTCCGAGAGTGAGCCTACAGCCGAGACTGCAGAACGCACAGGTCGTATCGGTCTTCTTCAGCTCGAACTGACGGCCGGTGCCGACAAGCCATTTTGAGGTAATGGCTCCTACGGGACAAACCGATGCACACTGCCCGCAAAACTCGCAGTCGAGCGGTCTGCCGAAGTCGGTGGACACCTCACATTCCATGCCTCGGTTCACAAAGCTCAGCTCTCTCTGTCCCTGGACCTCGTCGCAAATCCGCACGCACATTCCGCAACGGATGCACAGATTCATGTTGTGACGGATAAAGTGCGATTCGTTGTCTACATGAAAGTAGCGCGATTCCCGGGCAAAAGGGGGCTCTCCGACCTCATACTCGTGCACCAGATTCTGGAGCTGACAGTCGCCGGCTGCATCGCAACTGGGACAGAGCAGCGGATGGGACCTCAGGAGCAACATGAGCTGCATCTTACGGCTGTAGATAAGATTCTCCGTGTGCGTGGCCACTTCCATGCCATCCCGCGCCGGATTGAAGCAGGCCGGCATGGTCCTGGTCCTTCCCCGTGCCGTCACTTCAACCATGCACAGCCGGCAGGAACCATAGGGGATCAGGCGTTTATCGTGGCAGAGGGTGGGAATGCGAATCCCGGCCTGTTGGGCAGCTTCCAAAATGGTGGTTCCGCGCTCGACAGTAACTTCAACGCCGTCAATGGTCAGGGTAACCATAGAAATTCACTCACCAATGAGATTAGTTGTCGGTTCCGGACGATACCGTCGGGTTGCCGAGCATCGTCACACGGAACCGCGAGTTATCTGATGGCTCCGAACTTGCAATTCATGATGCAGGTGCGGCATTTCGTACATTTGCTCAGGTCGATTCGGGCGACCTGTTTCTTCTCCCAGATGATCGCGTCCGAGGGGCAGTTCCGATAACAGAGTCCGCACATCTTGCACTTTTCCTCGATCACCACGAAGTCGATCAGCTCGGGGCATACCAGTGCCGGGCAGTGTTTTTCATGAATATGCGCGTCGTATTCGTCACGGAAGTAGCGTATGGTGGAGAGCACCGGATTGGCCGCGCTTTTTCCCAAACCGCAATGAGACGTGCCGTTGATGTGCCGGCCCAATTCCTGAAGGAATTCCACGTCGCCTTCCCGGCCTCGTCCTTCAACGATGTCGGTCAGCTTGTCCAGCATTACTTTGAGGCCCTCACGACACGGGGTGCACTTTCCGCACGATTCCTCAACCGAAAAATCGGTGAAGAATCGAGCCGTGTCCACCATGCACGTGTGATCGTCCATCACGACCACGCCTCCGGATCCCATCATGGCGCCGACACCGTACAGCGACTCGTAGTCGATCTCCACGTCTTCCATGCCGTTCGGTATGCACCCTCCGGACGGACCTCCGATCTGAGCCGCCTTGAATTTGCGTTTCTTGGGGATTCCACCGCCGATGTCGAAGATGAGACTTTTCAGCGACGTGCCCATCGGCACCTCGACCAGTCCGACATTGTTCACTGCGCCCGTCAGAGCAAAGACCTTGGTGCCCTTGCTTCCCTCGGTGCCGATTGAAGCGAACCAGTCTCCGCCGTTGAGAATAATGGGATTGATGTTTGCGAAGGTCTCGACGTTATTGAGGTTGGTGGGCTGATTCCAGAGCCCTGCCTCCGCGCTTCGAGGAGGCTTGATTCGAGGCATGCCGCGTTTGCCTTCGATGGAGAACATCAACGCGGTGGACTCGCCGCATACGAATGCGCCTGCTCCGGGAGCTATCGCGATATCGAAATCGAATCCGCTGCCGAGAATATCCTTTCCGAGCAGCCCATACTCCCTCGCATCGGCCATGGCTTTCTCGAGTCGCTGAATTGCCAGCGGATATTCAGCCCGCACATAAATGTACCCCTGATGGGCCCCGATCGCGTACCCGGATATGGCCATGCCTTCCAGAACCGAGTGGGGATCGCCTTCCATCACCGAACGGTCCATGAACGCACCCGGGTCGCCTTCATCACCGTTGCAGATCGTGTACTTGGGGAAATTGTCGTATCGGGCACATTCCTCCCACTTCAGACCGGTGGGAAATCCGCCTCCACCGCGGCCGCGCAATCCGGACTTCTTCACCTCCTCGATGACCTCCTCAGGGGTCATCTCCAGGAGAGCCTTCCCGAGAGCCGCATAACCGTCGCGGGCAATGTATTCGTCAATGTTTTCCGCATCGATCAGACCACGGTTTCGCAGAACGATGAGCCTCTGCAAACCGAAGAAACCGATATCCTTCATCAAAGGGACCGCGGATTTCGCAGCGGGCTCCTTGAACAGGAGCTTTTCGACCACGCGACCTTTGAGCACGTGCTCTTCGACGATGAGCGGCGCGTGCTCGGGCTTCACCTGGTTGTAGAACACGCCGTCGGGATACACGACGACCAGCGGCCCCATCGCGCAGAAACCGTTGCAGCCGGTCATGACTATCTGCACTTCGTCCTGCAGATTTCTCTTGACCAGTTCCTTCTCCAGGGCCGCTCTCACGTCCGCGGATCCGCTCGCCAGGCAGCCTGTTCCGGCACACATCATAAAGTGCATTCTATAGGAAGGACTCGCACACATTACCTATTCTCCTCCGTGTAGTCCCGAACCGGACGGACACACGGACATCTTTCCGACACACCCGATAGTTTTACGTAGCCATTGTCTCACTGCCCATCGCCAGCGCGTAGTCCTCAACGGGGTTCCCCTGGAGGACATGCTCCTCGAATATGCGCAGTGCCTTGTCCTTGTTCAGCTTGATATACTTGACCGGGGCCTGTTCGACCACCTCCACGGTGATCATGGGTTCTTTGGCGCACAGGCCGGCGCAACCCGAGTTCGTCAGCATCACGTCGGTAATCTCTCGCTTGGCAATCTCGTCGCGAAAGACGCCCATAATGTCACGGGCTCCCGCCGCGATGCCGCATGTTCCCATGTGGACCGTAACCTTGGCCCTGAACTCACCCTCCCTGAGTACCATTCGCGAGCGCTCTCGCTCCTTGATCTTCTTGAGATCCTGTATGGAAATCTTCGGCACGTTGTTTCCTCCTGAGGGATCGTTTCACACGATGGTCGACTCGGCCCAACCATCCTCGGGGTCGTTACCGGGAAATGAGTGCACGGGGTAGGCCTCGAGGCCGATCAGTGAGTTATTGGTATCCATCCAAAATCTTGACCGTTTGACCGGGGATCACGTTCCCGTGGGTATTTTCGCCAACCAGGAACACGGGAGCCAACCCACACGCTCCCAGGCATCTGACCGCCTCAAGGGTGAACCTGCCGTCATCGGATGTCTGTCCCACGTCGATGCCGACTTCCCGTTGCACGATCTCGAGGATCTCTTTTGCTCCCTTCACGTAGCACGCGGTACCGAGGCAGAGGCGGATGACATGCCTGCCTCGGGGTTGAATGGTGAAGAATGAGTAAAAGGTAACCACCCCGTAGACATGTGAAGCCGGAATGTTGAGTCCCACGGCCAACTTGTATTGCACTTCCTGAGGCAGGTAGCCGAAGATTTCTTGCGCTTCCTTCAATGCGGGTATGAGATATCCGGGATTCCCATAGTATTTCTCAATGACCGGATCGAGCTGCTCCAGCTCGTCCGGCGTAATGATCACCCTATCGGCTTCCCGTTTCTTTTTTAGTATGGCGTCTCGTTCTTCCACTTTCTTTTCGCTCCCTTGGTCTCACCGGAGCATCAGGCAACTTCTTTCAAGCCTGCCAAGAGATTCTCCTTGATGAGGCTCACGACCTGTGGATTGTTGAGCGGAATCTCCTCGAGTTCCGGCCGAATTTGTCTGGTGTCGAGCGTATATTCCCGTCCGTTCTTCCGGTGGGTATATACGAAGTCTATGTCGGGATTCCCCTCTATCAGCGTAGTCACGGTAGCCGCCATGTCTCCCATGGGCCTGCGATCGATATGGCCGTGACTCATAGATACACGTACCGTTGTTCCCATGCCGGGAGCGGACTCAACGGCCAAATCGCCTGCGGCTTCCCGCGCCGACTGCTGGAAGAGGGACAATCCCAGCCCTACTTTTCGCGTCGTGCGAGTCGTCGTGAACGGATCGAGCGCTTTGGCGAGGAATTCCGCATCCATCCCGCTTCCATTGTCCCGGATCGTAATCGTCAGGATGTCCGCCTCGAGATCCTCGTCCACGGTTATCTCGATCAGACCGGCTCCCGCTCTGATGCCGTTCTCCGCCACATCGAGTATGTGAAGCGACAAATCCTCCATGTCCTGCAAAATGTTCGGCTTGTCCGGGGAAATCTGTGACTTGCGGCGGTTCCCGGCTCAGTTTTTCCGCGTGCGCCCCTCAAGGACCGCCCGTCCGTCGACGCCCTTGAACGCTTTTTCCAATTCCTCGAAGCTCGGTTCTGCCATTCGAGCCAAGCTGTACGCCACGCCGATATCATGCACATAGTGCGCATCCGAGCTTGCCGTGAGCGTGTACTGCAGGCATTGGCGGTACTTGCTTCGAACCGTCCGAAAATCAGAACGCTTTGATACTTCGAGTGCGTCCAGCGCCAATCCCTCGGGAATAAAACCCAACTGACTGAATATCCCGAATCCGTCACGATCGACATGAGCCGCGACCGCTAAGCCGTTGAACCTGTGGATCAGGTCGACAACTCGTTCACACGACAGGGTCGTCGCTCCGATGAGGAGTCTCTTATCCAGGTCTTCCACTTCGTCATACTCGTTCACCACCACCTGACAGCCGAAAACCTCCTCGTCGTTTTCTCCGTAGAGACGCGCGTATATCTCTTCCTGGACCGCTTCCGCCGCGTCGTCCGTCGGAAACAGCCCAACGATGTGTACTTCCTCCGATGTGGTGACTTCGATACCCGGCAGTACGCTCACGCCGGTTCCCTTCGCGGCACGTCTCGTGGCTGCCGTATTCCGGGCCGAATTGTGATCGCATATTGCGATCATATGCAGTCCCCGTTCGACGGCGGCTCTCACGATGGCTTTGGGCGTCATGTCCGCAATTTCCGTGCAGGGCGACAGCACCGTATGTATGTGAAGGTCGAGTCTGTATACGCGTAAGTCTACCTGAAAACCTCTCTTCCGTTTTAGGTTTACGGCCCCGATCGCGAAGCCGTCCCCGGTCGTCGATCCCGCGGGGAACCGACCCATTCTCGACTCCTGATCCCTCTTACGGGAGACGGGGACATACGAGGCACATCCCGAAGCGGCCGGCAGTCCCACACCTTGCGGACAGGAACGACTACGCGTCCGCGCGGCGGCGAATACCCATTTCGTAGAGCTTACCGGCCAGTTCATAAGTCGGCATGGCGGTTACCATAATAGGCACGCCCTGATCCTCTGCCTTTTCCAGGGTGTCGGGATCGGGCTCTCTGCCTCCTACAATCACTATGCCTGCCAGATTGTTCAGAAAAGCGACCGCCACGATATTCTGGTGCAGTTGGAGGGTGACCCAGAGATCTCCCTCTCGAGCTCCGGCGATTACGTCGCTGAGCAGGTCGCTTACATAGCCGCCTTCCACTTCTCGATCCAATTCCGAAGCGCCTGCCCGGACGTCGAGATTCAATGCTTCCACCACATCTTCTAACGTCATGAAAGCACCTCGGGTTTCATCTATCGATCAACCTCCGCCAAGACAATGTCCACACTTGAAAGTATCGCGATCAAGTCCGCGAAAAGATTGCCCTTGCTCATCAATGTCAAGGATTCAAGGTTAACGAAGGCCGGCGCTCGCCACTTCAATCGGTAAGGCCGCGGTCCGCCGTCGCTCACCAGATAGCAGCCCAGCTCTCCTCTCGGGGACTCAATGCACTGATAGTACTCTCCCACGGGGGGCTTCAAGCCTTCTACCACGAGCATGAAGTGATGGATCAGAGACTCCATCCTGGTATAGATTTCTTCTTGGGGCGGAAAGATCACCCCTGCCTGGCGGGAGCGTATCGGTCCTTCCGGAAGCTTTTCAAGAGCCTGCTTCAGGATGCGATTACTTTCCCTCATCTCTTTGATGCGCACCAGATATCTGGCGTAGATGTCGCACCCATTCTCGACCGCGACGTTGAAATCATAGGTTTCATAGCCGCAATACGGTTCGCTTTTGCGGATATCCCACGCGAGACCGGATCCTCTTATCATCGGCCCGCTGGCCCCGAGAGCTATCGCGTCGTTCAAGGGAAGCACTCCGACGCCTTGGGTGCGATCCATGTAGATCGCGTTCTTGGTGAGCAGGGTCTCGTACTCATCTACGCGGCGATCGAAATGTTCCGTGAAGGCCCTCAATCTCTCCACGAATCCGTCGGCCAGGTCTTGAACGACCCCTCCTATTCTCAGATAGTTGGGCATCAACCGGCCGCCGGCGGTCAGCTCGAAGAGGTTCATGATCTCTTCCCGCTCGCGCAGGTTGTAAAAGAGCGGCGTCATGGCTCCCACGTCATGTGCGTGGGTTCCCAACCAGAACAAATGGGAGAAGATCCGGGAGAGTTCGGCAAACATCACCCGGATGACCTGGGCACGTTCCGGAACCTCCACGTCGAGAATCTTTTCAACCGTGAGGCAGAAGACCAATGAATTGCTCGAGGCCCCCATGTAGTCGCATCGTTCGGTTAACGGGATCACCTGGTGGTAGTGCTTGTTCTCGCACGTCTTTTCATATCCTCGGTGGAGGTAACCGAGGTACGGCGTTACGTTGACTACCGTTTCGCCATCCAGTTCGACAATCGCACGGAAGACACCATGGGTACTTGGGTGGTGGGGCCCAAGGTTCAGCTCCATGATCTCGGACTCGAAGTCCTCCATGCGCCTCACTTGTTCGCTCATGAGATCGGTTCCTTGCTAGTTCGTCTGAGGTGGCAAGTCCGGAGTGTCGTCCGTGCCTTCCAACGGAAAATCTTTTCGTAGGGGAAAAACGGTCCAGTGCTCCGGCAGGAGGAGTTTTCTCGGGTCGGGGTGGTCGTTGAACGTGATGCCGTACATCTCGGCCGTTTCCCGCTCATGCCAGTCCGCGGTCGGCCATACGTCGACCACCGAATCTACGGACCCCAGTCCTCCTTCCGCCTCTTCAACACGGACCTTGATTCGAAACCGATGATTATGCCTCAATGAATTGAGTTGGTACACCACCTCGAACCGCGGCGTCCGCGGATAATTGTCCACCGCTCCGACAAAAGACAGAAAATTAAAGGCCAAATCCGGCTCATCTCGAAGGAAGCGGCAGATCTCTCGGATCTTGTCCTTGGTCACGGTTACGCAGAGCTGATCACGAAACATCGTCGCGTCGGAAACCACGTCTTCTCCAAACTTGGAAACGAGTCTGTCTCTTATGCCTTCCTGGTTCATTCGCCGGCCACCTTAACACGCGTTACCCTGGGATTACGTATCGATTGTTCCTTCATCACCTTGGCATGCAACTGAAGGATGCCGTCAAGCAAGGCCTCCGGTCGGGGCGGACATCCGGGGATGTAGACGTCGACGGGGAGATGGCGATCGATCCCCTGCACGACCGCATAGTTCTTGTATATCCCTCCGGTGCAGGCACATGCGCCCATGGCGATTACCCACCTTGGTTCGGCCATTTGCTCGTAAATCCGCCGAACCGCCGGGATCATCTTCTTGGATGCCGTTCCCGACACGATCATCAAGTCTGCGTGACGGGGGGACGGCCGTGCCACCTCCATGCCGAACCGGGCCAGATCGTACCGACTGACGAACGCGGCGATCATTTCCAGTGCGCAGCACGCAAGGCCGAAGCCCAGCGGCCACATGGAAGACTTTCGTGACCAGTTGACGAACCACTCGAGATTGGTCACATGCACCGTATCGTTCAGATGTCTTTCTATTGCCATTCGAGCGCACCCTTCTTCCACACGTAGATCAGTCCCGCCAGGAGCACCAACACGAAGACGAGCATCTCGATGAAGCCGAAGATCATAAGCTGGTCATAGACCACGGCCCAGGGAAATAAGAACATGAGTTCGATGTCGAACACGATGAAGAGCATGCCGATGATGAAGAATCTCACGGAGAAACGCCTTCTCGCTCCTCCGATGGGATCCATGCCGCATTCGTACGGCATCAACTTGATCGGGGTCGGGTTCTTCCTGGAAAGCAACGTGGAGAGGACTATGATGGCCAAACCGATGAATGCGGATACCAGCAGTATGACCAGGATGGGAAGGTAACTGTTGATCATCCTTCTTCTCCCGCTGACGCAGTGCCCCTCGCAAAAGGGGGCCTGGAATGGTGTCTACTAACAGAGCTATATCTGAGTGGGGAGCCTGTACGAGTGTTGCTGTCAGCTCGTTAAGACTTGTTAGTCTAAGGGGCCGCCCCAGGGTTGTCAAGTCTTTTTTGACGCGTCCATTCGGCCTCCGGAACCGTCATTATCAAGGAGGAACTCGATGTCGAGCCTTGTACCGCTTCCCGGACCCGACAGGAGTTTCATGACGTCGGCGCACCGCTTGATGTTGGCCAACCCCATCCCTGCACCGAATCCCATATCTCGAATCCATTCGGGAGCCGTGGAATAGCCCGGTTGCAGAACTTTGACCACGTCCTCTATTCCCGGCCCATGATCCACGGCGTTGATCTTGATCCGCCGGCTGCGCACATCAACCGTGATGACGCCTCCCACATCCGTATGGATCACCAGATTCATCTCCGCTTCATAGACGGCCACCGCCACCCGACGCACGATGGAGGGTATGACGCCCAGTCTTTGAAGGGACTTCTTGATGGCGCTGGCGGCCTTCCCCGCGTTGTCGAAATCCTTCTCCGCGACCACAAATCGCAAGATGACGCTCGTATCGTCGGACACGATGTCCTGGAAAATGTGTCGAGCTCGGTACGACTGAAGCTTCTCGGCCTCCTTTTTCTGAAAGCTTATGTCCATCTCTCGCAGCAGCGCTCGTATCATAGTGCCCGTCGTCACGATGCCGACAAGCCTGCCGTTCTGGTCGACCACCGGCAACCGGGCAAACCCCTGCCTGTCGAGATTGCTCACGGCCTCCAACACGGACGAATCTTTCAGAATGGTCTTCACTTCCCTCGTCATATGCCGGGTAACCGGATCGCCGAGCAAGCCCTGCTCCGTCACATCCAGCACGTCGGTCATGCTCACGATGCCCACCATCGTATCGCCTCTCATGACCGGCGCACCGGAGATGCGCTTCTCCTGCATGAGACGCTTGACTTCTCCCATGGTCATGGACGGGTCAACCACGACCACATTGGTTGCCATCACCGTCTCGACTCGGGTGGTGTAGATGAGCTCCTGAACCTTTGTGATTTCTTGGGTCGTCATATCCTACCAGGAATTGTTTTCGATCTTTACCAGACCACGGCCCGGAAGGCCTGCGTTATAGAGTCGGCCGCACGCCTCGTACATGGTATAGCCCGTGCGGATGAGGGTAATCCCCAAATCTCTGGCCAATGCGATGGTTTCCGGGGGAGGGGTCTTGTCTCGCACGAACACCACCACTTCAATGCCGGCCATCTCGGCCGTACGAACGGTTTGCGGATTGGTCAATCCCGTCATGAGAACCATGCCCTCGGTACCAAACGCAAGGACGTCGCTCATAAGGTCCGCGGCTCCGCCCATGGGAACGTCATTATCCAGTTCGTGATTGTCAACCAAGATTTGCCCGGACAAGACTTCAATTACTTCCCGGATTGTCATCGATTCTCCAGGCCCGGCCCATACTTCGAATCACGTCATTTCATCATTGGTTCCCATTCTTGTCAAGCACGTCCTCGCCTGAGCGGAGCCATTCGGACACCCGGCGAAGGCGTCTTGAACGGAGACGTCATCACGAGTCCCGAGTGGAATTCGGGACCAGGCGATCCCGCGTTGTAGGAAACGAAACCATCAGGTCGCGCTCCTCTTCGCAGAGACTTGCATGCAAGGATCGCGTCTCCCGAGAAGGGGAATACCTTCCCAACTTTCACTCCACCCCGATCAGACGACCTCTTCGTGGAGGACCACCGCCTCACCGTCCACGATTCGTTGTCCTTCAGCGTTCTCGCAATACGTGTGCAGAGTCACGATGCGTTTGTCCTCACGTACCTTAGTCACCTTCACCGTCGCGGTGATGGTTTCCCCGGGCCGCACGGGCGCCTTGAACGCCAAGGTCTGACTGAGGTATATGGTACCCGGTCCGGGAAGCTTTGTTCCCAGCACGGCGGAAATGAGGGACGCGGACCACATTCCGTGCGCAATACGTCCTCCAAAACGCGTCTTGCCGGCAAACTCCTCGTCCACATGAACCGGATTGAAGTCTCCGCTGACTGCAGCGAACTGCCCGATCTCTTCCGGAGAAATGGATCGAGACAACGACGCCTTGTCTCCAACTTTCGGCAGCATAAGGGCCTTCCTTTCAAAGGGCTCTTCCCCTCAAAGCGCAATCCCGGACTCATCGGTCGGTCTTGTGAGCATGGTTGTAGATTGCCGAACAAACCGATCGACGACCGATGTTCGAGGGAACACCAAGAGATCTCGTCGACGTTCGAGAATTTCCGGATCGGCTCACACCTTTCCGCTTGTTGAGCGGTCATGGTTGTGTGTAATGTTACCATGAAAGCAGTGCCGGCGACAGGATTGGTTCACCGGGAAATATACTTAAGGACCGGTGTACTCACTCATGTGCCGCAGAACTTACCGGCCAAGACCGCGCAGCGACGATTGCGGGGAATGCTCCCCGGCCGACCTCGTGATTCCGTACGCCGTGCCCCGAGACCGGACCGTCGGACAAGTACGCGCACCAACCGGTTCTCGTCGGTCTTTCTTGCCCCATGGTCTTCTCCGCGCGGATTACGTGCGTTTGGAGGGTGGTATGACACATGATCGCGTGCTCTATTCGGGTGACGGGCCCAATCCGCTTCTTCGCTCGTTCGTCGAAGCACATTGTGCCCGCAACCCATACCGACCTGCCGACGATTACCGCGTCGAAGAGTTTTCCCGTCCCATTATGACCACCAAGAATTCCCCCGTGTTCGGCATGCACCCCTATCATCTGGGCAAGAAGCCTCACGACGCGATCCAGGCCTATGTCCGGCATTTTACGACGGAAGGAGACCTGGTTCTGGATCCGTTTTGCGGTTCCGGCAGTACCGCGCTTGCCGCGCTCACGAGCGGACGAAATGCGGTGGCCATCGATGCCTCACCTGCAGCAACCTTCATTACCCGGTTCTACCTATCCAGATGTGATCCTGAGGTCTTGTGGCATCGCTTTAATGTACTATGCCAAGAAGTCGATTCGGAGATTCGGTATCTTTACGATACCACGTGTCACAAATGCGGTCGTGCGGGAACGATTCACTACGTCATCTACTCCAATGAATACCACTGCGCGGGCTGCGGCCGCGCGGTGACTTTGTACGAAGCGTCACTGTACAATCAGTCCTGCTGCCCCCACTGCCTCTCCGAGCGGGGAGAGCACCGTCGCATAGGCTCTATGCTTAAGATCGCCGGCTACGTTCCCGTCGCAGTGAATTTCTCCTGTCACGGAAGATGCAGACCAAAGCGAATGACCCGATCCGTGTTCGGTCCCAAGGGAGATCGCGACGCCTTTGCCGCAATCGATCTCGCGAGAATTCGGGAGATCGAGCGCGCACCCATCCCCTACCCTCATCCGATTCAGTTCATGATGAACGAGTCGAACCCCGACCTGCCCTGGGGTGACGAATGGCGACCGAGTCGTGATTTCCGACGTGTCTCACAGCTTTTCACCTATCGCAACCTGAGAGCATTGGCCGCGTTTATGCACGCGGCGGGGAACGATTACGATCTGAAAGCCGTCATCACGGCGGGCATGACTGCGGTCAGCCGCAAAGCACAGCACTTGGACGGAGGGGGGGGCTACATACCGGGCAATTGGTCGTTGCCGCCCGTCTCCAAGCAGCGCAACGTGCTCGAAAGCCTCACCAGAGTGTTCAAACGTACCGTCAAGGCCAAGGCGGAGTTGGCACGGACCATTCAAACCCAGAGCGCGTGCATATCGACCCAATCGGCTACGGATATGGATGCGCTGCCGGAGTGCTCGGTCGACTACATCTTCACGGATCCCCCTTACGGGGGATCCGTTCAGTATGGCGAGTTGAACTTCGTCTGGGAATCATGGCTGGGCTTCAATACCTCCTGGCACGATTCCGAGATCATCATCAACGCCACTCGACGCAAGAGTGTGGACCATTGGGCGCGCATGATGCGTCTCGCGGCCTCCGAGTGTCATCGCGTGTTGAAACCGGGCAGATGGCTCTCGCTGTGTTGGCACGATGCATCATCCATGACCTGGCGCCTGGTTCAGCAGATTTTTGCCGATGCGGGTTTCGTCATAGGAGATCTCGGTCACGCGTTGTCCATCGATACCGACTCGGAAACGTACAACCAGCGGGTCTCCGATAAGGTGGTGAGGAGGGATCTGGTTATCAATTTTCGCAAACCGCAGGAGGGCGAGCGTTTGCCGGCCGTACCGTCCAATTCGGCTGGAGGGGAGAGTTTTGAGGGACGGGCGTGCAGGACGATCGGCGCATACGTCTTGGCACACCCCGGTGCAACAAAGGACAGAATCTACGACCACTTTATCAGCGTCATGATCCGCTGCGGCAGTCTGGAAAATCACAATTTTGACGCGCTGCTCTCACGAGTCGCCGTTCGGGTGAGCACCGGAGGCACGGGCTGGGTGCTGAAGAGCGACACTCAGTAGAGGCGAGTTCATGGCCAATGACGGAAAGGATCTGTCGATGGTACACGATTGGAAGTCAAGTCACGTCCGGGAGTTCTTTGCGATACTCGGGCTGTCGGAAGAGCCCTTGGGCATGAGTTATGTCGATGAAGAACCAAGGGATGGAATTTCCCCCAAGCATGGAAAACTACCCACGGTTGAAACCGAAGCCAGGGGAGAAGTGGACTGGAGCGCACTTCACGAGACGTTCGCGTGCGTTTTGGGGGTTATCTGGAGAGCGAGAAAGAGACGGAGCGTTGCCTATTTCGACCGTGAGCACTTCGGATGCCTGGGAGGGGCTTTCTATCTCGGCTTTCTCAAACCCCAGCTCGAAGCGATCGCACATCTGGTGTCCACCGGTATTCCCAATCGGATCCAAGGAGAGCGGTATCTCGAATCCCCTCAGGTTACCCGTGACTTCTTCTCCATGATCGACCCAAGGCCGGCTCCGGCTCGGTTCTGTCAGTTCAAACCCATCAGCCTGTTCGACGCGGATGAGAATCCGGAACTGGTGACCTTTTTCGCAAGGGCCGAAACCATCGCGGGCCTGAACCAGTTGGCCACCTTCGTGACCAATGATTTCGAGGCCGTGAAATCCCCTTTCGGTTCGGGATGCTGTTCCATCGTCACGTGGCCCCTGCGATATCTGTCCCAAGGCAAACTGAAGGCGGTGGTCGGCGGATGGGATCCTTCCGATCGTAAGTTCATGAAAGCCGACGAGATTACGTTTACCGTACCATTGGAGATGTTTGTGATTATGGTGGATCGATGGAAAGAATCCTTCCTCACGACGAGCACGTGGGAAGTGGTACGGAAACGCATTGATCGAAGCCGTCGAGCATGGGGAGAGGAGGAAATCGCCTAAGCAGTCTTGTTCTCAAGTTTGTGGAAGGTCTCGTCAATCAAAGAGTGCTTCGGCGATCCGCTCAGCGCAAGTACATCGTCAATGTCCTCATTGCGATGACGCAGCTGACGACGAACTCCCGCGGTCACCAAACCGATTCCGCATTCATGTAATCGTGCACTCATTCCGCGGAATTGATTGCCGATCAATCGGAACGGCACGTGAACTGCCCCGACAACGAGTGATCAGGATCTTCCTTGGCCCGGATAGCACCGGTCGACTACATTGTTGCGCGGCATGGACACATATGTTCTCCAACCCTGGTTTGGACCACCTCCGATCAAGGCTCGTCACGGGATGATTCCGACACCGCGGTGACCCCGCATAATCTCGGGAACGTGGGTCCTCGCATTGGACTTCTCGGCGCGTCGAACTAAGGAAAATTCCTACTTTCCCAAGTCTTCCATGTTCCTGTCCCAGGCTTTCCAGTACCTGTTATTGCAATCCTGAATGCACGTCGCGTATCCCACACCATATCCTCGGTGCCAACCGCGCCTCTTGCTCCACCAATATGGATCGACGCCGTAGGTTGATCTGCAGTACTGCTGACACCCCTGTAGGTCAAGAGGACCTCCGTCGTACTGGTGCATGTCCGCGGATTGACCTTCCAGGTCACATTCAAGGCCGGGGACCCCGAATACCTCGAGAGCCTGCGACGACATGGGGTACCAAGCCAGAGCGCCGAAAACCGCGGCCGCAACAATAACTATTGGTATAGCCAAGCGATTCATGGTTTCACCTCCCGTCCATTTGGTCCACTCCCTTGCCCTTAGTACTATTAGATGACCGTCGGACGATTTTGGTTCAAGAGGGAGGCTGAATAGTCGGCGTGATTCTAGTTCAGAGAATCAACAATCCGCAGATCGCCGCCTTTATTGCCGTGTGCGCGGTGACGGACGAATGCCTATGTTGGCCGGAGAGATCCATCTTCCCCCGCTCGGGATTGCCCATGTCCGCGTCGCGTGGGTGAATGGTTGCGTTCCGAGTGCACGCCGGCGCAAATACGGTGCCCCGTTTCCTAAATACGGTCGCACATCCCCGCAAAAGCTCGGTGGCGTCCCGTCCCGCGTTCTGCGCGGGATGGCGGGCGCTCTCGGAGCGGAAACCGGCACAGAGACGCAGCAGATGACGGGCACGGAGGCCCGTCCCACGAGAGTGGTTTGAGACACCGTCCCGCGGAACGCGGGATAGCCCGGGCCTCCGTGCTCGGAAAGCTCTGGTTCCAGATATCAGATTCGGTAACGGGAGCAGAATGTGTCACCGAACTTACGCCATGAAGCTCTAAGGAACAACGCGGGAAGATTCCCCGTTCGACTCGTGCGTCACTCATTGTCCAACAGCGTTCCCTTGAGGTTGGCTCCGGTGAGGTCGGCTGCGTCCATTTGGGCACCGTCAAGCTTTGCCGACGTCAGGTCGGCGCGCTCAAATTCCGTGTCGGAGAGTTTCGCGTCGGTGAAGTCGGCCTGCGTCAGATTTGCTTCCATGAACCTTGCCTGCCTGAGATCGGCTTCTTTCAGGTTCGCCTCCCTCAGGTTTGCTCTATCAAAGTTCGCCCTGAAAAGGTTTGCCTCCACCAGGTTGGCTCTCGACAAATTGGCCCCCGTCAGATTCGCCTCCGACAGATCGGCTCTTGTCAGTAAAGCACCGGCGAGGTTCGCCTCGGAAAGCTCAACACGGAAGAGGGTCGCACCGGCGAGATTCGCCCGTTGAAGGTTGGCCTCATAGAGATAGGCTTCCGACAGGTCGGCCCCTTCGGCTTCCAGACCGGACAGGTTGGCCCCTGTAAGGTTCGCTTCAGCAAGATGTGCCCCGGAGCGTACGGCAAGCTCAACAAGGTCCTTAATGGTTTCGGCCGTGCCGCGAAAGAGAATTTCTTCGGTGAACTGGTTCCTGAGGTTTAATGGTTGGTCGAGTGTCGGCATTCCGTCACGGATCTCCGATTCATCCAACAATCCCTGATCAAGCAGTTTCCCCAAGAGGCTGATGAGTCCCCGGACGGACAAGTTGTATTTTCGCATCAATCCCGCGTGGTCCATTTCCGCCCGCACATCGGCCAAAGCTTCTCTCGCGCTGATGTTTTTTCTCTGCACTTGGGCATCTCCCTGGATGGGCGATTGCTCGTCGACCTGTCCGGTCTCCCGGTCACCGCGGTTGACGGAGGGATCGATCGCCTCCTCGTCAATCGCAACCATAATTATCTGAACACACTATCTTTCTCTTGTAAATTATTTTCCATTCTTTCCTCGTACTCCCCCGCTTTTCCCGGCCACACCGAAGAAACACGAAAAGGCGCACCGCACAGAGGCGGTACGCCTTTATTTCGCTTCATTGCAGTCCCCGTAGGGGGCGGACAGAAACTAATGGACCGCCTTGGCCGCCTCGGCACCTCGAGGATACCGAATGCTTTCAACCATGTCCTGAACGTCTTGGGGCGGCGGAGGCGTAAGCAGAGACACGATGTAGCACACCACGAAATTGAAGATCATTCCCACGGTGCCGATTCCTTCGGCGCTTATGCCCAAGAACCAGAATCCCGCGCCCATGAATTTCACGTGGATGATGTAGGCGGCGGTAAAGACAATGCCCACGATCATGCCGGCGATGGCTCCCTCACGCGTCGTTCGTTTCCAAAAGACCCCCATGATGATGATGGGGAAGAACGACGAGGCCGCCAGGCCGAAGGCGAAGGCCACCACCTGGGCCACGAATGCGGGTGGATGGACCCCGAAATAACCGGCCACACAGATGGCCACAAAGATCATGATGCGTCCAATGGTCAATTGTAAGGCTTCCGACGCCTGTGGATTTATCATTCGGTAATAGAGGTCGTGAGCGATCGAGGAGCCGATCACCAGGAGGAGACCGGCCGCGGTTGAGAGTGCGGCGGCCAAACCTCCTGCCGCCACAAGGCCCACGACCCAGTTGGGCAGCCCGGCAATCTCCGGGTTGGCCAGCACCATGATGTCCCGGTCCACATAGAGCTCATTCTGATTATCAGTGAGCTTATTGGTTACCAGAGGCTCCCCGAATTTTCCATGTTCGATCTTTCCGTCCGCTTCTTTGAATTTCGGCGGACCGACAAAGGGATCTCCGGGCCTGTACTGGATTATGCCGTCTCCATTCTTGTCGACCCAGGCCATGAGCCCCGTGGTTTGCCAGTTCAGGAACCAGGAAGGCGCTTGCTTGTAAGGCTTGTCGTTGAGGGTGTCGATCATGTTGTACCGGGCGAAGACCGCCACAGCCGGCGCAGTTGTGTAGAGCAGGGCGATGAAGAACAGGGCGTACCCCGCGCTGATCCGGGCGGACTTCACGTTGGGAACCGTGTAGAACCGGATAATCACGTGCGGCAGTCCTGCGGTTCCAACCATTAGAGCGAACGTGATCATGAACACGTCCAGCATGCTCTTCTGCCCCGCGGCAAAGGCTGAAGTGTAGGCGGCGAATCCTAAATCCTTGTTCACGACATCAAGGACGTCGAGCAAGTATTTCCCCTGTTCCGGGCCGACGGCGGAGATGGCCGCACCATAGCCGATCTGCGGAATGGGCCAACCGGTGAGGTGGACGGATATTGCGACCGCGGGGATAAGATATGCGACAATGAGCACGCAGTACTGAGCCACCTGCGTCCATGTGATTCCCTTCATGCCGCCGAGGCCTGCGTATATGAACACAATGGCCATACCGATGATGACGCCGACGTGGACTTGAACTTCGAGGAATCGACTGAACACGATTCCCACCCCGCGCATCTGACCGCATACGTAGGTCAGCGACACGAAGATCGCGCAGATGAGGGCCACCACTCTGGCCGTATCGGAGTAGTACCTGTCCCCGACGAAATCCGGCACGGTGAATTTTCCAAACTTCCGGAGATAGGGCGCCAGCAGAAGTGCCAGGAGAACGTATCCGCCGGTCCAACCCATCAGGTACATGGAACCGGTGTATCCAAGGAAGGAGATCAGGCCCGCCATTGAAATGAAGGACGCGGCACTCATCCAGTCCGCAGCCGTGGCCATTCCGTTGAAAATTGCAGGCACGCCTTTCCCCGCGACGTAAAACCCCGCGGTGGTGGCAACCCTCGACCTCCATGCGATGACGATGTAGATGGAAAACGTTATGCCAACCATAATATAGGTCCAAGTCAGAATCGACATGCATTCGCTCCTTTCCGCTCCTTATTCGGTCTCGGTACGTACCTGGTGATGGCTTCAGGGCTATTCCTGTACGTCGTACTTTCGGTCGAGTCTCGACATGAGCCCCACGTAGACGAATATCAATATGACAAAGATGACCTCGGACCCTTGGTTGGCAAACCAGAACCCAAGCGGGAAGCCGCCGATGCTGATCGCGTTGAGAGGTTTAACGAATATGATTCCCAGTACGTACGATACGAGTCCCCAAATACACAGAAGTATGACCACGTATGTGAGGTTCTTATGCCAGTACTCGGTCAACTTGCTCTGGTCCATACTGAATCCTCCTCCCTATAAAAGGCGTTTTTCACCCTTGAAATTCCCGGCGTCGTACGCGACCTGAATGCTGCGGACATCCCACATCACTCAGAGAAATTGGGACCGCTCATTCCTTCCAGGTCGGCAAACCCGGCAATTGAATCCCCACGTCCTTATCAGTAAATGTAGCTCTTTTCATCACTCCTTTATGTTTTTTTCAGCTTCGGAAAAGCAAGCGAGACGTCTTGGACTTTGGGCGCATCTATTCCATGGCGCGGCACATACTACTCCCATTGGGTGAAGGGCGTTTTTCACCCTTGGAATTCCCGATATGCAACGAAACGGGAATGCCGTGAACACTCTCGTAACCGTGGAAGAAAACGTGACCGCGGATTTTACCAGGTGGGTAAACCCGGCAATTGCACCAACAACTTTCTACTTGGCAACTCTCCTGTTTTTATCCCTCCTTCACATTTTTTTCCCCACTGGAGAAGCCGAACAAACCTCTCCTCATATGGCCGCGCATCTCTCCTCTCGCGTGGCGCAGACCACACCCTATGCGCAGACCAGACCACTCCATCCGGTCCATGCGACCGCACACAACAATTTCTACTTGTTGAGACCTATCCTAATATGATGACTTAACCTCTCGTAAAGCTGTGTTCACCTTCCTGTGCTGCAAAATTGAGAAGGACCCTGAGGCGGCGCCCTGCCCGTTGCGAGAACAAAGAACACGATTCGACCAAGTATTTCCGGCGCCCCCCGGATAAGGGAGTCCTGCCGTGTATCACCTGCCGGGGCCGTAAAAAAGCCTCGGCGCACATGCGAGAGGTCTAACGACACGCAGCGCTTGACATGGCAAACTGGGTATGTTGACGAGGTTGGATATGAACGAGCTGGATGGAAGAAAACCTTGAAGGCGGATACGTTGTTCGGGTGAATGAAGGGAGGAGTCAACCCCCTTATTGCCCGCAGGAAGCGCTGAAAGAGCTGAAAGATATGTGTCTCGGCACGAGATATATATGCGGATGAACGTCGCAAAGAATCCCTGAGCGTGAGGAAGTCTCGCCGGCCGACGTGAATGGTAACGCCGATGCGGCCCTGACTCGCTCTGCCCGCCGTGTCCCCCTCCTTCTCACGGGAAGAGCATCGCCTGACTCCCTTGAACCGCTCAAAGGTACATAGGTGCGTCGTTTGGAGCACGTTTCTACTCCGCGTAGCCGCAGCCTCAGTCCTTTTTCATTGACCCGGCTGAAGAATGAACGACCGACCCGAAATCGGTGGAAACGTTGATGGGCGCGGAGCATGCTCCGCAAGGAAACGAGTGTATAGGCTAACTGCGCACTCGTGCACCATGTGCAGCCCTTGAAATGCGGACCTTTGTGCTCGATGCGGCAGGTCGATTAGATATAAAAGGAGCGCACGGGTTTTGTCAACGCTAAAATGACGCGCGATCGATATTTCTTGCATCCAAAGGGGTATGGCCTTCACAGTCGCCCTATCCTGGACCCGCTAATGCCCTGTTTCGCGGGTGAGGGTGCAGCACGCAAGTGACGCTCACGCGTCTTCGGGCCGTGACGGGTTTCCCTTCGGAGGTGTCGCCGGAGAGGGTGCGGGAAGCGTCACATTCGGTATACGAGAGTGCAGGCGCACACTCGGACAATTATCCGCTATTGAGACGCGGCGCCCCGCGCACGACACAATCTTTTTTCATTGCTTCCCCTGGGCGCTCGTATCCGGACGCCTTGCTCGATACCCCCAAAGAGGGGTTGCAATCGGACCCAAGTACTGCCATGATGGGATTCTCCTTCGGGTCAAGCGAGTCGACATTAATCGCCTTTCGAGAGCGCGCTACGGTAGGGTTCACCGCGGGGATCTCGGTCTGCGGCCGGCCCCCCCCGCTGAGCGGGGATATGGTTCTTCGGCCGTTTAATAGGACAATCACCGCGCCATGGGAGTCGTGAATTCCGCGACTTCTGCGGACCGACCGATCGCGCCCCAGGGAACCCGACTCTTAGGATCGGCTTCCGCGAGGCGATGCCCTGTTCTTCAAACAATACGTTCTTCTCGTTTCAGGTCGCGGCAACGCGAGGAATCACCTCCTTTGGTTTGGCTGTAATGCGAAACAGGAGTAATCTCGGCAGACATGTCTGGGGGTACGCATGAAATACGACGAAGTGTACAGAGAGTCTTTGGAGAACCCCGTCGGGTTCTGGGGACGAGCGGCGGAAGAGATCGCTTGGGACAGAAAGTGGGACCGAGTGTTGGATTTTTCCAATCCTCCGTTCTGCAAGTGGTTTCCCGGGGGGATGCTCAACACGTGTTTCAACGCGGTGGATGTTCATGTCCTACAGGGACGAGGCGGACAAACCGCGCTCATTTACGACAGCCCCGTAACCGATACCGTTGCAACGTTCTCGTACGCGGACCTGAAGGCGAGAGCGTCCAAGGTCGCCGGCTTCTTGAAGGGCATCGGAGTCGGTAAGGGAGACACCGTCATCATCTACATGCCCATGATTCCAGAGGCCGTCATCTCCATGCTTGCTTGCGCGCGGTTGGGAGCGATCCACTCGGTGGTCTTCGGCGGATTCGCGCCTCCGGAGCTGGCAATTCGCATTGAAGACGCAAGACCCAAGGCGATTCTGTCGGCGTCCTGCGGCATAGAAGTCAAGCGGATCATTCCTTACAAGCCTCTCCTTGACGAGGCAATCGAAATTTCGTCCCACAAGCCCGAAACATGCGTCATCCTGCAACGTCCGCAGGTGACCGCCGAACTCATTCCCGGCCGCGATCTCGATTGGGCGGAGCAAGAGGCCGGCGCACAACCTGCCGAGTGCGTGTCCGTCGGGGCCAACGACCCGCTCTACATACTCTACACGTCCGGAACCACGGGAAGGCCGAAGGGCGTGGTGAGAGACAACGGAGGTCACGCGGTGGCCCTGAAATGGTCGATGAAGCACATCTACGACATCGGCCCGGGAGACGTCTACTGGGCCGCGTCCGATGTAGGCTGGGTGGTCGGGCACTCGTATATCGTGTATGCACCCCTGTTCATGGGGGCCACTACCATCGTCTACGAAGGAAAACCCGTTGGAACGCCCGACCCGGGAGCGTTCTGGCGCGTCATCTCCCAGCACGGAGTGAAGGCTCTCTTCACCGCGCCGACGGCAATCCGGGCGATCAAGCGAGAGGACCCTTCGGGTCGATACCTGAAAGGCTACGACATCTCAAGATTCGAGACGCTGTTCCTTGCCGGGGAACGACTGGATCCCGATACCTATTACTGGGCCACTGAGTTGCTTCAAAGGCCCGTTATCGACCATTGGTGGCAGACGGAGACGGCGTGGACCATCGCCGGGAACTTCCGCGGTCTGGAGGAGTTCCCCATCAAGGCCGGCTCCGCCACGAAACCAATGCCCGGGTACAATTTGACCGTCGTGGATTCGGCTTCGGCTGAGGAGCTCGGCCCGAACATGAACGGCGTGTTGGTCGTGAAACTTCCTCTTCCCCCCGCAAACCTGCCGACGTTGTGGAACGACGACAAGAGATTCGTCGAGTCGTACATGAACCCGTTTCCCGGCTACTATCTGACGGGCGACGGCGGTTTTATCGACGAGGAAGGATACGTCTGGGTGATGGGTCGCGTGGACGACGTGATCAACGTGGCAGGCCACAGGCTTTCCACAGGCGGCATGGAAGAAGTCTTGGCCAGGCACCCCGATGTGGCGGAATGCGCGGTGGTGGGAGCACACGACAACCTCAAGGGCCAGGTTCCGGTAGGATTCGTCGTGTTAAAGGCCGGGGTGACCAAACCACAGGAAGAGGTCATCTCCGAGGTAGTGCGGATGGTTCGAAGCGAAATCGGCCCCATTGCCTCGTTCAAGCAGGCAGTGGTCGTCGCGGGGTTGCCCAAGACCCGATCGGGAAAGGTTCTTCGCGGGACCATGCGAAAGATCGCCGACGGCGAGGAATATTCAATACCGTCAACCATAGACGACCCGACCGTTCTCGACGCGATAGGAGAGGCCGTCAAAAAGATCGGATATGGGAAGAAATAATTCCCTCGCGTCTGCAATCACCGTATGAATGGGATATCGATCCCGTGTCTTGCCGGTTGTTGGGAATAAGCATCGAGGCGCAATCGTTGCAGCGGAGGCTCCATGTATCCACCGCCGGCGGCACGAAGCCGTGCGGCTTTATTCGGAGCGCATTCATGCGACCCATCGTGTCGGTCACCGCGCAACGTGCCGTGAGATTCGTCGCACGCAGTCAGGCCGGGGCCCGGGAGATCTCTTGGGTTCCGGACCAACCTACTGATGGTACAGAGCATTTAGTGACATCCGAAGGATGTGCGGTGCAAACCTTTCAACTATGCCACATCCGCGTTTCGTGTTGGCGAGTGCTTGTGGTAGAGTCTCTGAAGGTATTCCCTTCCGGCTCATTTCTGGGCGCTTTCGGTCGGGAATGGTGAAGGAGGTCTCGGCATGGGAAACGGGCCCACACGGTATGACCGCCATGTGACGTTCTCTGGTCAAACCGCATTCATCAAGAGCGTGGAGGAATACGAACAGGTCTACAACAGGTCTGTTGAGGAAGTCGAATCCTTCTGGGGGGAAAGTGCTCGTGAATACCTGTCGTGGGATAGGGCGTGGGACTTTGTCCTGCGTCATGACCTTGAGGAAGCGCGTATTCAATGGTTCGGCGGCGGATTGCTCAATGCGTCGTACAATTGTCTCGACAGGCATCTGGACACGCGCGGCGACACGACGGCCTATTACTGGGAAGGCGACAGTCCTTCGGAACATCGAGCGATCGCCTACTCGGAACTGCACCGATCCGTGTGCGAGTTGGCCGCGTTACTGAAGGCACGGGGTGTCGGCAGAGGGGATCGAGTCATCATTTACATGCCCATGATCGTCGAACTGGTTGTGGCCATGTTGGCGTGCGCACGAATCGGCGCGGTTCATTGCGTCGTGTGCACGGAATTCGGCGTCGAATCGCTCGCGGATCGGATCGACTTGATCCGGTCGGTTGCTGTGGTCACATCCGACGGGGGTCTCCGGGGGGGAGCGGTCTTTCCGGTCAAACCGACCGTGGACGAGGCGCTGACAAGGTGTACGGGGGTACACACGGTCGTGGTCTTCAACCGATGCGGCCTCAATCCCGACATGCGCAACGAGAGAGACATTTGGTGGCATGAGGCCGTCCCGGGTACGTCCCCTACCGGCTGGGTCGCTCCGGAACCTATGAATGCGGAAGACCCGCTGTTCATCGCATTTGCCGGAACCAACACCGGCAAGCCCAAAGCTCTGGTCCACACCCACGGGGGGTACCTCCTCTGGGCCGCCATGACAAGTCGACTCATCTTCAACCTGTCGGAAAATGACGTTTTCTGGTTTACCGGTAACCTCGGCAAGGTCGTCGGCCAGAGTCTGGGCGTCTACGGACCGCTGATCAACGGAGTATCCTCAGTGCTCTTCGAGGGCGTCTCCAATTACCCCGACTACGACCGATACTGGCGGATCGTGGAGAAGCTCTGCGTGGGAAAATTCTGCACGGAACCCCATGAAATTCGCGTCCTGGCTTCGAGGGGAAAGGAACATGCGGCCGGGCACGATCTTTCCTCTCTCCGGATCCTAGGCAGTTGTGGGGAAGCCCTGTCTCCCGAGACCTGGTGGTGGTACTTCGAACATGTCGGCGGAGGAAGATGTCCCGTAATGAACATGTGGTCTCAGAGCGAAAGCGGCGGCCCCATGTTGAGCCCGTTTCCAGGCGTGGGTCCCGTCAAGCCCGGATCGGTCTCCTTTCCGTTCCTCGGAGTGAAACCCGTTGTACTCGACCTGAACACGGGGGAGGAGACCAAGTTTCCCGGCCAGGAAGGGGCATTCTTCATTGGAAAACCATGGCCGGGCATGGCCAGAACCATATTCGAGGATCATCAGAGCTATATCGAAACCTATTTTGCGCCGTTTCAAGCACTTTTCATCACCGGCGACGGAGCCAAGATCGACGAGGACGGGTGCTACTGGATCACCGGACGCATCGACGACGTCCTCAAGGTCGCGGGGCATCGTATAGGCGCGTGGGAGATCGAAACAGTGCTGGTGGAACATGACGGGGTGGTTGAGGCGGCTGTTGTGGGCTTCCCGCATCCGATCAAGGGGCAAGGACTGTACGCGTTCGTCACGGTTGGGCCGGGAGTTGAAAAATCCGATGCATTGAACCGTGAGTTGAGAGATTTCCTTAGGTCACGTATCGGCGTCATGGCAGTGCCCGACGCTCTGCAATGGGCCGAAGATCTCCCCAAGACCCGCAGTGGAAAGATCCTGCGACGTCTTCTGCAGAAGATCGCCTTGGGTGAGGTGGACGATCTCGGCGACACCGCGACGGTCGCAAATCCCGCGGCCATCGAGGCGTTGATACGGAACAGGATCGGAGTGCCGGACGGCGGCGGCTAGGCCCTGAAACGACGGAAGCCTCCGAGAGGCGGACCGATTCCATCGCGACCGCCGCACGTGCATGGACACGGTACTCGCTACCGGACCATCAGCGGGATCTTCCCCGCAGAGTACAGATCGTTGAGGGTGACGTAACCCGCCTCCTGAAGTTTGGTGACCAGGAACAGAAACAGATACGCGGTCTGCATCGCGTCTCCCAACGCGTCATGCTGAGCGAATTTCGGCAAATCGTACTCTTTGGCCAGAAGGCCGAGATTCAACGGCATGTACGGACTCACGTAGCCGCGTTCCGAACGCCGTCTGTACTCGTGATGGGCTTGAGCCAATTTCATGGAATCGAGGCAAGGATTTCGTATGATCCCTCCCAAATACTTCTTCAACGCCCTGTTTAGGAAATTCACGTCCAACTGAACATAATGGCCGAGCAAGAGAGCGGGGCCAACATACGCGACGAACGCGGGGAGGACTTTTTCCGGGTCCGGTGCGTCCTTCAATTGCTCGGATGTGATCCGATGTACCAGTGTGCTGTCTTTGGGGATCGGTCTGGTAGGTCGTACATAGGTGAAGAAGGTGTCCCCTGGGACGATGCTCAGACCTGTTATGCGCACGGCGCCGATGGCAACGATCTCGTCGCGGCGCGGGTTGAGTCCCGTGAGTTCAGTGTCGAAGCAGACGAATTCACAGTCCCGAAGGTGTTTATTCTGATCCAAGGAACTGAAATACTTTTCGTTTTCTTCGATAAGCGGATGCTTTGGCCGCGGTGACAACCCCAACAACGACCAACGCTGTCTCCACTTCACCAACCTGTCCGAAGAGAAAATAGATCGCACGGCTATTCGCTGACTTTGAATTCCGACTTGATGAAGGCCTGAACCCTCCCGATTACGGCAAATGCTTCCTTGAGGGCCTGTTTCTCAAGATCCGACAGGTCTGAGGGGTCCACGAAGTTGTTCGGGGTAAGACCGGCTTCCATCATTCGCATCTGGTGGACCAGGCGCAACTGCATCTGAAACTCGTAGGCCTCGCTTGTTTCAGTGTACAGATCCTTGGGGATATAATTGCCGTCTGCAAGGAGCTTGAGACGCGCGAGCGTGTTGGTCTCCGATATGCCGTGTGCCAGAGCGAGCAGTCGAGCGAAGTCCACCAACGGCGTGAGACCCCGCGTCTTCAAGTCCAGTCGATTCTTGTGCGCGCCGTCCTTTTCCACGATGAAGTTCCGAAAGAAAGATAAGGGGGGTTTGTTCTGCAGAGAATCCTTGGCAAGGTGCATGAGGAATATGCCCTTCTTGGGCGCAGTCTCCGACAGGTGCCTGCGCAACCGTTCACCGAGGCCTACGTGCCCGAAACCGGGACGAAAATCAAAGAAGACCGTGGCGTGCATGACTTCGTTGGGCTCGGGCGACCCCATCCATCGATCGAAATACCCCTGCCATGCGTCGTAGGGCTTTCTCCATCTCGGATTCGACGCCATCATCTCACCTTTGCACAGGGGATACCCGCAGGCTTCCAAGTGCTGAATGGCGCGGTTCCCAAAGCGCCTGAAATAGAGTTTTGCCGTCTTGATCGCTTCCCAATCGTCGGGTGGAGTATCGTAGATCAGCGCGTTGTCTTGATCGGTCTTGAAGGTCTGTTCCTTCCGTCCTTCACTTCCCATCATGAGCCAACAGAACGGCTGTGGCGAGGGGCCCATCTCCTCGTACAACAAGGCGAGCATGCGGTCTACGATATGGTCGTTGAGCACTGAGATCATACGCGTAATGTTGTTCGCTTTCGCGCCTTCCTCAATAAGTGCACGCACAATCGTGGGTACTTTTTGGGACAGCGAGTAAAGCCCTTCAATCTTTTTCTGAGCCACGATTTCCCTGAACAGATAGAGCGGAGACGTACCCTGATGAACCATGATGTCGTGGGCCGTCACGACGCCGATAATCTCCTTTTGCCTCTCTACCGCAAGATGATGCACCTTGAGTTTCATCATCTGCAGGAGCGCGTCGAAACACACCGCATGAGAGAATATGGTATGCACCGGCGATGTCATAATCCTTTCCACCGGAGCCAGATAGTCCAGTCCCTTTGCGACGACCTTGGACCTGATGTCTTTGTCCGTAACGATCCCAACGACATTCTCTTCCCGATCCCTGACGAGCAAGGAACCGATCCTGTGGTGGGACATGGCAACCGCGGCTTGCTGAATGGTTTCGCCGGCCGATATGGTTTGCAGAGGCCGTGTGATCACATCCGCAACCTCGACGCTGAACATGTAGAATGGGGCCTGGGGTCCGGATCGCCGCTTCTGGTTTCTCAATTCGGAATAGGCCGTGCACACGACATCTTCGGAGAACCGCTGAAGGTAGTACTGAGCCACCCGTGGACTGTTCTTGATAAGATCGAGAAAGGCCTCTTTTTCCAGCAGCCAGCAGAAGGTGTCCTCCACCGTCTCGACGTTGAGATTCGCTCTGGATCCCCTGATTATTCCCAGTGCTCCGAAGTATCCCCCTTCGCCCCGGAAGTCCTTGAGCGTGACCTCCCTATTGTCGTCGGTGAGATACACTTTGACTCCCCCTCGATTGATCAGATACAGGTGGGTCACTTCGGAAACGTCCTGTTGGAGCACAAGAGTGCCCTTGGCGAAGAAATCCTGTGTGCACCGTGTGGACAGGTTCCGCAGAACCTCGTCGTCCAAATCCTTGAACGGGAGAATCTTCCGGAGGAACCGAACCACGGACTCCGGGTCTGCTAAGTGAATATTGCCGTCCTTGACCATCGTCTCTCCTCTATCCGAGAAGCTCAAGCGAGCATCACCACGGGAAAGCGAGTCGCAGACCGGGGATGGTCTCGCTTTGTCCAAACCGGTGTGAGCGAATTACGGCGGTTCACATTGCGAGGGCGAAGCCCACGGCAAACTCGAACGGTTAAGATTACGTGACCGTATTCATGCAAAGTTGCACTAAAGATCCGAACGGACCGGCACCGCAAGGGATTCGTTGAGAGAATATCCCCCTATGGATCCAAATGCAACAACAGTCGCCCGCCGCCGTCTTTCCGTGGGACCAAGGTCCCTCGGGCAGACCGTCATTTTCATTGTGCCGATCACTACCGACCGCTTTGGGACTTCGGTACCGTATCTACAGCACGGAAGGAAACGCTCGTTTGATATGCGCGAGCATTCGATCGATGACGGAAAAGGCCTCCTTGAGGGTATTCCTCTCAACATCCGACAGATCGGCGGGGTCGATGAAGCTGTCGGGAACGAGACCGGCTTCCACCATCTCAAGCTGATGGACGAGATTCAGCTGAATCTGAAACTCATAGGCCTGTCCGGCATCGGCGTAGAATTCTCCCGAAATCCGCTCCGTTTCCGCCATTATTCGCATCCTGTCCAGGGTATTGGTTTCTTCGATACCGTAACGAAGGGCCATCAACCTGGCGAAATTCACAATGGGCGATAAGCCCCTTTTCTTGAGATCCAGGCGATTCTTGTGTTCGCCGTTTTTCTCCACGATGAAGTTCCGGAAGAACGACAGCGGCGGCCAACTATGGAGGCAGTCCGCGGCCAAATGATTGAGAAAGGAATGCTGTCGCTCAGCCAGACGGGATACTTTGCGCCGCAGTGCATAGCCCAGGTCTACTTCTCCGTACACGGGGCGGAAATCAAAGAAAATGGCCGCGGTTGCCGTGTCCGTCGGTTCGGGAGACGCCACCCAATCATGGAAGTAGTTGACCCAGACCGAGTAAGGTTTGCACCATCTTGGATTGGATGCCATGAAGTCGCTCTTACACCTTGGATAGCCGCACGCAATCAGATGCTCGGACGCGAGGTGACCGAGGGTTCGAAAATAGTCTTCCGCCGCTTGACCGGGAGTACCCTCTTCAGGGTCTTGGTAGATGATCGCATTGTCCTGATCAGTCCTAAACGTCTGTTCCTCTCGTCCGTCACTCCCCAGGCTGAGCCAGCAAAAGTTCACCGGAGGGGGGCCCAGTCGCTCTATCAACAGATCCAGTATTCGACCGACAATACAGTCATTGAGAAGCGTGATGACCCGGGAGATGTTTCGACCCTGCGCGCCCTCCTCGATCAACGTGCGTACCCCGGCCGGTACCTTTTCGGAAAGCACGAAGAGACTTTCCATGTCTTTCTCCGCAGCGATGTCACGGAACAGGTAGAGCGGCGGACCGCCCTGATAGGCCATGATGTCGTGCGCGGTGACGACGCCCAGGATTTGCTTTCTGTGCTCGACGACCAGGTGGTCGTATCCATCCCTGATAATTCGCAGCAGTGCATCGAAACAGTCGCTCTGAGCCGATATGGTGCGGACCGGCGATGCCATGATTCGGTCAACGGTAAGGTCGTACTCAAGACCCCGGGCAACCGCTTTCCGCAAATCTCTGTCGGTCACGATCCCGACGATGCAGCCGGAAGGATTCCGGACAAGGACCGATCCGATGCCCCGGTCGGCCATGGCTCCCCCCGCCTCACGGATCGTCGCGCTCGTTGCAACGATCGCCGGCTGAGTTCTTATAAGCGCCTGAATCCTGGTGTTGAAGAGATACAGGGCCTCTTCCTTTCGAGCGCGCATCTTTTGGCTGCGGAGTACACTGTAGGCGTCACAGATGACGTCTTCCGAAAGACCGTGCAAGTAGAACCGCGCGACGCGTGGATTTCGTCTGACGAGATCGAGAAAGGTCCCTTTTTCAACCATGAGGCAGAACGTGTCCTCCACAGCCTCTACCGTGAGATCGGCTCTGTCGCCCCGTACTATGCTCAAGGCGCCGATGGCGGCACCTTCTCCGCCGTAGTCCTTGAGTGTGGCCACTGTCTCGTCGGCTTGAAAGTAAACCTTTACGCCCCCCTTCTGAACCAAACAAAGGTGGGTAACTTCAGATACGTTTTGACGAAATATGATGCTTCCCTTGGGGAAGAAATTGATCAGACAATGCCTGGAGAGACGCTCCAGTTCCCCCGAATCCAAATGGGTGAAGGGAAGGGTTTTGCCCAGGAAGTCCAGAAGCATACGGGGAACCGTCGAATATTCATTACTACCCATAACACCTCCTCAGAATGGGCAACGAAGGTTGCAGAAGGGTCGGGTCTTCCGGAGAGTGCGTCTGCATGTTCACTGTATCACATTCCAGGCTCGGCGCCGACAATCGTACTTGACATCTTTCGGATTTCAGGTGAAATTGTTCAAGGGCGTTCTATTCCATCCGATGCACAGTGGTCGCTTGAGCGAGTGCCGTTCGTGAAGAATCCATCCACAGCGAAAGTCCGGCGCGGTGCATCCGCAGTTCCAGTGCTCAAGGGACCTTGACGTGGCGCTTGAGTAGCCGGCGGTTGGGTCCGTTTGGAGGCACGACGCGTGAGGAGTACCTCCGAGGGTCTACAGACCGGCGATACACGGTCGCAGAACGGATCGGTGTCGGCCTCAGAGCCATGAACCGGGACCACGGCGGGCACCGCCGCGATGCGCAACGTGGCCCTGGTAGCGGATCCGAGATGGGCAAGAGCGTCTCCCCCCACGATTCGCTTCTCATCAAGAAACCATCGGTTGTCGGTTGTGGCCGATGCGTGCCGCGGTCGGCGGAAGTCGCCATTGTTCATACGGTCGATACGTCACAGCTCATTCGCTCGATCGTGGTACGGTCGTTGCCTTCCATAACGCGGGCGAATGAGCCGTCCTATTCGATCAACGTGCCGACGTACGGACCGGGGCTCCGGTAACGGAAGAGTAATACCGGTACTTGCGGGGTGCGACACGTCGCTTTCGTGAAGGACGGTTATATCGTTTGAGTTACGCACCCTTATCTCACGAACATACGAGTCATATCCGAGCAGCCAATGCTCGACGACGAACACTTTGGATTCTTGGGAATCAAGAAAATGAAGGGAGGTTTTTTCAATGGAGAATGCTCCGAAATGGTACGACGCTCACCTGGAAGATTACCGAAAGATTGCCCACGTTAAGAGCAGGCGGCATTACGATGAACTCTATCAAAGGTCCATCGAGGACGCGGACAACTTTTGGGCGGAGCAGGCCGGGGAGTATCTGACCTGGTACAAGAAATGGGACACCGTGCTCGACTACGACTTTCACGAACCCAGGATTGCGTGGTTCAAAGGCGGTGTCATAAATGCCTCCTACAACTGTCTTGACCGGCATTTGGATAGGCTGAAGAACCGGGTGGCGTACTACTGGGAAGGTGACGACCCGACTCAGTCAAGAATCATCACCTACCTTGATCTCTACAGGCAGGTAAACAAGTTCGCGGCAGTGCTCAAATCCAAGGGGGTCAAGAAGGGAGACAGAGTAATCATCTACATGCCGATGATCGTCGAGCTGGCCGTTGCAATGCTGGCCTGCGCACGGATCGGAGCGATTCACAGCGTCATCTATGGAGGTTTCAGTGCCGAATCGATTGCCAGCCGCATCGAAGACTGTGGCGCGGAACTCGTGATCACGGTGGACGGGGGATATCGCGGGGGCAAGTTTCTCGATCTGAAGAAGAACGTTGACGACGCGCTGGAGCACAGCCCGGCCGTGAAGACGGTAATCGTGTTCGATCGTTGCGGACGTAATCCCGAGTTAAAGGCGGGAAAAGAGTTCTGGTGGCATGACCTGGTCGCGGATCCGTCTCTTCCGTCATATGTGGAGCCCGAGCCCATGGATGCGGAGGATCCCCTCTTCATCCTCTACACGAGCGGCAGCACGGGAAAACCCAAAGGCGTGGTGCACACGCAGGCAGGATATCTCCTCCATACTGCAATGACAACACGACTGGTTTTCGATCTGAGAGAAGAGGAGACGTTTTGGTGTACGGCGGATATCGGCTGGATAACCGGCCACAGTTACATCGTCTACGGTCCCCTCATCAACGGCTTCACATCCGTTATGTTTGAGGGCGTTCCCAACTATCCGGGTTTCGACCGGTACTGGGAAATCTGCGCCAAACACCGTGTTGACAAGTTCTACACGGCTCCTACCGTTATTCGGTCGCTTGCCAAGGAGGGCGGCGCGCACGTCGCGAAGCACGACATATCGTGCCTGAAGCTTCTGGGAACGGTGGGAGAACCGATCAACCCCGAGGCATGGAGATGGTATTACCATCACGTGGGCAGAGATTGGTGTCCGATTGTGGACACCTGGTGGCAGACGGAAACCGGCGGACAAATGATGACTCCTCTGCCCGGGGTAGCCCCCATCAAGCCGGGTTCGTGCTCTTTCCCGTTTTTTGGCGTCTCCCCCGTGATTCTCGATCCGGAAACAGGAGAAGAGGTGAAATTTGCCGGGCAAGAGGGCGCCCTCTTCATCACCAGGCCGTGGCCGGGTATGGCCCGGACGGTGTTCGGCGATCACGAACGTTTCAAAGACACTTATTTCAGCAAACTGCCCGGAATGTACTTCACCGGTGACGGGGCCAAGAGGGACGAAGACGGATACTACTGGATTACGGGACGTATCGACGACGTCATCAATGTTTCCGGCCATCGCCTCGGCACGGCGGAGGTCGAATCCGCATTGGTGCTCCACCCGCTGGTGGCCGAGGCCGCGGTCGTAGGTTTTCCGCATCCGATAAAAGGACAGGGGATCTACGCGTTCGTCACGGTCAATACGGGTGCGGAGAAGACCGATGACATGAAAAAGGAACTGGTGAAACTGGTTCGGACGCAGATCGGACCCATTGCCACACCGGATGCGCTTCAGTGGGCGGACGCGCTTCCCAAGACCAGAAGCGGAAAGATCCTTCGGCGTCTTCTCCAGAAAATTGCAGCGGGAAATGTGAACGACCTGGGCGACACGACCACGATCGCAGATCCGTCCATTATAGACCAGTTGGTGAAGGATCGTGTGTCCCTGTAACCGTCGCGGATCGAGTTTGGAAATAGGGACGCCCGAGTCATGGGCGACGATCCGCCGATCGACTGCGACTCGAGAACGAGGCTTTTCATGCCGGCGGAGGCCTTGATCGCTTTTATAGACTGAACACCGATAACGTAATATATTGTCAGCACCCGAACGCTTGTGGGTATTCTTTGGCTTGTGTGATGGGCCGATCGGGTGCTGATTTTTTTTTTGAAGGCCTTGGATTATGGCCGTTGAGGGTAAATTCACCAGCTTTACGGACAAGCAGGGTGACAGGTACGACCTGGCCCCCTTCGCGTGGGAACATCGAAAAGCCCTCACGGAGATGTACGATTCGTTTACCCCGAAGGCCATCACTCAGGGGCTCCCCCCGGCCGACGCCCGGGCTCGCGGCAAGTGGATTGCCCATCTCCTCGACGCGGGTGAAAACTTCCTCGCATGGCAAGGCGACAAGGTGGTGGGCCATTCCTGTCTCATCCCGGAAAGTGACGGACATCGCGGAGAGTACGTCATTTTCGTGGACAAGCAGTACCGAAATCGCGGGCTGGGGATTGCGCTCACCCGACTGGCCGTTCATCGGGCCGAAGAACTCAAGATGGAAGCGGTCTGGCTCACGGTGGAAGCCCTGAACTTCAAGGCAATAAAGCTATACAAGAGAATTGGTTTTGTGTTCTGTGATACCGGGGAGCGGGAACGGACGATGATCTTGCGGTTGTGAGTAAGTCGATGCCATTCAAAGTCGGCGTAGTGCGTGATGAAAGATACTTGTTGCACCAGCCGGGCCTCGTGCATCCGGAACGCCCGGCCCGCCTCAAAGCCCTCTACCGGATGATGGACAAGGATTTCGGCCCTGCCGTGATCAACATAGAGCCGGAGTTCGCCACGCTGGAACACTTGGAAATGGTTCATACGCCCGCGTACATTCGAAAAATTCTCCGGACCGCGGAACGCGCGTTTACGAATCTCGCTCCCGACACCCCGGTAGGGTCACGGTCGTACGTCGCGGCCTGGCTCGCTGTTGGTGGATGCATCAAAGGCCTTCAGGCACTGCTTGCCGGAAGATGCCATGCGTGCGTGGCCTTGATTCGGCCGCCCGGACATCACGCACTGGCCGACCGCGCCGGCGGATTCTGCATCTTCAACAATGTGGGAGTTGCTGCGCGATACGCGCTCGAGCGTCACAGGTTTCAGCGAATCCTGATCATCGACTGGGATATTCATCACGGAAACGGGATCCAGGATCTGTTCTACGAGGCCAAGGAGGTCTTCTACTTTTCCACTCACCACACGGGCTGGTATCCACACACCGGCGACTGGGAAGAGACGGGAGTGGGGGAAGGTCTTGGTTACAATCTCAATATTCCGGTTCCAAAGGACATCACGGATGCCGATTTGACGTACGTATATGCCGAGATTCTGGGACCGGTGATGAGAAGGTTCCGACCGGAGATCATCCTCGTGGCCGCGGGGTTCGACGGACATAAGAGGGACCCTATCGGCAGAACTCAATTGACCGAGGGAGCGTACCGAACGATGACCGAGATATTACTTGAAACGCGCGATGCGGTTCGCGCTCCCCCCATACTCATGGCACTGGAAGGCGGATATGATGTCGCCGCGTTGTCGGGATCCGTCAGAGAGGTTATCCAAGCCCTTATTCAGGGCGGCCGAAGACGGCCTCTCAACCTCTCCTCGGGGCCCACCGGCGCCCGCCTTGTGGAAAAGGCCCGTAGCATACACGGGAAATATCGCGTATGGACCGACTGATACGCGTGCGCTCGCGTGAGCCATATCGAGATCCGGCGCTGCGGCCACGACCCGCCGGCCAAAAGGGGTAGTCATGATAAAGGCCACAATACCACCGGAGAACCCCGACGCGGCAATGGGCGACTACACCCTGACCTGTCGGACCTTCTCTTGGAAGAAGATGGAAGAGGAATTGTCCCGACAAGAGAGCGGAGACATCAATATTGCTCATGAAGCAATCGACAGGTGGGCTGCGAGAAGAGATACGCGCGACCGGACTGCTCTGATTTTTGAAAGGGCCGACAAGGTGAGCAAGTACTCTTATGTCGAACTGAGAGACATGTCCTGTCGATGGGCTAACCTTCTCATTGAGCACGGGTTTGCCGCGGGCGATCGTCTCTTCATTTTCTTGCCGCCATGTCCGGAGATCTATTTCGTCATGCCGGCATGCGCTCGCTTGGGGATCATATTTTCTCCCATATACTCTACCTTGGGGTTCGACGAACTTGAGGTGAGACTTCAGAACGCGAAACCGAAAGGCATCGTCACTCATCCCGACCTCGTGGAACGTCTCCCGGCACACTGCATGAGTTCCGTGGAATGCACGTTTCTCACGGAGGGGCCGAAACTGAACGTTCTCCCCGGGGAGATACCGGTGAAGGGAGTGTTGGACGAGTTCCCCAAGAAGAGCCCGGTGAGGTGGCTGCGCGGCGCGACCCCCCTGTTCCTGATCTATACCTCAGGGTCCACCGGACCGCCCAAGGGCGTCGTTCATGCACATCAGGACATGCTGGGCCACCTCATGACCGCGAAATATGTCTTGAACATCTCCGACCACTCCGTACTCTGGACCGACGGGGATCCCGGTTGGATCACGGGTACGGTCTACGGGGCTTTCGCCCCGTGGCTGTGTGGTGCAACAACCGTAATCCAGGGAGACGGCTTCTCCGCGTCCACGTGGTATCGAACCCTTGAAAGACATCAGGTCACGGTCTGGTACACGACCCCACGGACCATCACCAGGCTCATGGAAGCGGGAGACGACCTTCCGGGCAGGTATGACTTCTCGTCGTTGCGCCATGTGGCCACGGTTGGAGAAACCCTGAGTCCGGAACAGTTCTATTGGGCCAAGAAAACACTGAAGCACTCACCGCACGATACCTGGTGGATGACCGAAACCGGGATGATCTGCCTCGCAAATTTCGCTTCCATGAACATCAAGCCCGGCAGCATGGGTCGACCGGTTCCGGGAATGGAGGCCGCGGTTTTGGATGAGCACGGGAACCCGGTTCCTCCCATGACCATGGGAGAGCTGGCTCTCAGGCCGGGATGGCCCTCCATGATGACCGGAATATGGAACGATGCAGCTCGGTACCAGGCATATTTCAGGTTCAGGGACTGGTTCCTCACGGGAGACATGGTCACTGAAGATGAAGACGGTTACTTCTATCACCAAGGGCGCAACGACGACCTGATCAAAGTCGGAGAAAAATTCGTGGGTCCGTATGAGATCGAGCAGATCCTATCGTTGCATCCGGCAGTGGCGGAGGCCGTGGTAATATCGTTGGGATCCGTTCCCGGAAAGGTCCGGGTCAAGGGCTATGTGACTATTGCTGAGGGATTCAATCCGTCAGCCAGACTGAATCACGAAATCAGAGCCTTTGTAAAGGCTCATTTCAGTCCGGAGATTCCACTTAAAGAGATTGAGTTCCTGGAAGAGATCCCGAAGACGAGGTCCGGCAAATTGCTGCGACGAGTGCTCCGGGCCCGCGAGCACGGACTTCCCAGCGGCGATCCTTCCCGGCTCAAGGAATGAGATGCTCCACGAGGATGCGAAGTCCAATGGCGATCAAGACCACCCCTCCCACACATTCGGCCCATGTGCCGATCAGAGCCCCGGCATGCTTGCCCAACCTGGCTCCGATGAAGGACATGACCAGCGCGCATGCGCCGATCACAAATGCCGGATACCAGACTGATATTCCGAGCAGACTCAGGGAGAACCCCACGGCCAGAGCGTCGATGCTGGTGGCAACGGATAAGATGACGAGGCTCCATCCCCGTGACGGATCGTAATCCTTGGTCCGCGTCTCCGCATTTCGAGATTCGTAGATCATTTTGGCGCCCAAGAGCGCGAGTACGAGAAACGCGATCCAGTGGTCTATCTGAGACACGAAACCCGCTACCCCGTCTCCTATGCCGGCTCCCAGGATAGTCATCAGACCCTGAAACAGGCCGAAGTGCCAACTGAGTCGAAAGGTGTGTCGAGCCGTGACAACGGAAAGCCCGGATGTCACCGCCGCGGAAACCGCGAAGGCATCCATGCCCAATGCCAACGAAATGCCTAACAGGGTCAACGTGTCCAAGACTTAGTCCAGTGCCGACGTCTAAGAGGCCGGGAGCAGCCGTGCCGAGTGTAGCAAGAGCCTTTGTCGCCGGTCAACCCTCACCGGCGCTGGATTCGAGGGACGTGCAGGAAGGGAAGACTTCAATTACTCAGTTCTGCGCGAATCGGACGAGGGGCGTGCCTTTCCTAATTCTCACCTCAACGACTTTGGTCTCCGCGGACTTGATCGTCACGTTGGCAATGGTTCTCTTGGATGCCTTGAGGCTTCCGATGAGCGGAAGGACGACCGAGTACGAACCGGGGGCAAGCGTAATTTCCTCTCCGGGAATCACCGTGTAGACCGCATTTTCACCTCTGACTTCTACGGGTTCCAGCGTCCGCTTCCGGAGGACTTTCTTGTAGCGCGCCAGAGTCCTATCCAGATCATCGGAACCGTTTACCCTCAGGAATACTCCCCCGGTCTTCTTGGCGGCCAAAGCGTATCCGCGACTGTACTTCTGGTGCATGCCGAGGGCTATGACGTCGAGCGCGACTTTTCCGTCACCTCTGTACCGATCGATCGCCTTCATTACGTCGAGTCCGGGACATTTCACGGTTCCGTCGGTCAGGACCAGAACGCGGGCCGACAGCCCCCCCAATCCGGACAGGTCTCGCTTCACCGCATAGGCCGCCGCGGCACATGGGTTGTTCCAGCCCTGGGGACTTACCCGCTCCAGACTCTGCCTCAGATCCTTGAAGGGGGCTCCCGACCAGTCATAGAGCATGTGGCTTAAGCAGACCTTCCCCTTGTTCTTTCCGGTAGATTTCCCGCAGAGGAAATCTCGTACCGCCAATCGTGACCCGGGCGTCATGATGTCGGGGAGTTTCTCTACCAGAGTTGCGGCGGCTCGCCCCCGGTTGGGCGACCATGGCTTGGATTTCCGGGCCATGGAGATGCCGTTGTCCAGAATGACCATGATTCCCCATTTGCTGACGGACCCCTCGTAACTCGCAATCTTGACCACCAACGCGCCCGGGAGCTGAAAACGCTCCATTTTGGCGGCATCGGATGGTCCTGAATCCGGTTTCGCCGCTCCGGTATCTTCGCCCCCGGACTTGGGCCGTTGAACGCTCGTCGCCTTTTCGGTCCCTTTCTTCGTCACCTGGGGCAAGGCCTTTACCGGAGTCGCCACGAGCCGTTTCTTCGGCGTCTCAGCTGCTTTCACCGTATCCACGGGAGGCGTGTCCGCCCCCCGGGCGCTCTCCTTCTCGGCCTTTCTGTGAGCTTCGCCTGCAACCGACGCCGGGGATGTCGCACGATCCTCTTCATTGTCACCCGCGTCTTTTTCCGCGGGCCTTCTCGTCACGATGGTCGGATTTTCCGAGCCGGCTTTGTCGCCGGCAACCGATGCCTTTCGCGGGAGCTCGACGGAGCCCGGTGCGGCTCTTGCCGACTCCCTGACTTCATCCGCTTGAGGCAGGCCTTCAAACGATTCCGGGGGACACGTCTCAAGCGAAACCGGTCCGTCGGAACCACCTGATTTCTCGAAGGACCCGAGCAAGACGTGAGCGGGATCCAGCGCGCTCTTTCCCACCACGGTCAACACTTTTCGCGAGGAGAGAAGATCCTGGACGGGTAACCCGGTCAGCACCGTTGCCGGTTCTCGGCTCGCGTGAAACGACTTCAACCACTCGATGGAAGGTTCAAGCAATCCGGCGCGATATGCTGCTCCTGCCGCGATGACGGGGACGAGGATGAGAAGAAAACTCTTGAGGATCGGGCGCGTACGACGGCCGGAAGGGGTTCCGGTCACGGAGTTCGGCTCTTTTTCAATCCCCTTCTTATCGTCAACTTTCTTTTTGGCCATAACTGCCCCCTTGGGGAGTCCGGGGTGGGCGATAAGCCGAATTCTGTTCCCGATAGACGGGCGGCGATCATTCATCTAGGACGACGGTCTCCCGCCGCCTCCAGCGACCTACCCGGAAGCATCGGACGGGCCGCCCTCAAGCGCTTCTCTATTTGGTCTTGCTCCGGATGGGGTTTACCTGGCTTCCCGTGTTACCACGAGAACCGGTGAGCTCTTACCTCACCCTTTCACCCTTACCTCCGGCGATCCGGAGGCGGTCTGCTTTCTGTGGCACTTTCCTTGGGGTTACCCCCTCCGGGAGTTACCCGGCATCCTGCCCTACGGAGTTCGGACTTTCCTCCCGCGCGTCGTGCGCCGGCGATCGCCTTGCCCCCCCCAGACAGCTCGGGTTATATGACAACACGGACAAAAAATCAAGCGTTGTGGAGCCTCCAGAAAAGCCTTGAAATACTAATGATTGTATTGTAGGATTGAATTAGTTTGTGAGCTTTCCATCCAAAGGAACGGGTTAATGCAGAAATATCCCGCTGTTATCGGAGTGCTGGCGGCATCCATCTGTCTCTGGATGGGTATCGGGAATGCGGCTCGTCTGCCTGAAGGTCTGCCGAATTTGTTAAAGACCCATAACTTCAATATGTATCCCGCGCCGTGCCCCGCAAACAATATGGTTCTGCAGGATCTCACCGGCAGAGTAGTGGACTTGAATGCCTTGCGCGGCAAGGTGGTATTGTTGAATTTCTGGAGGATTGACTGCCCGCCCTGCACCGTTGAAAAGCCCATCCTGGAGCGACTCCACAGGAAGTACGCACACAGAGGACTGGAAATAGTCGCGGTGAATCTATTTGACGATTACGACAGGGTGAAGGCGTATGCAAGCCGGTTTGGCTTCGGATTCAGGTTATGCTCCGACCCGGAGAAACGTTTCTCGGTTCAAAAGCAAAGCCTCTCCGGGGGCATGCCTTCAACGTTTATTGTGAATGACAAGTCCGAGGCCATATACGAGGTGCCCGGGGTTCCCACCAGTTATCTCATCGACCGCAACGGTCAAGTCATCGGTAACGGAGTGGGCATGGTGAATTGGGAAGAAGGACCGTTTGCGGCTCTTATCGAATCCTTGCTCGGGCCCCCGCGTGCGCTGGCCGCTCAGACGAGCGATTCTTTTTCCGATATCGCGCGGCAGGGCCCCGTGGCCGACCCCGCCGTAAAGCAGGCCGGCCCCAGGCGGACCGGTGAAACGCCGTCAAGACTCGCCGAACCGCAGCCAAGGACAAGACCGCCTCTGCCTGACAAGACCGACGAGTCGGCCGTTCAAGGTCTCGGTCCCACCAAGCACCCTTCGTCTCATTCATCCACGGCAACGGAACCTGAGACGGTCCGCAAGGATGTTGAAATCAAGCGAAGCCGCACCGAAGCTACGGAGCCGGCCCGCACCAAGCCCAAACCTCGAGCTGCGAAGCGTTCCGCGGACAATTCCGTGAAACCGGTTGTGGAATTGGGAAAACCCAAACCGTACCGTGCGGCAACTCAGCCCGCAGGAAACGCGGGAGAGGTCACACCTGTCCCCCGACATGTCGCCCAGGCGGACCCGGGGAGCCGGCCGCCCACACCATATGTTCCGCCCCGGCCTGAAGCCCTGACGGGTCCCCCGCCTGCGGGACAGACAGCGCCTCCCGCGCTTCCCGCCGCGATGCCCTATACGCCGCCGAATATTCCTACGGCACGAAAACCCGCGCCCCCACCGGTCGTTCCGGATGAAAACGGACAGATCATGGCACGGGTACCCTCTCGATTCACGCCTTCGACGGAGCAGGACATACAGTCTCAGACGCCGGCCCCTTCGACGGGGTCACCTTTCGCGAGCCCCGCGATTCCGACGAATCCAATCGATACCTTTATCCTGGACTCGTTCGAAAAGGGAAGCGTTCGGCAACCGGCGCGTCCTCAGGCACTCTATCCGGAACCCGACCGCGACCGAGGCCCGGGCGGGCGCGAGCACCAACCCGAGCAGCAAGAGTCGGCACCCGCTTCATCGATCCTTGGTCAATTGGGTCGTGACATGCGGGACTTGGGATCCGGTATTCGACAGACGTTTTCAGGATGGTTGCCCGCCAGATAGATGATGCCGGCTCGGCGGGAAAGCCTTGTCGGTGGGGATCGTGCAGGGTCGCATCCGACGCGGGAGGTCTAGCCGAGTATTTCCAGCTTGGTACCCGGGTCCAGCTTCAGCAAGACCGTTTGGTTGAACATGTGCACCGATAGAGCCAGTTGCCGCTCCTTCCGTCTCTTCACTATGGTGCCGTGGGTTCCCTGGAGCGGACCGGAAAGGACCAACACTTTCTTTCCCGGAACCAGACCGGGCTCCACCAGCAAGTCGTCTCCCGTTTCGACGGCCTTGGCCACGGCTTGAAGCTCGTTGACGAACCGTACTTGATCGTCGACCTCTACGATGCGTACCAGCTTCTTGCTCCCGTACAGGAGGTTGTGGTCCTTCTTGGGGAGAGCGAAACAGAGATATCCTCGAAATAGCGGTTCCTCAATGATTCTGAACCGTTTGAAATACCCGACGCGGGATTGTTTACGGCAGAGCGGTAAGTAATAGCCTATATTGCGACTCATCAGATAGCCGGCCACCAGCTTCTCGCAGTTGGGCTTGACATGGAGCACTCCCCAGGATCCCAGATCCTCCTCCAGCGGTCTGTCGTCGGGATATCTCGCGGGTATTTCACTCTTTCTCGTCATAACTCTCCTGCCGGACACATTCGAAGGAGACGGCTCCACTCCGAGATTATCCCGTTCCTTTTTGTTGCCCTGTGGTTTGTCCATCCAACTCCCAATTGAGGAAACGTTCCGCTGGGGCAGTATTGAACCGGTTCCATGTCGATGTCAACATCGCCTATGTCGATTCCGTCCCTCGGCCGGCCGGCTGGCCCGGCTTCGAACTGCGGCGCCGTCGCTTTACCCCGAGAGTGAATTGTGGTAAATCAACAGGTGCCCTTAACGAGATTATATCCCTCCATTCACGGATTGTGAACCGCGCGTCCGCCGGTCGACGATCGTATCGCCGCTTCTTGTGCCAAACGTTCTCGGAAGAGGCGTATCAACATGCATATCTCCGGAGGTTTGACGATGAAAAAGGCATTCGCACTCGCGGTCGGTTTCTGTGTGCTGTTGTGCGCGGGCTTTGCACCGGCCGCGGACAAACCCGTTACCGTAGGAATCTCTCAAATAGTGGAACATCCCGCGCTGGATGCTGCGAGGAAAGGGTTCATCGACGAACTCGCCGCCACGGGGTATGTGGAGGGCAAGAATATCGAGTTCGACTACAAGAATGCGCAGAACAACCGACCGGTTTCAGGTCAAATTGCTCGGAAATTTGTCGGCGACAAAGTGGACCTGATTTTGGCGATCTCCACACCGTCAGCTCAGGATGCAGCTGCAGCGGCAAAGGAGATACCCATCCTGTTCGCGGCCGTGACGGATCCCGTGTCGGCAGGATTGGTGAAGTCGCTGGATGCTCCCGGAGGAAACGTGTCCGGAACCATGGACAAGTCTCCCGTGGCCGCGCAACTGGATCTGATTCTGGAAATCCTGCCTAATGTCAAGCGACTCGGAACCGTCTACAACCCCGGAGAAACCAACTCGGCGGTATCGGTGAACGAGTTGCAGCAGGAGGCCGACACACGCGGCATCGAGTTGATCAAAGCTTCCGCCACGTCTTCAAGTGCGGTAAGACCTGCAGGGGAAAGCCTTGTGGGAAAGGTGGACGCCATCCACGTGCCCACGGACAACACCGTAGTGCTCGCCTTGGAGTCAGTGGTGAAAGTTGCCCAGGACAATAAGATCCCGCTCTTCGCGGCCGACGTTGATTCGGTCGCGAGGGGTGCAATTGCCGCACTGGCCGTTGACTACTATAAGCTGGGTCGTCAGACGGGAGCCATGGCCGCCAAAGTCCTGGAGAAGAAGGCAAGAATCTCGGAACTGCCGGTGGAATACCAAAAGGAGCTTCAACTGCACATCAATCCGGGCCAGGCCGAGAAAATGGGCGTCACGTTGCCCGATTCGGTCCTGAAACGAGCCGCCAAGGTGATCCGGTAAGAGGTGGAGCGCGCGCCGGGACTGACATAATTTGGCAGGCCGGCAAAGTGCCTTGTGGGTAGAGTACGATTGCGCGTTTCCCCGGCATGAAGAGTGTGTCTCAGAACCCCAAAACCGGTGAGTGTCGGGGCACATTCGGTCCCCTCACCCTAATCCTCTCCCGCAAAGGGAGCGAGGGGACTTGCCGGGCCTCTCTCTGGGAAAATCCATGCGCCCTGTAGGCGCGGCCTTTTCTTGCCCCATCTCCCTCTGGGAGAGGGTTGGGGTGAGGGTATCTATGAATCGCACTACTAGCATCGGACCGTGCGTCAGCAGCCGATCATGAGTTGGTACACGTTCGTAGGAGCACTGGAGCAAGGGTTCATCTTTGGGTTAATGGCCCTGGGAGTCTATCTGACTTTTCGAGTTCTGGATTTCCCGGATCTTACCGTGGACGGCAGCCTGCCCCTCGGCGCCGCAGTATCCGCCACGATCATCTCAAGCGGTGGAAACCCGTTTATTTCCATCGGCGCCGCGTTTGCCGCGGGCGCGGCCGCGGGTGCGTTTACCGGAGTGATCAGTACGAAGTTGCGAATACTTAATCTTCTCGCCGGCATCCTCACCATGATCGCGCTCTATTCAATCAACATTCGAATCATGGGAGCGCCGAACCTGACACTCCTAAATCTTCCCTCCATATTCGAAGGCCGGGAGTACCCTGGAATCCCGGCTTTTGCGATCCCGATGGTCATGGCCCTCCTCGTGGTGATACTGGTCAAGATCGGTCTGGATCTTTTCCTACACACGAATTTCGGATTAGCTCTGCGCGCGACCGGAGACAATCCCAAGATGGTAACGGCTCAAGGGGTAAACACCCACACGGCCGTCATAGCCGGGGTTGCCTTGTCCAACGGGCTTGTGGCCCTCTCCGGCGCACTCTTGGCACAGAGTCAAGGCAGTGCGGACGTCGGCATGGGGGTGGGAACCATCATTGCGGGACTCGCATCCGTCATCATCGGAGAAGCCTTCATGGGAGAGCGGTCGGTCTTCGTCTGCACCCTTGGCGTCATCCTAGGTTCGGTACTCTATCGTCTCGCCATCGCCACCGCTCTGAGTTTCAGATTCGGCTCGCTGAGCCTCACCCCAAGTGACCTGAACCTGATTACCGCGGTGCTGGTCATTGCCGCACTGACTTTTCCGCGGGTCAGGCAGCGGCTGAGAATATGATCCCACGGCGTGGCCCCGGCCGCGGAGGTTGCGGTGATTTCCGTAGAACGAGTTACGAAAGTCTTCAATCCGGGTGAAGTGAACGAGGTGACGGCCATAGACGGCCTGTCCCTGGACGTTCCGGAAAGCCAGTTCCTGACGATCATCGGCGGAAATGGTTCGGGGAAATCCACGTTGCTCAACCTGATTGCCGGCACCTATTTTCCGACCGGCGGAAGGATAACGGTGTCGAATCAGGACCTCACCAGGGTTCCGGAATATCGGAGAGCCGGACTGATCGGGCGGGTGTTTCAGGATCCGCTGATGGGGACGTCGGCCGGACTCTCAATTGAGGAGAATTTCGCATTGGCCGATCGCCGGGGCGGCTTCAGAGGTCTCGGTCCAGCTCTGGACTCACGGCTGAGAACCAGGATTCGCGAACGATTGGCGCTTCTGGGACTGGGATTGGAAGACAGAATGAGGGCCAAGGTCGGCCTGCTTTCCGGCGGGCAGCGGCAGGCAATCACTATTTTGATGGCGGTCTTCCAACGACCCACACTCCTTCTTCTGGACGAGCACACCGCGGCTCTGGACCCTCGGGCATCGCGTAAGATCATGGAACTCACCCGCACCATCGTCAGCGAGGAGAAATTGACGACCATGATGATCACCCACAACTTGTCTCACGCGTTGGAAAGTGGAGACAGGATCGTCATGATGAGCCGCGGAACCATCGTGCGAGATTTGGAGAAGAACGCGTTGGAGAGCATGAAGGCGAAAGATCTGCTCGACCTGTTCTGGGATACGCAGAGACGGGAAGAGAGTGTTTCGGAATCCGCGTGATATAGTGTCGCCCCTTGAATACTGCGGACACCTTCACGTTTGTCATTGCGAGCCCGAGGCTTTGGGAGG
>JAVHLK010000130.1 GCA_031082285.1 Desulfomonilaceae bacterium
ACCCGAGGAATCCGATGACAGAAAGCAAGACAAGAAAGCTTCTCTGCCTGACGTTGCCGATTTCGGCCTCTTGGCGCACGCACTGCTTGAGGACGAGAGTTCCCGTCCGCCCAAAGGGCAATATGTCTATGGGCACTTCCTGACCACACACCACCCCATAGGAGCAAGGAACGCGGATTGCTCACGCAATCGAGCTCACGAAGCCACTTATTTCGATCACGTGGTCTGTGCAACCAGGATGATCGTGAGTTTCCTCGAGGAACTCAAGAAAATGGGGCGCTTCGAGGACTCCATGATCATCATCCAGTCGGACCACGGGGACGGGGACTACGGGTCGCCCGACGAAGAAAAATTGCCGTCCCACGTGGCCTCGCGAATTCGTGAGAAATCCCTGCATGACCCTCGGCAAATCGTGAACAAAACCCACGCCCTGCTCCTCATAAAACTCCCCGGGTGGACCGCGGGAACTCGGCTTCGCATTTCGGAAAGCCCGGTCATGCTGGTGGACATACCGGCAACGGTTTTCGACGCCTTGGGGATCTATCAACCAACCGAACAAGGAAGACCGGCGTTCACGATCTATGAATGGGAGCAGCGAGAAATCCATATGTTTACCGGCTTCTTCCGGCCTGAAGTCATCGGTCAGTTGACCAATATGAGCCGCGACCGAAAGGGCGAGCTGTGCCATTTCTCTTTGACCGAACGCAAAGGATGGAAGCTGTATCCCAATATACCATTCACCAGGGATTAGTTGCGCGACGAAGTTTCTCGGGAGTTCGATATCGGTGAAAACAACTTCCACGTTATCTGAGCGTTATGAAATTCTTATGAAAAGGAGGCGAACACAATGGCGGGAACCACTAAAGCCGCAGATCCCATCGCTGAACTCACACAGAAGCAATTAGCTGACAAAGCCTGATTGAAGGAGGCAGAATACCATGGATACGCTATCGCGGTCATTGTGAGATTGGCGTGGTCTTTGACTATAGGACTAGTCTTCTTCGCTTTAGGAACGATCCTTTTCTTGCTTTTTGATATTTTCGATCCCAATACAGATCGAGGATATAGATGTCTGAATCAACTGTACAAATGAGGAAGTTGTCACTGGTTCAAAGGAATTCGCTTTGGAGTAGAGACAGATGACTTTGACATAGAGGTGAAAAAACGCAGGCGAGGGCATCCTGCCGAGTGATTAAGGAGTCTCAAACTGTCAAGAAATCGGTAACATGCAAGAGAGTGGATTGTCCAGTACTTGATTTCCGGGGACACCATACTTATCTTGCGTGAGCGTTCGTCAAGCCTTCCGGCGAATATCCTGGCGACTCATAGATCGGCCCAAGGCCGACACCAGCGTCGTGATGAAGGCACTATTTCCCAACTGTCTGCTTGTGCGGTCGTGCCGACGAAACGCATCGCAACATCAGGTCGTGTACACGGACGCCGCGGGGAATGACCATACCCTGACCGCGGATTCGGTGGTTTTGGCCATGGGAGCACGGCCGGAGAATTCCCTGGCAAAGGCCCTGGAGAACTCCGGGGTCGACGTACGCGTCACCGGCGCCGCAGCAAAGTGCGGTCGCATCGGTCATGCCGTCGAAGCCGGATTCACACTGGCATGCGAACTCTAAGTGCACCGTGGCATAAATCCGGTCACGTATTCTTAACCTTTCGAGATTGCCGCGGGCTTCGCCCTCGCAATGACAACCTTGATGCCGGCATTGCGAGGAGCGGAGTCCCGCGCAGAACGCGGGAAAGCAATCTCAACGGCGAAAGATGTGCGACCGAACTTAAGAAACGGGGCACTAAGCTCGGCGGCGGTTCCACGGAATGTATTTTCTTTCACGCGGTCTCTTGCGCAAAGGACCTTCGACACTTAAACTGAAACATTAGAGGATGAGGAGACTCACCGGGGGAGTGAATTGTGTGCAGAATACGGCAATTGGTTCGCGTAACGTGTCATGACCAATCCGCGGCTCCCTGCAGGCGGACCGCATGCTGAGGAGGTGCTCCATGTTTACCGCATGGGACGAAGAATTCGACCGAGTCTGCGGTGCACACATCACGAGTACCGAAACGACTCCCCTCGAAGATTCGGGTCTTTGGGACATCTTGCATGGACCGTCGAGACTCGAGACGACAATCAAAGACGCGCGTGAAGCTTCGGCGAAATGGTTCGGACCGGTCCCGGAAGACCGCGGTGGGCAAGGTCCATTCTCGCGCAGATAAGAAACTTGCCGAATGCCGATCGCACGTGCTCGCAGACCGGGGAGCTGAGATTCGGAGTTAGGGAGGACTTTCCGTCTCGCAGGTAAGCAAATCCCTTTTCCAGACCCGTCGGCTCACCTGGTCTTCCTGCCGAAGATCGCAGGGGTCGTTGGAGCAGATGGGACATTCCGGATCCGTGCACGGATCCAGGTGGATAAGAACATCCGCCATCCCGCCAAGGTAATCGGACAGGATCCTCTCCAGATCCTTCACTTCACTGTGCGCCGCTTCCAACGGGATGTCACGCGGCAGGATCAGATGGAAATCCACCTGCACCCGTTTCCCCGATCGTTTGGCCCGGAGCCTGTGCACGTCAATCCACAGATCCCTCCGGTGTCGTACGAGCAGAGCGCAGATGTCCTCCAGGAGATCCGGATCCGAAGCGTCCATCAATCCTCCAAAGGCCTTGCGGATGAGTCTGAATCCCGACACAATGATGTGAATTCCCACGATACAGGCCACGATACCGTCAAGGCGATACCAGTTGGTCGACTGTACCAGCACGAGCCCGACGAGGACTCCTCCGGATGTGTACACGTCGGTCATGATATGCCTGCCGTCGGCCTCGAGGACGAGGGAACCGGTGCGCTTTCCAATGCGGATAAGAGTGGTTGCCAGTGCGAAATTCACCAACCCGGCTCCGACCAGTATATACAAGCCGGACTGGAGATGCGGCAAACCGTGGGGGCTGAGAACCTGCCGAAGCCCTGCGGCGAGAATTCCGACCGCGGCCAAGATGATCAGTGCGCCTTCAAACCCCGCGCTGAAGTATTCTATCTTACCGTGACCATAGGGATGGCTTGGGTCGGGAGGCTTGGCGGATACCCAAAGACTCATGAGAGCAAAGCCGGCGGCAACGATGTTGATGATGGATTCCAGAGCATCGGAAAGTATCGCGGAGGAGCCGGTCAGGTGAAAGGCATAGAACTTCAGTGCCGTGATCGCGAGCCCTATGACCAGTGCGGCAAGCATGGCCCGCGTTTCCGTCTTGAAGCTCGCCGAGGCATCCGGCTTGGGCTCCAATGACGACGCTGCATTGTCCGGACCGCCGGCCGAATTCATGCCTTTTCCTTTGGGACACGTTGCGACCGGGTGCACCGTATTCGGGGAACTGCTGAACCCGCTCTTGGGATCTTACTCCCTTCCGCCCCACCTACCATGCCTCGAAGGACGCTCGAGACTGCGAACGAGGATCGGTTACGATGCGTTCCCCGGTTTCACGGTGAGAACGGGGCACTGTGCCTGCCTCACCACGTTTTCCGCGATCGAGCCTAAGATAAGTAGTCGAGCACCGGTCCAACCGTGTGTGCCCATGACGATAAGCCCGACTTTTTCCTCGTCGGCAAACTTGACGATCTCCTCTATCGGAGACCCTGTTCGGGAATGGATCCTGACCTGATCGATTTCCCTCCTGCAGTCATTTCCGATCAGTTCCAGTTCTTCATTGACGCCTTCCTGGATTTGCGCTTCAACCAGGGCATATTCCTGGGGAATTCTCGTCGCGAAATCGGGATATCCGAGAAGTCGAGAGTTAACCACATGCAGAATGTCAAGTTCCGCGCCGAAGACTTTTGCATATTCTATTGCGAGTACGCGCGCGGGAACGGAATTCTCCGAGAAGTCGGTACATACTAGGATTCTCTTGGGTATCATAAGCCGGGACCTCGGTTCTTTGAAAAACATGCCGCACGTGCCGTGCGTGATTGCCGTTTGCATCCGACGTGAAGGCGCCCCAACCCTCGCCTCGGTCTGAAATGCACTCTCGTCAAGCCGGCAACGACGCATCTTCCGCGGCCGGCGGTAACCCGCTCGGCCGTTGACCGGCAACGCCGCAATTCCGGCACGCGACCTCAGGGGTGTTTCTTACCAGAGTTTAGATCCTACGACAAGGTTGCGGGAAATCTCAAATCGAGTGCCGGGTTTTGCCTTGGGTACCTCCACAGGGTCATGCTACTGTGGAGATGTTCGCGCACTCGGTGAGAACTGTCGTGAGAATGGAGCCTTTCACCGGCGGGCCCGGGGCAGCGTTGACGTTGAACTCGTCGTCCGGGGTTTTTGGGGTCGGTGGAACGGTTCGGCCGTGAATTCGACGGGCGGGAAACAAAGGAGTTCGATCATGATCGTGCACAACGGTAAGATCAGCCTATCCACACAGGGCTTCTCTGATTGCAGAGACATAACGCCGCTCCTGGTCGATCACGTTCGTGAATCAGGAGTGACTCAGGGACTCCTGACCGTCATGATCTCAGGTTCAACAGGTGCCGTCACCACGATCGAGTTCGAATCCGGAGCGATAAGCGACCTCAAGGAAGCGCTCGAAGCGATCGCTCCCACGGATAAGGAATACGCTCATAATCTGCGGTGGGGAGACGGCAACGGATTCTCGCATGTTCGTGCTGCGTTGATGAAGCCCGCGCTCAGTATACCCGTGGTGGAAGGCAAACTCTGCTTGGGAACCTGGCAGCAAGTCGTGTTCCTGGATTTTGACAACAGGCCGAGACAGAGGTCGTTGGTCGTCCAGGTGATGGGAAAATCCGATCGCGAATAGACGCAAGACCCAGTGAAAGGGGCTATGGAGAATATGAGACATGAAGGCACTCGTATTTGACGGAGAGCTTCGCATCAAAGACGTGCCCGAGCCGAAAGTTCCCGATGGAGAGGCTCTGGTACGGGTGACCATGGCGGGCATCTGCAATACCGACGTGGAGATATGCAAAGGATACATGAACTTCCGCGGAATTCCGGGCCATGAATTTGTCGGGATCGTGGAGAAATCTCCCGTGGCGGAGCAAGTCGGCACACGCGTGGTGGGAGAAATTAATGCCGGATGCGGTGAATGTACCACGTGCCGACAGGGCCTGGAGCGGCATTGTGCACAGAGGTCGGTACTGGGAATTCTCAATCGGAACGGCGCCTTCGCAGAATATCTCACCTTGCCCCCATCAAACCTTGTGGAAGTTCCCGAATCCCTGTCGGACGAAACCGCGGTCTTCACAGAGCCCCTTGCAGCCGCGGTGGAAATACTCGAACAGGTCCATATCCGCCCCGCGGATCGCGTCATGGTCATCGGCGACGGGAAACTGGGGCTCACGATCGGCATGGTACTTCGACTTACCGGGTGCGACTTGTTGCTCGTGGGCAAGCATCCGGAAAAGCTTCAGGTGCTCGAACGGCTGGGTGGCTCGACAATGACTCTGGAAGCTCTTGCCGAGTGCACCGATGTGTTCGACGTGGTTGTGGAGGCGTCCGGTAAGCCTTCGGGTTGGGAGCTTGCAATGAGCCGAGTCAAGCCGCGGGGCCTTCTGATCCTGAAGAGCACGTATCATGGGAGCCTTGATTTCAACACCGCTCCCATCGTCGTCAACGAGGTGACGGTGGTCGGTTCCAGGTGCGGTCGGTTTGAACCCGCGTTGAGGCTCTTGGCACGGAACCTCGTCGATCCCGCGCCTCTGGTTCATGACATATTGCCGTTCCGTGACGCGGAAGAAGCTTTCAGACTGGCTCAACAGCCCGGGGTCTGCAAAGTTCTGCTGAAATTCTGAACGAATGAGGGATTTGCCGTTGATTTTTGCACGAACGAACGTTACAATGTGACATCACTGAGGTGAGTGTATGAAACGCGTCACAAAGATCTTTTTGGCCGTGATCGTAGGGCTGGCTCTCGTGGTTCCGACGGCTTATGCAGAGAATTTCCCCAACGCCGCCTCAGCACCGCCCGACGGCCCCCGGCTTTCTCAAGAGCAGGCCAGGCAGCAGATGTACTACGGGTACGTCCCCCCCGCACCGATCAGGCATACGTGGCCCGGCGGGTATCGGAACATTCTTCACGAGCTGTTCAACACGCTCTCGGAGCACATGCTCGGTCAGTACTGACCCTCCCCGACTCCCGGCCCTTTTAGTACGTAGATTCGTAATTGGCTTCACATGCTTCCAGTGGCCAAATCCGCCTGCCCCCTCGCCCTCTGGGAGAGGGTTGGGGTGAGGGCGTTTATGAATCGCACAACCAGAATCTCTTGCTAAAGTCGATTTCACGTGCGGCACCATGCTGCGGGGCTTCAGTCCTCATCTCTCCGGTTCACAGACTGCCCGGAGACGACTTCCCTCCGCCTCGGAATTTTGACACTCCGCGTGTCAGTGATTAAGTGGTACGGTATGAAACGCGACCAGGAGGTGAGATCATGGTCAACCACCCGGAACACATAATTGAAGGTTGCGGTTGCGATCCGTATCCGCCCGAGGCGCAACAGGTCGGATGCGAAGGTTGTAGCCCCACCATGTATGTAACCTGCGACGAGGAGAGCGTCTTGGCAAAAATGAGGGAACTCAAGGAACAGGCGCGTCCCATATCGGTCCGTTTGCAGGAAATAGAACGATCGGCGGGAGGGTCGGGAACCGGCGGCAGAGTAGAGTACGGCGATGAATGGTCCGCATTGTCCGGTCGGCTGGAGAGTCTTCGCACCCAATGGGGCGAATGGGAACAACAGCTCGACGCGGCGATCGAAAGAAAGATGATCCTGCTGGGCCACCGCGAAGGATGAGGAGAGCAGTGGGGTCTGGTTTTGATGTGCCCAAAGGTGCAGCGAACCGGTGTCATCCTTTCCGACCCCATTGCCCTTATTCGTCATCGGATGAACTTCTTCATAGCATTCTTGGCCAGCTCGTCCACCAATTCGTTTTCCTTGTGGTTGTTGTGGCCCTTCACCCATTTCCATTCAACCTGATGGCGAGACATGGCTTCATCGAGGCGACGCCACAGCTCCTCGTTCTTCACCGCGGTGTTCTGTGAAGTTTTCCAGCCGCGACGTTTCCAGTTCTTGATCCATTTGGTTATACCGTTCATCAGATATTGAGAATCGGTTGACAGCCTCACGGTGCACGGTCGCTTCAAGGTCTCCAGGGCTTCGATGGCCGCAATCATCTCCATGCGGTTGTTGGTGGTGTACGGGTGGCCGCCGGAGAGGGACTTCTCACGGCCTTTCCATCGCATCAGGGCCGCCCATCCGCCGGGACCGGGGTTCCCTTTGCACGAGCCGTCAGTGAAGATTTCAACCAGATCGGTCAAGGCAAGCTCCTCTTGAAGCCGCTCATGCAGGAACTACCTGCACCGCCGCCGAGCGTGTCCTGGGTCCGTCGAATTCGCAGAAGAAGATGCCTTGCCAGGTACCGAGGACCGGAGAACCTCCGGATATGATGAGGCTCACCGAACTCCCCACCAGCGTTGCTTTAATGTGCGCGTCCGAATTTCCCTCCATGTGCCGGTACGAGTCCTGATACGGTACCAACTGGGAGAGTTTGGTGTTGATGTCGGACACTACCGCGGGATCCGCGGCCTCGTTGATGGTGATCCCCGCCGTCGTGTGCGATACGTGTACGACGGCTATGCCGTCAAGAACCCCGCTCTTCGCAATGGCCTCCCGTACGCGCGACGTGATATCGACAAATTGAATGCGTGAACTCGTCTTGACCCGAATGGTCTCCATGGGTCTCCTCCAATCTAGTCATCCGTGGTATCATCGCTTGCAAAGAGGGCCTCGGCAAAGTCGCCCGCATTGAAATCCCTCAAGTCGTCCATTTTCTCGCCAACCCCCACGAACCGAATCGGAATCTTCAGCTCATTTGAGATGCCCAGTATGACGCCGCCCTTGGATGTGCCGTCCAGTTTGGTGAGCGCCACCCCGGTTATGGGAACGGCCTCATTGAATGTCCTTGCCTGTAAAATGGCATTTTGTCCCATGGACGCATCGATGACGAGCAGAGTCTCGTGGGGCGCGCCGCTGATCTTCTTACCCAGGGTGCGATGAACCTTCTTCAACTCCTCCATAAGCGGAACCCTCGTGTGTAATCGCCCCGCGGTGTCCACGAGCACCAATTCCACATCTTCTTCCAAGGCCCTTTCCATGGCCTCGAACGCGACGGATGACGGATCCGCTTTTTCCTTCCCCTTGACGATCGGGCAGCCGACTCGATCGGCCCAGATTTCCAACTGTTCCACGGCCGCGGCACGAAACGTGTCCCCGGCAACCATCAGCACCTTGCGACCCGCATCCTGGTGCCTCGCGGCAATCTTCGCGATGGTGGTGGTCTTGCCCGAGCCGTTCACTCCCACAACCATGACCACAAACGGCTGAAAGCCGTATCCCACAGTGAGAGGAGACTCCACTTCCGACAACATCTCCTTGACCAACCCCTTGATGTGGCCGATGACCTTTTCAGGTTTGTCGAACTCCCGCCGTTTGAGCCGATCGGTGACACTGTCGAGGAGCTGGTATGCAGTTTGAACTCCGATGTCCGCGGTGATGAGAACCTCTTCCAGGCGTTCCACCGTAGTGTCGTCAAGCCGGCGCTGCCCCAGAAGCGCTTCGTCCAAGCTTCTGATAAACCCCTTCCGAGTCTTTGTCAGTCCGGACCTGAGTTTGAAGAACCCCCGTTTCTTTTCCGCAATCTCCTCAGACTCCTCGTCCTTGAGTTCGGCATCAATCGGAGCCTCCGCGACGGCTTCCCGCGTTTCATGCTCGGGTACCGCCTCGCTCAGCGAAGACTCCGCACCCGTCGATTCGACCGGCGTCTCCTCGGGCTTGTCCTTGCCGAACAGTCGTCGGAACAGTCCGCCTTTCTTTGGTTTCTCCTCGCTCATTCGTTGTCCTTCCTAAGCGGATGAGGCTGTTCCCCCAACGGTAATCCATGTGTCGGGGTTGTCCGGCGTACCGATACGGAGCGTCGGCTGAGCATCCGACACGGGCACTCCTTGCCCGTCCTTGCCGCACGTACCGATTGCGAATCCCAGATCGTTGCCCACCATGTCTATGCTCGAGAGAACTCGAGGTCCATTTCCAACCAGCGTGGCTCCCCTCACAGGGGCACCCTGTCGCCCGTCCTCTATCAGATACCCCTCGGCCACCTCAAAGACGAAATCGCCGTTGACGGGATTTACCTGACCGCCTCCCATTTTCTTTACAAGCAGCCCGTGAGGAGTATCTCGAAGTATCTCCTCGGGACTGCCCGCGCCGGGAAGTATCATGGTATTCGACATGCGAGGAATGGGTTTGTGCCGGTACGATTCCCGACGGCCGTTGCCCGTGGACGTCGCATCCTGCCGCAATGCGTTCAAACGATCGAACAGGAATCCCTTGAGTATCCCGTCTTCGACAAGAACGGTCCGCCGAGCCGGAGTGCCTTCATCATCGACGGGGTACGACCCCCTGAGATTGGGAATGGTGGGATCGTCCACAACCGACACCAGCTTGGATGCCACCTTCTTGCCCAGCGACCGGGCGTATACGCTCATGTTTTCCTTAATGAAATCCGCCTCGAGGCCATGCCCGACAGCCTCATGGATCATAGTTCCTCCCGCGTCGCTGTGCAAGATCACGGGCATCCTACCCGACGGCGCCTCACGTGCATCCAGCATCATCAGTGCCCGCGACGCCGCTCGAGAAGCAATCTCATCAGGTGCGGTGCGGTCGAAAAGTTCCATTCCCCATTGGCCGCCCACAGGCTCGTATCCGGTCTGAAGAAGATCTCCCCGCCGAGCGGTAACGTGGACCATGAAAATCAGTCCAACGCGCAGAAACTCAAAGTGTACGCCTTCCGAGTTGGCCTGTATCACCCGGCGCCGTTCATCCGCGAACACACACCTGACCTGAACGATTTCGTCCCCCATGGACCTGGCGGCATCGTCGGCCTGCCTGAGCAACCCGATCTTGTGGTCGAGATCCACCAAGCCGGGATCCCGGCCAATGACCGATAGAGGCCTAATCTCACGAGGCATCCAGCTGAGTTCTTGGAGCGTCGCGGAGGAATCGCCGGCGCCGATCAGTGAGTCGGCCATGTCGTTGACCGCGCGCGGGGAAACCTCGGACGAAAACGCATAGAGAGTCCGTTTGTCCCGGATAACCCGAAGCCCGACGCCGCGGTCGATCCCTTGTCGAATTCTGTCTACCTTGCCCCCTTCAAAGACGAGCGTGGAACCCGTCCGCTCCTCAAGGAACAAATCGGCGAATTCGCATCCCGAGGACGCGAGTCCGGTCACTACCCTTTCCACGTCAATCGATTCCGTTGTCATGCGACGCGATCCTCTTGAAACAAGGGAAGCCTTTAACTCGAAACGGTCGGCCGCGTACCCGACGCGCCGCATCAGCGTGTTTGCCTCGACCACGGCCCGTCGAGCTCCACAGTGCCGGATTCCGAATGCGCACACCTGCACGGTGAATGTATCAGCCCGCGGGATCAGGGTCAAAGGAATTCCCAGAGTTAAACCTATTTCTAGGGATTACCTTGAACAGATTAATTTAATTTGATATAGTCGGCACATATTCCGTCAAGGAGGTTGCCGTGTTCTGGAAACCGCGTACTACGAGTCTCATTATCTCAGCGGAACTTCACGAAAAAATATCCAGGAATGCCGTGCCCATTTACCTGAAGGACAGCGAGGTCCTGTGCGTACGGGCCGCAACCGAAACGCCCCGTGACAAAAACAAGTCCGGGATTACATCTAAACCGGCGTACTATTGCGGAGCTTAGTGCACCGTTGCAAGAATACGGTCGCATTTACCGGCACGGTCTCCCCGGCGAAGGCCGGGGCCCAGTCTTCCTTTCTTGGACCCCGGCCTTCGCCGGGGAGACGGGCAGCGACGCCCGTCCCAAAATCTGTAGGGGCGAATGGTATTCGCCCCAGGGCGACCGCCGATCGCCCCTACCGTAGCCCGGGCCTCCGTGCCCGGAAAGCTCTGGTTCCAGTTGTCAGACTCGGTAACAGGAGCAGAATGTGTCACCGTATTTGCTCATGACTTCTCAACTGCATTGTTTCATGCGAGTCCTCTTTCCTGCACCCATAGTACTGGCACTCCTTGTCGCGTCCGGACCACCGGTCTGGGGTGCACAGACCGGTATCTCACCATTCTCCCGAACCTATGACCGCTACATGAGTCTTTGCAAAGATCCTACCGCGGGCCGGGACCAGTGGCTGGACGTGATCCGCTCGTTCGATGCCGGCCGGCGGAACGGGTCCGCCCATATGAGGTCCAAGAGCCTGTATCTTGCCGGAAGGGCGTCGTTGGTTCTTTATACTCGCGAGGGCAGAGTTGAAGACCTGGACAACGCGATCAGGTACTTCAATGAAGTCAAGACGATAACTCGCCAGAAGAGCACACTTCCGCGTATTCTCCGGGAACTGAGAACCGCACATCAGCTTCGAAGCTCTCACAACTCTGGGTTCGGTCACGGATCCCGGCAATCGATAACGCCGACGGTCACAAACCCCGCGCGTGCGGAAATGCCGACGACGTCTGAGACTTCAGTGTCGTATGTATCCGCTCCGACGTCGGATCCGGAGAGCGTCGACGCGTTTCCGGACTTGCGGGACCCGTCACATCATACAAAGCTGTCTGACGTGTACCAGGGAAATCCGTTTTGTCCCATACCGCGGACCGAGCAACCCCCCCGTTCCCCATCGCGAGTCGAGACCGCGTCCTTGCCTCGGTCCATAGGACCGCCCGTTGCCGTGGATCCCCCGCTCCGCAGGGAGACCAAGAGGGCATTCACCGTGGTGATCGATCCCGGCCACGGAGGCAAGGACCCGGGGGCCGTGTCGTCGGACGGAAAGCTTAAAGAGAAGGACATAACGCTTTACGTATCCCGAAGACTCAAGAACATCTTGGAGAAGAAGGCTCCGGGGATCCGAGTCGAGCTCACCAGGAACGATGACGCGTTCTTGACGCTGACTCAAAGAACCGCGGCGGCCAATTCCCTTAATGCGGATCTTTTCATTTCCATCCACTGCAACTCGTACCCCGATTCGAGTGCTCAAGGCATTGAGACGTACTACTTGAGCAAGGCAGGGTCCGCACGAGCCATGCGTGTGGCCGCCCGCGAGAACGACATTCCGTTGTCGAAGATGAGCGACCTGGAAGCAACGCTCCTGGACTTGATGATGACTTCGAAGAAGAGTGAAT
>JAVHLK010000131.1 GCA_031082285.1 Desulfomonilaceae bacterium
TCTCGTTTCGTATGAAGATCGCATAGCCCAGACCGACCTGTGCACGCGATTGGGCCGTGATTTGAGCAGCCTCAGTCGAGGGGTCAATTGTCTGTGGAGACGTAAGGAACGGCGTCCCCGTTCGGCGCCGGAGCTTGAGAAAATAAGAAAAGACCTGACATAAGTGCCAAGATGTCAAGCTTGACCCCGTAACTGTGCAAACGACTTCAATGATACGGCTACCGTAGGGAACGCTCGCAACAGCTGCTTATCTACGGTTACCAAAGGAACCTTCAAATCATTCGCGCTCGCAATGAATTCGCAATCATAGGCAGAACACTTGCTTTCCGATGCAAGCCGCAAGACCTCGTATGATGACACCTCGTATTCCCGACCTCTCAGTTGTTCCAAAGCGCCGCTCATGATGCGTTGAGCTTGCAACAAGGTAAGCAGGTCCTTTCGCACATAGACAGCCAACACATTACGAAGCTCACTGCGCCATAAGATCGGAGCCGCCCACTCGGAATCCTTTTCTAGAGCCAGTTCGGCCAACCGCGAATGCTCGCTCGAGAGAAATAGATAGCCGATAACATTTGTGTCAACGACAATCATAATCGACCATCTGATTTGGCTTGGTTGAATTCCTCGTCGGTAATCGGCAGCTCGGCCGTCAGTCGGCGGAGTCGGCGCGCATTTTCCAGCACCTCGTCAAGGCTGATTCGACGGCTCGCAACAGCTTTTTCGATACACACGATAATTTCGCTGTTGATGGAACGGCGATTTATCTCTGCAACTGATTTTAGGCGCTTGTATAACTCATCAGGTATGTTCTTTACGGTTACCGTGGCCATGGCGAAAACCTCACTTGGGTTTCATTGTGAAACTATAATGAAACCATGCGGGCTTATTGTCAAGCCCTGTACCCGCGTGCACGCCGGATAGCGGCCCGTCATGCATTCACTGCTTTTTCGCTCCGGGGTTACTGAGGCGTAGAAAGTGTCCGGGGGTAAGTCCAGTCATCAGGCTTGACATATTGGTATTTGACTGCATGGTAGTCCCGTGGCACGAACGGCAGGCATTCACTATCCCCGCGCGGTGTGTCATGTGATGCGACGTGGGAACGGCGGCCGGGATATTTTCTTTGACGCGTCGGACCGGATTCGTGTCTACGATCTGTTGGAGGAAGGAGTCAAACGATTCGAGGTTTGCATCCCCTGATCGGGGCGGAAACCGTCAAGCCTCTGTCGAGCGGTCAATCGTCTGGTCACACGTGCGGAAACGAATCCTCGTCCAGCGGCGGAGCTTGAGAGGGTACGACAAGACCTGACAAGAATGTCAATATGTCAAGTCCGACCCCCTCTTCGTCAATTCTTACCGGCCCTCACCGCTCGATTGTGGGCCCATCGCTCCAGGGTCTTTATCTTCTCTTTCATTGTGATGGACAGAGGAACGATACTCTCGAACGCGATGAACAGGTCATTATGAGTCATCTCACGCTTCTGGGTGAAAGCCCTGAAGAGCGCACCCAATACCCCCTGCTCGATCTCCGCGCCGTTGAATCCCTCGGTGGTCTTTACCAGCGGGGGGTAGTCAAACCGCTCCAGGGGAAGATGTTTCCGTGAAAGATGGATGCGGATGATCTCCGCGCGCTCCTCTTCGTCCGGAAGTTCCACATAGAACAGTTCGTCGAATCGCCCCTTGCGGAGTATTTCCGGCGGGAGAAGCTCGATATTATTCGCGGTGGCTCCGATGAACACCGGAGACGTCTTCTCCTGCATCCAGGTAAGAAAGGTGGCGAGAATTCGTGATGCGGAACCGCCAAGGGATTTCTGGCTCGCGTTCGCTATCCCCGCTTCTATTTCGTCTATCCAGAGCACGCACGGAGCCGAAGCTTCCGATGTCTTGATGACCTTTCTCAAGCACTCTTCGGGGGTTCCTTCTACTCCGTCGTAGACCCTCCCCATATCGAGCCGCAGAAGGGGGAGGTTCCAAAACGCTGAAATGGCCTTGACGCACAGACTTTTTCCGCAGCCGCTGATGCCCATGAGCAGAACACCCTTGGGAAAGGCCAGACCGTACTGTCTCGCCTTCTTGGTGAAGATGTCCTCCCTTTGCGTGAGCCATTTCTTGAAATTACCGAAGCCGCCCAGATCGTCGAAGTTCATGTCAAGCTGAATCAATTCCAGCAGGCCGCTCTTTCGGACTATTTGCCTCTTCTCCTCGAAAAGGACGTCGAGTTCTTTCGAGGTAATTGCATTTTTCCCGGAGAAGGTCTTGCGAAACGCCTGGATGATTTGCTGGCTGGAAAGGCCTGCGCCGGCCTTGGTACACAGATCCACAACCTCTTCGGTCAATGACGCCTGTAATCCGTCTCTCGTCTTCTCTCTCGAAATCACTTGATGCAACAGCTTCTCGACTTCGTCTAGGCTGGGGAGGGGAACATCCATCAGAACCACGTCGTGAGAGATTTCCGTGGGAATTTCAAGCACGGGAGACACCATGAACACCGTCTTGTAACTGCTCTCGATACGTTTGGCCGTGTCCTTGAGTTTTCTCAAGACAGGCGGATTGTCTTTGAGAAACACATGGATGTCGTTGATCATCAGGAATGCGGACTCGTCGATTTTCATGAACCAGTCGAGTGCTTCCATGATTGACGGGTTGGGAATCACCGGTTCGTCGTTGAGGGTCACGCCCGTAGTGCAAGACCATATGTAGACTCGAAACGGAGGTTTGAACGCGGCACCGAGCGCCCGTATCTCCGCCTCCATGCGCCGATCCTCGTCGGTGAGGAGATAGAGGAGGGATGTTCGCGCCAGCACCATGTCCTTCAAGGTGGACCGCAGAGTCGGGATTTCTCTTTCAGCCATTTCCTGCCCTCACGGGATGTGTTGGGATGGGGAGAGGCCTCGACCGCGCGCCTCTCCTTGCCGGAGGATAATACCTCAAACCGGTGACGGTGCCAAGAAACTGCGCGGCCCACACACGCGTCGGCATGACTCTGCCGTGAAGCCGCGGCCACGATCCTGTGTACGCCTAAGACTACCGTTTCTTAATTGCGGTCGCGGATTTTGTGCCGTCTCCCCGCGGCAAGAGCCGATCAAGATTCGAGGCAGGTAATGAGGCCTACAGGCAGCGACAATCCCGTAGGGCGGGCTCTTGCAGAGGTTGACTGCCACGCGTTCACAAGAATGTGAGACCGAATTTAAGCAACGCAGCACTAAGAGTACCCGGCGTCTCTCGTGAATTCAGGCAGGACCCGGTTTGTTGATCTCGGGGCTCGCTCGGCTCAGCGTCATCGCGTCCGACGGATAGGCGATCAGCATGGGTTTCAGGATTCGGGGATCTCCCAAGCCCGGATTCAACCACGTATCATAATCGTCGGGCCTGAGGATCACCGGCATGCGATCGTGAAGTTTTTGCACCGCCTCGTTGGCTTCGGTGGTGAGAATGGTACACGATTCGATGACGTTCCCCTCCTTGTCCTTCCAGTGTTCCCAAAGCCCGGCCATGGCAAAGGTCGCGCCGTCGGCCGGAGCGACGAGATACGGTTGTTTTTTCCCTTTTTCTTTTGTCCACTCATAGAACCCGTCGGCCGGAATGATGCAGCGCCGGTGCTTGAATGCAGCCCGAAACGCGGGTTTTTCGGCCACGGTTTCAGCGCGCGCGTTTATCATGCGTGAACCGATGGAAGGGTCCTTGGCCCAGAATGGGATCAAGCCCCACTTGAGCATGTCCAGGTGTCTTTCGAGAGTATCGGGCTCGGCCCTGATGACCGCGACCATCTGAGTAGGTGCAATATTGTTGCGCGGTTTGAGATCCGGTTCTTCCAGAAGCCCGAATCTTCGAGCCAAGTCTCTTCCCGCGGCCATCAAGAGGAATCTTCCGCACATGTTGCATCGCTCCCATGGTGAGTGTTGAGTCTCGCAAGGCCGGATTCTCCAGGCCGAACCAAGCCCGGGGACTGGAAAGTTCCGGCCGCATGAGCATGCGGGGCTCATCACTGACGACGCGGGTGTTCACGCGTCCGTGCGCCTCTTTGTCGCGTGGGGGCCCGCGTAATTCGGGTCGTGATCCCTCACGTACTCCAATGTGGCTCGGGCCGCCTCCGAGTGCACCTCGATCCGTTCGTAATCAATGACCGTGTTGTTCAGGTATTGCAGCATGAACGTTTCACGGCCGGATGCTCCCGGCAGTATGCCGCCGAAGAAAAAGCCTAGTCTCTCGAACTCCTCCGTGACCCGACACGTGAGTGGATCGGCCAGGTCGAGGTCCAGTTCGACGGCATCGTAACGCCGGAGCCGAAGTTTTGCCAGTTCCCGCGCTACATCAGAGACTATGTCGCGCCCGTATCGCTTGACCTCGATCACCACGTACCCTTCCGGCGCAAACAACGCGTCCTTGGTTTCGAGAATCGAAGGGCCTTCAGGGTGTTCCGACGTACACTCGTCCGGGTGCGCAAATCGCGGGACGACGCCGAGGTTGCCGTACAATTTCCCAATGAACGCCCTGTGATGGGCGGGAGGATAAAGCTTGGGACCATCCGGTTTCTTGAGGTACCGGTAATCCACGGTGAAGGTTTCTCGTTGCGAGAGGTGTTCGCGGATTCCCTTGAACGAGACCGAGGACGGCGCGTAGGCGAGCTTGATGCCGCAATTCTGAAACCCGAGCCGTTCACCGACCTTCTGTGAAAAGGTGTGATTCGTGACGGCACTGACGAACACACCGGTCAAGCCTCGAGCACGTCCTTCCCGGATCACGAACTCGGTCAGCTTGGCCAAACATCCGTGCCCGCGGTATTTGGGCTTTACCACGGCCTGGCCGATTTCGGCAATGGGAGAGCCGACGTCGGATCGGAACAGCGAGCAATGTCCGGCCAGATCGCCGTCATCGGCAATCGCGACCGCGGAAATGACATGTCCGCTTTCGTTGAGTGCGACCATACGATCCGGGTAGTAAATTGCAGGATAAAAATACGAGTACCCGTAGCAGCGGTACACGCACCTGGACACTTCGATTGCGTCCTCCGGTCTCATGAGGCGGACACGAAAATCAATTTTCTTGTCTGTGCGCAGCCTCGTCACGGCCGGCGGTTCATACGGTTCCAGCTCGCATGCCTCAAGGTAATCCTCAATCGACCGACTTCTCAAATATTTCGTGAGATGGAGTTCCTTGCCCTCATGTCCGAGATTGTGAAAGGATATTTCGTCCATGAGGCGCCTCATGAGCAGGATTCCCCGGTCGGTGTGCGTTTCGTCCTCCGCCGCGCGCTCACCGATCCCGTTATTGAGATCCTTGGAAGGGTCGAATGGGACCCCCTTGTCCTTCACAATGATCCTGAGACCGGTTGGGACACGCTCGCACGAGATGGAGAACTCCTCCTTGTCGGACGGATCGAAGGCATGTTCAATGACGTTGCGAACGGCCTCGGAAACCGCGTGCTCGATCTCGTCCTGCTGTTCGCCGTCAAACCCGATCTTCGCCGAAACCTCTCGGACATAACGCTTCGCGACGGAAAGGTACGAGAGATCGTTGGGAATTGTCAGAACCGAGTAGTCACACCTTGTTTCCATCACACGACCTCCCTGTGTCATGCCCTATGGTACTCAATACCCACGTACGTGGACATGTCAACGGCGGAGGGGACATTTCCGTATCGATCTCAATGGCACGGCCCACCTGCCCGACCACAATGCGCGGTCTGCGGCCCCTGCGGCGGCGCTCCTCAAGACCGATTCCGAAGTCTTGGGACTACCGGAGTCGCCCCGCGGGACGATTTGCCGCGTCCGGGGGAATCCTCGACCCTCGGTTCGTTGGAACAGCAGTGGACAATACGTCATCATGTTTCTATAATAAGGATTATTCCCAGTATGGAGATTACCGAATTGGACGAATTCATAAAGAGTATTGCTTCGGCGGAACGCGTGGACGAATCCGCCCTCAAGCGAAGAGTGGCCAACGGGACCGTGGTGATTTGCAAGGGGTCGCCGGGCGGTAATCCGCTGGCGGTGGGGGCCGACCTTCGGGTGAAGGTCAACGCCAATATCGGCACCTCGGGCGACCTCTACGACGAGGATCTGGAGCTTCGCAAGCTGGAGGCTGCCGTGAAAGCCGGCGCCGATGCCGTGATGGACTTGTCCACGGGGGGAAACCTGAGATCCGTCAGGCGCAAGATCGTACGTGAATCAAGCATCCCGGTGGGCTCGGTTCCCATATACGAAGCCATCGTCAATGCCACAAGGGTTCGCGGGGCCGGCGAGCGCATGGAACCCGATGAAATGCTCGATGCCATTCGTCTCCACGGGGAAGATGGAATCAGCTTTGTCACGGTGCATTGCGGGGTGACCCGAGCGGCATTGAGTCATCTCGAAGATAAACCGCGTGCGTGCGGAATCGTCAGCCGAGGGGGCAGCTTCCTGGCACGATGGATGAGGGTCAACAATAGGGAAAATCCGCTGTTCGAACGCTACGACGAGGTGTTGGACATCTGCAAAGAATACGGCATGATCATCAGCCTTGGAGACGGTCTCAGGCCGGGTGCCATAGCGGATTCTCTCGACGCGGCCCAAATCGAGGAATTGATAACTCTGGGACGGCTTAATCGGCGTGCACGAGAAAAGGGCGTCCAGGCAATCATCGAAGGTCCCGGCCACGTACCCCTGGATCAAATTCCCACCCAGATGATGCTCCAGAAGAAGCTCTGCGATGACGCGCCCTTTTACGTTCTCGGTCCCCTTGTGACCGACATCGCACCCGGACTCGATCACATCACGTCGGCCATCGGCGGAGCCGTGGCTGCAGCGGCAGGAGCCGATTTCCTGTGCTATGTCACCCCTTCGGAACACCTTGGATTGCCCGATGCCGAAGATGTTCGGATGGGCGTCCTCGCTGCAAGGACGGCCGGTCATGCCGCGGATCTTGTGAGACGCAGGCCGGGGGCATGGGAATGGGACGAAAAGATGAGTCGGGCGCGAAAGGACAGAAACTGGGGAGAACAAATCCGCCTCGCCATAGATCCCGACCTGGCAAGAGAAATTCGCTCACGGACCTGCCGGGAAGACCACGAGACGTGTACCATGTGCGGTGAGTTCTGCGCGTACAAGGCCGACTCCGCGGTCTGATTGCCGACTCGGGAAAGGCCGACCATTCCAACTCGCGAGGGAGAGTTCGTGCGCGGGGTATGTGATTGCACGCGAAATGTCTGTCGCGAAACAAACCTTTCATCTTTCCTGACTACCAGCCCGGCCTTGAAGTAACCGTTTACATACAAGAAATGGTTCCTCCAAGACACCCCGCGTCCCGCGGGATTTTCGGCCCGGATTCCAGATGGACGTTCATGGTCAGTTGTGATCCGCGAATCACGGGGGGCGCCGGATCGACACCGCGCGTTGAGGGGCACGGGTTCGGCGGCTGCCGGACCGGAGCATTTTTCTGCTCACTGCGGTAATTGTGTTTACAAAGGGGCATAGTTTTGATATATTAACGCCATTACTTCAAGTATATTATTAGGTCGTGAGCCCTATGGCCGTTTTCTCTTGGCGAAACTGTCCGCGGTATTGGATCGGCGCAGGAATTGCAATCCTCCTGCTCTCCGGTTGCGTCGGGCTCAATCCCTCCCCATTCAGGCCGTCGCCGGGGCCGGAGAAGGCCCCACAGATCTATGACCTGGCCGAGGCATTCGATGTGGTGTGCAGGAATTATCGATTAGGGCCGGCCGACGTCGTCACCATTCTTTTTCAGACGCAGTGGTCCATACCCGCGGGAACGTACAAACTGGATACGCTGGACAAGATACAGATAAAATTCATTCTCGATCCGTCTTTGAACGAAGAGGTGGTGATCCGTCCCGACGGCATGATCACGATCCAGGCCATTGGGGAGATGCAGGCGGCCGGACTCACTCCGGAGGAGCTTGCCAAGAAGATCGAGAGCAAGTTCATAAAGTTAAATATCTTCACCAAGAGCGAGACGAGGGGAGCGCTCAAGAATTACCAGTTGGTGACCGTCCATGTGATGAGCTTTTATGAAAAGGTGAAGCAACTGGTTCAGTCCTTGACCACGCTTGCCGGGGGACAGCAGTCGGCCGTCACCGTCGGCCCCGACGGGACCATCGATCTGCCGCTTCTCAGCGATCGCATCGTTGCGGCCGGACAGACCATAGTCGATGTCGAAAACACGGTGAACCGGTTGTATCGAAGCGGGCCGTTGAAACACGTGGTCGCATCCATGGCGCTCAGGTCGTCCAATTCCAGAAGGGTGTATGTGATGGGGCAGGTCGCGGCTCCGGGAGCATATGCCATCGATCAACCGATCACCGCGCTTCATGCCATCGCGCTTGCGGGCGGACACTTGACCGACAGCGCCGACCTTACCAGCGTCATTCTCGTCACAAAGAACATTCACGGCAAGCCGATCGGACGCCGGTTGGATCTGAAGAGAATATTCGACGTGGGCGACATGAGCGCCGCGATTCTCGTGAAACCGTATGATGTTGTCTACGTACCCAAGACATATATCGCGGATATAAGACTATTCATGGATCAGTACGTCGCGACTGCGCGGGAGGCCGTCCAGTTCGTGAATCTGCTTGGTACGGGTCGATAAGGGGTATCGTGATGAACCCCGCGTCGGATTCCCGAGCCCGATTATAACCACCCGTTTTCTTTGTACCAATTTGCAGTATGCCCGATGGCCCCGACCAGCGGAGTCCGCGGCTCCCATCCTATCTCCTTGCATGCCTTTTGCGGGGAACATACCCATGCACGCTGCCTCATTTCCTCCAGCTTTTCAGACCTGAACAAAGATGCGGCACCCCGAATCCGACCGCCAAGGTCGCCTGCGAGCGCGACGGCCTTCAACGCGGGAAGAGGGAGAGGGATGGAGACGGCCTGAAAACCCATCACGCGTGCGACGAGCAGCGCGAACTCTCTCCAGATTACCGGCTCCGGATTGGCCAGGAAGTAGCATTCTCCCTCGGCGGCCGGGGATACGGCCGCAGAGAGTATGCCTTCCACAAGATCTTTGACATAAATGATGCTTACCAGTCTGTCCGGTCCTGCAATGCAAGGAGCCAACCGGTATCGGGCGCATTTGAACAGAGAGAGGACGTCGGTGTCCCGAGGGCCGAACACGGTGGGCGGTCGAACGATGGTAATAGGCAGTCCGGGCTTGAAGCTTTTCACCAGCCGCTCGGCTTCGAGCTTTGAACGACCGTACAGGGAGAGTGGCCGAAGGGGGTCGGATTCCACGCAGCAGGCTCCGTTGTCGGGGGACGGCCCGGCGACGGCCTGCGAACTCACCAGCACGAATCGTTTGAGGGCTTCCCTTTGACCCGCATGGGTCATAATCTCCAAGAGATGCCTGGTATACTCCACGTTCGCACGAAAGTACTCTGCATAATCAAGGGCCCGCGTGGCCCCTGCAATGTGAACGACATAATCGAACGGAGGGCCTTTGGCGATTTCCGGTTCCATCCCGTCGATCTCGATGACACGAGCCGGGATTCCTCTTAAGTACCTGAGAGACGAAATGTTTCGGACCGGACATACCACGTCGTCTCCTCGAGCGAGAAGGAGCTCGACCATGTGGCTCCCGATAAATCCCGTGCCCCCGGTCACCAAGAAACGCATGAATAGGATTTCCTTTGAGTCCGCATTGTTACGGTTTTTCGCAACCGTTCCCCTGCTTCGGCCCGAAAACGCGATACGAGCCGAACCCGAGTCCCGCGGGATTGGCCCACGCAGCTCGAGCCGTGCCCGCCTCTCCAAAGATAGTGGTTGCCCTCGTCACACATGTCAAGGACGGCCGGCACATCGGAATGGGTACACTCCTCTCATTTCCATCGTTCTCTCCGGTAGAAACGGGCAAGATTGTCAATGGGAATTCCGAGAAAATGACCAAGGAGCACGAGCTGATTGATCGCAGTGGTCTTCCACACTCCGAGATTGCGCCATCGACGGCCCGACGTGAGGACCGCGGACGGCAGGATGTGCAGTCTTCCGAGCTTCCGCAGCTTGCGTACGAGCTCAAGGTCTTCCAAAAGGGGAATCTCGGGAAAGCCGCCGATTGCCTCAAAGGTTTCTCTGCGTAGAAAAATGGCTTGATCGCCGTAGGGCATGCCGAATACGCGGGAGCGAAGGTTGGCCAGTCCTTCGACGATCCTGAGGCCGGGAAGGTCGGCGTCGATGCGCAGATGAAAGGCTCCGCCGCATACCTGGGGCGAAGCCGGCGCCTGAATGACTTGATCGCACCACCCAAGGGGAAGCACGGTGTCCGCATGAAGGAACAGCAGTATTCTCCCGGATGAGCGACGCGCTCCTACATTCATCTGGCGGCTGCGCCCACCGGACGCGTGGATCACATCCACTCCATTGTCTCGTAACAGGGCGGGGGTCCGGTCGGAACTGCCGCCGTCGACCACGATGATTTCCGCTCGTCCGTCCGACCCGGCCGAATGCAAAGCGGCACAGATATGCTCTTCTTCATTGAGTACCGGGACGATGACCGAGACCTCGGGGCACGACCCGTCCCGAAAATCGGTGGTGCTCGGAATCGGTTCCTCGAACCCCGAGCGCGTCCACAGTTCGATGTCCTCCGGCCTGTCGATGTCATGCAACGTATCCACGAAGCCCACCGAGAGCCGCTGGTCTTCGGCAATACCCAGCGTAACGGAAAGAACCTCTCCGTCGCCCCACGGCACATTGGTGAAGAGGTCCGGATGAGGACGCCGGGCTCCGATCAAGTAGTATCCCCCGTCCGCAGCAGGGCCAAATACGAGGTCGTGATTCTTCAGTTCGATAAACGCCCGTTCAACGATGCCCGGTGACAGTTCGGGACAATCCGTTCCGACGAGGAGCGTCCGCTCCGCTCCGTCTCGGAATGCCTTACGAAAGGCATTGAGCATCCGTACCCCCAGGTCGCCGTCTCCCTGAGGGTGATAGACCAGGTCCGCACCGAGCCACTGTTTCATGACCGACGCGTGACATCCGTCAAAGGAGATCTCAACGTCGATCGACCGCTCGCAACCGATACGCCGCATTTTGTGTACGGTGTATTCGGTCATGCGTCGATGCAGATCTGCGGCGCCCGCCCGACCCAGAACGGGAATTAGTCTGGTTTTCACGGAGCCCGGTATTGGATATCGCGTGAAGATGATGAGTTTTTGCTCCGAGGCCGTTCCTCGAGTACCGGGAAGTAATCCCAACGCGGCGAGCGCGATCGTGCCGAGGATCTTTGTTCCCGCACCGACGACTCCTCTCACCGTTCCCGATACCTTGGACTTTCCGATCCGGCGTCGATAGGACACCGGGACCTCCACGACCCGCAGCCCGTTCATCACGGCCTTGATCTGCATTTCAACGGTCCACCCGTAATCGGGGTCCCGCATGCGGAGTCGTTGAAGCGGACCGTATCGAACCGCGCGAAAAGGACCCAAGTCGGTAAACTCAGCGTTCCAGAAAGCTTTGATCAGTCTGCAGGCAAGCCGGTTTCCAAATACGGCCTGGGGAGTGAGCGCGCCGGGTTCGTGTTCGCCACGCACTCTCGATCCAAGAACCATGTCCGCTCGGCCCGCAACGATGGGGTCCACCAACCGGTCCGCCTCTTGAGGGCGATCGCTGAAATCCCCGTCGAGGAACAGCACGACATCCGGATCGTCGAGTGCCTCTATTGCCGCCAGACACGCCGAACCGTATCCGCGGCGCGGCTGGTAGACCACTCGAGCACCATGCTCCGCGGCCACCTGAGCGGTCCTGTCCGTAGAACCGTTGTCGGCCACAACGACGACGTCGATCCAGGTTGGAAGTGCCGCCAGCACGCTTCCCAGCGATCGTTCCTCATTCAAGGCGGGGATGATTGCGGCGATTTTCTTTCCGTCTCTCACGGCACGGCCCTTGCTTACGTGGACGAGCGTTGAGGAACGATTATAGCACGCAGACACCAAAAGGGGGCGAACGCGGAGGGGCGACCGAACGAACTTGTAATCTGTGGGAAGTGCGGGAGGCCCTTAAAGACTAACTTGGCGACATCCGGTCGCTCATTCACGGCAACCATCCCGGCTTTCTTAGGAGTGCCCTCACCCGGCTCGATCTATCTGTGCTTTTTCTCTGGCTCTTTCCTGCAGCCTGCGCGAAAAAGTCCTATTGGCATTTCGTGAGGGAAGTCCGCCT
>JAVHLK010000132.1 GCA_031082285.1 Desulfomonilaceae bacterium
ATACCTTGAGCAGATGGTCCGGAAGAAGGCTGCACCGAAGCGGAAAAAGGCGAAACGCGGTGTCGGGAAGCTTCGTCTCGTCAAGTGAAATGGGGGCATGTGGTGTTTCGATCCGAAGCCGACTCGCGGCAACGGACCATCCGGACAGGGGAGGGGGGCACATCGCGTAGGCGTTCACTCAAGGCCGGCAAGCCGCGGACCCGGCCTTGCAATACCGGTCTACTCTCATACACGGTCCCTCCGGGACCCGGGTATTCCGGAGCCCCGACAGGGGCGGCTGAGAGTAGCCCGGCACTTCAGGAAACGTCCCTCAAGGCACCGCCGTGTGCATCACGGGTACGTGCGTTGAGGGGTACTGAACACCCCGGCGCTTACGGTTTTGGCGATTCGTCCTTCTTTTCCTCATCGCTCTGCTCGGATCCCGATGCCTCTTCCGCGGGCTTCGCAGGTGCGGGAGGCTCGACCGGCGTAGAAACCTGGTGAGGCGTGGTGAAGGTTTCCGCGGGTTTTGCCGGTTCCGCAATGGATTCCGCCGGGGCCGGAGCGCCGCTGCAACCCAGTTTCCGGAACAGACCCAGGAGCAGATTTCCCGCCAATTCGTTCGGCAGGATCTTTTCGGAGATCCATACCAGAATGAAGACGCAGGCTGCGATGATTCCTGCGACGATGAGGAACGCGATGAGTGCGATCAGGCCGGTTAGCAGGAACGAAAAATAGAGGAGAAACCAGAAGCCGTACCAGAAGCCTCTGCCGACCTTTACGGCAACGTTTTCGTCCTCTTCTTTTCCGAGGATGTCATTGAACACCCGAACATAGTAGTTCTTCCTGTAGAAACTCAATAGTGCGCTCAAGATGCCAAGAATGATCATTCCTATCAGCATCGTGAATGTACTCATACTGCCCTCCATTGGAAAGTTAAGCTGTGTCCCGGGTCCTCCGACCCGATCGGTTTCGTGACGAATCAGTGAATGGCGAACGACAAGTCCGGGATGCGGGCATCCCTTCTGATGCGCTCTTTCGAGCACGCACTGCAGGCCCCACTACTTCTTCTTGGCTTTCTTCCTATCTTTCCTGGCTTGTTTACTCTTTTTCCTCTGTTTCTCCAAAGCTTTCCTGGAACCCGGCTTGGCCTTTTTCATTTCCGGTAATCCGTAAGGATTCTCAGGCGATATTCCGCCTTCCGGATCTCCCGTCCCACCGAAGAGAGCCGGGCCGAGCATCTTCTTGATGCCCTTCATTCCTTTCCAGCGCCCACGTAACTTCCCGCCGCCCATGGCCGACATGAGGTCCCGCATATCCTTGAACCGAACGAGGAGGTCGCGGACTTCTCTCTCTTCCCTGCCGGAACCCTTGGCAATACGCCCTATCCTCGCGTCCGAGAGGATGTCGGGATGCTTCCGTTCCTTGGGGGTCATGGAATTGATCATCGACTCGATTCGTACCAGTTCGTAATCGTCCACCTTTATCGAGCCGGGCATCGCCCCTGAAAAGAACGGGAGTTTTTCCATGACGTCCTGGAGCGGACCCATCTTCTTTATTGATTTGATTTGACCGAGGAAATCGTTGAGTGAGAAATCCCCCGAAAGCATGCGTAAGGCATCTTCCTCCGCCTGCTTTTCGTCGACGACTTCCTCAAAGTCCTTGACCAGTCCCACCACGTCGCCGAAACCCAGGATTCGGGAAGCCAGGCCCTCGGGACGGAACTCCTCCAGCCGGTCCATTCCCTCGCCCATGCCGACGAACTTGATGGGAACCCCGGTCGCTTCCTTGATGGAGATTGCCGCCCCCCCGCGGGCATCACCATCGAGCTTGGTAAGTATAAAGCCGGTCAAACGGATGCGCTCGTTGAAGGCTCTCGCAATATTCACGGATTCCTGGCCGATCATCGAGTCGCAGACCAGCAAGACGTTGTCGGGTAAGGTCAGCTCTTCGATGCGGCGAAGCTCTTCCATGAGAGCCTCGTCGACGGTGAGCCGTCCCGCGGTGTCAAAGATCGCGACATTGCAGCCGAGGGTCCCGGCCTCAAGGAGAGCCTTGTGACAGATGTCCGGCGGCGACATCCCGCCGTCCGCGAAGACCGGAACGTTCAGGTCCCGGCCGAGTGTCTGTAATTGGTCCACTGCTGCGGGTCTGTAAATGTCGGCTGCAACGAGCATGGGCCTTTTTCCGGACTTCATGAGAAACCGGGCGAGCTTTGCCGCGGTGGTCGTCTTTCCGGAGCCTTGGAGCCCCACCATCATCACCGAGCTGACGGCCTTGGAACCGAGATTCAGCGACGCGTCTTCAGGTCCCATCAAGCCGACCAGTTCCTCGTGGCACAGTTTGATGAAGTGGTCGCCGGGAGATACCTGGAGCTTTCTGTCCCTGTGTTTGACGGTTACCCGAACGATTTCGCCCAGGGCCTGTTCTTTGACTCGATCGAGGAACGAACGAGCTATCTGGAACTCCACGTCCGCTTCCAGGAGCGAGACGCGGATCAGTTTCAACGCCTCACCGAGATTCTCCTCCGTGAGAGTTCGCATTCCCTGGAGATATTGTCGAGCATCACGGAATCCCCGGGTTAGGACTTCGAGCACGTGTCAGGCCTCCTGCGAAAATCAATTTTCCTGAAACTCTTTCCAATACCATACCCTCCGCGAAAATGTAAGCACTTTCTTTGCTTGCCCGAGTCAGGGATTTCTGCTATAAACGGTCAGCTTTTTGGACGCAGACGTTTCGGCTCATGAGGTGCTCATGACGGTTGATCTCGGTAACTTTCACATCAGAACACGGGTTATCTTCGGTCTGGGAGGAGTCTCGGCACTGGGTCAGACTGCAGTGGAAACAGGGGCTTACCGGTACCTGCTTGTTGCGGACCCAGCGCTGCAAAGTCTCGGCATCGTCGATGCGGCGAAGAAATCGTTGTCCGAAGCCGGGCTGCAAGGAGAGACCTTCTTGGACGTGGAACCCGAGCCGTTCCTGGATGGGGCCGATGGTGCAGCCGCACTGGGCAGGAGCATCGAGGCGCAGCTGGTGATAGGATTAGGCGGAGGGTCGGCCATGGACACGGCCAAGGCCGCCGCGGTTCTCATCACCAACGAAGGTTCCGCGGAAGATTACATAGGACTTGGCAAGGTTGAAACTCCGGGTGTCGCCACGATCATGGTTCCGACGACCGCGGGGACCGGTGCGGAAGTGACGTTCACCGCGGTGTTCACAAACAGGCAAACCAGAGCGAAAGGCGGGATCAACAGCCCGCACCTCTTTCCCGACGTCGCTTTGCTGGACCCGGAACTCACCGTCTCACTTCCTCCGGATGTAACGGCCGCTACCGGCATGGATGCACTGACCCACGCGGTGGAATCCGTGACGAGCCGTTCCGCGACGGTATTCACCGAGGCTCTTGCGCTGGCCGCCGTCCGGCTGATCGGACAGAATCTCAGGCGGGCCGTGTATCACGGTACGGATCTGCAGGCACGAGAGAACATGCTGCTGGGAAGTCTTCTGGGAGGTTTGGCGCTGGCGGATGCAGGCGTGGGCGCGGCCCATGCGCTGGCGTATCCCCTTGGCGGTCTGTATCGAATCCCGCACGGCCTTGCCAACGCCATGCTGATCCCGCACGTGATGGAGTTCAACCTGCCGGCGGCCGAACGTTCTTTCGGCCTCATCGCACAGAGCATGGGTGAACCGGTCGAAGGCCTGTCCACGAGACTCGCGGCCGCCTACGCCGTAGACGCGGTGACGTCACTGTGCCGGGATATTGGAATACCGTCGGATCTGTCGGCAATCGGGGTTCCGCGGGCCGATATGGACACGATGATCCAGAGCGCCTTGAAGGTGACCCGTCCGGTAGAGAACAACCCGAGACATTTAGGAGAATCTGAAGCTCGATGGATATACGAGCAGGCGTTCGGCGGAGAGTGAGTCGAAGTCCACGGTTCGTGTGCCGATACTCCCTCGAGGCAACGAAAGCACGGCACACGGTTCTTCATCACGCGTGTGACTCCACACGAGTCAAACTGAACGCTCGGATGTCGCTCGTCCGACTGCAAAACATGGTGAGATTGACGCGCGTGTCGGGGTCGCGCGTAATTGTCGTTCTGAAGCGGGGAGACCCCCGGATCGTCGCTGCGCATTGATGCGGTAGTTGTGCCCAGGAGGAATCTATGCCGGGTTACGAGTGGATTGGAGAAACGGAGAAAGACCAGGTGAACGAAGTCCTGGAAACGGGGATTCTCTTCAGATATGAATTCGAGGAAGCTCGCAAGGGAATTTACAAGGTTCGGGAATTCGAAGAGAAATTCGCCGACTACACGGGTGCGGTGTATGCCCAGGCGGTGACGTCGGGGTCCGCGGCACTCAAGGTCGCTCTGGCGGCACTGGGCGTCGGGCCGGGTGCCGAGGTCATTACTCAGGGATTCACGTTCATTGCTACGTTCGAAGCCATTATCGAAGCGGGCGCGGTGCCGATTCCCGCGGAGATCGATGAGACGTTGAACTTGGATCCCAAGGATTTCGAGAGGAAGATCACCGACAAGACCAAAGCGGTTATTCCCGTTCACATGTTGGGTTCGCCGGCGAGAATTCAGGAAATCATCCAGATCGCCCGTCAACGGGACATAAAGGTCATCGAAGACACTGCACAGGCCCTGGGAGCGGCCGTGGGAGGTAAGAAGCTCGGCACGTGGGGCGACATGGGAACGTTCTCTTTTGATTTCTACAAGACCATAACGACGGGCGAGGGCGGGATGGTCATCACTAACGACCGCAGTCTTCATGTCAGAGCTTCCGAATATGCCGACCACGGTCACGACCACAACCCTGAAGTGGGCCGCGCGTTGGAAGAAAGGAACTTTCTGGGCTTCAACTACAGGATGAACGAATTGCAGGGTGCGATCGGATTGGCTCAATTGAGCAAGCTCGACGATATGATACAACGCCAATACGAGAATCAGCAACTCATCAGAGAAACCCTGGAGAGTGTCGGCGGAATCGAAATGAGGCACGTGCCGGAAAATGGAAAAGACAGTTACACGCATGTCTGTTTCCTTCTTCCCGACGCGGACAAGGCCGCGGCCTTTCACAAGTTCATCACGCAAGCCGGAGTGCCCGCGATCCATTTCAAGAACAATCTCTGGCATTTCCTCGGTAATTGGGAACATCTCATCGAGCGCAAGACCGCGTGGCCCGGACCGTTTCCTTTCTCCGGGGAACCGTACGGCGGCAATGCCGTGTATTCGAAGGACATGCTGCCGCGGAGCATTGATATCATAGGCAGGCTCTTGGCCATTCCGGTTTCACTCCAAACCGACGAGGACCGCATTCGGACCACGGTGATGACACTGCAGGCCGCTGCGGAGGAGATTCTTTAGACGGCCCGGAACGAGAAACATTCCGCTTGGGAACAACAACTTCCGGACAATTATTCCCACGACGGACGGCATCGACGTCAATGGCGGCAAGGAGTACATGCCCGCACGCGGCCCACGAATCATAGGATTCATTCCCGCACGATCCGAATCGACTCGCTTTCCGGGAAAGGCACTGGCGGATATTGCCGGCAAACCCATGATTATGCGGGTGTACGAGCGTGCGGCCCACTCGCGGTGCCTCAATGACGTATTCGTTGCCACGGATTCGGACGAGATCCTCGACACGGTACGCGACCATGGGGGGCAAGCGCTCATGACCTCCCGCGAACACGCCTCGGGATCGGATCGGGTTGCGGAGGCGGCTCGTGCAATAGCGTTGAACGGCGATGATATCGCAGTCAACATCCAAGGCGATCAGCCGCTCCTGGACCCGATCATGATCGATCAGGTCGTGGAACCGCTCCTCGCGGACCCTCATATTCCCATGAGCACGTTGATGTACCGGATCGTCAGAGATGAGGAGATCCATCACCCCAACGCGGTCAAGACCGTGGTCGACAAGGAAGGTTTTGCCATATACTTTTCGCGTTCCACGATCCCCTATTTCAGAGACGGTGAATTGGAACCCGCGTACTTCAAGCATCACGGCATATACGCGTATCGAAACGATTTTCTGCAGAGATTCGCTTCTCTTCCGCAGGGATATCTTGAAAGGGCCGAGCGTCTCGAGCAGCTCAGGGCCCTGGAGAACGGATATCGAATAAAGGTCGTGATCACGGAGAAGGACTCGATCGAAGTGGATACTCCCGAGGACTTGCAGCGCGTCAGGGAACGTAGTGGAAAGATAAATTGACATAGTATAAAGATGAGTGATATCTCCGGTATCTGATCGACGGGAGTCGCCTTGGAGGGGGGCGTGAGCGGCTTCATCCTTGAGCAATACACATCGAATGGTGCGCAAGCAGCATTCCAGGAAGGCAGCAGACGTGGCTAGAGACGACAACGTAAAAGTGGAAGGAACCGTAGTAAAGGTTCACTCCGGTGGAATGTACCAGGTTGAGACCGACGACGGCAGAAGCATTAGAACGAAACTTTCCGGAAGAATGTCCAGGTTCAGAATTAAGGTGCTCCTCGGAGACCGCGTGACCGTGGCCCTATCCCCCTATGATCTCACCCATGGCCTCATCGTGTACCGGGGCAAGTGATGGTACACTTCCGGTCGACCCGACCTAAGGCCTTTCCGGCCGAAAATCAGCCCATACCTTGAATGGGTCAAAAAGTGGTTACGATACGCCTATCAATCGTTCCATCCACTCTTTCCTTGATGCCGCGGATGCTGTAGAATTGTCCGGGGAAAGTATGTGAGGGGACAATCCCCCAACCTCTCATGACAAGAGGGACGTGGAGGGATCCCTCCATTCACGTCCCCGCAACGGAACGTGTGAATCGTTTTGTCTACGCAGCCCATACAGGACGTGACAATGGAAATCGTTTTCTTAGGTACCGGAGCAGCGTGGAGTCTCCCCGAATATTCCTGCAATTGTGCAACGTGCACGAAAATGCGCGCGCTGGGCGAGGAACGGACCAGAACGTCCTTCCTGATCAGGTGCGGTGAAAGCATATTGGTCGACTGCGGCCCTGACATTCGGCAACAGATGTGGAACCACGGCATGGAGCGCCCGGACGTCATCCTGATCACGCATGAGCACGGCGATCACTACCTCGGTCTCGACGATCTCCTGGCCTTCCGCCGGTCTCTGCCCGAAGACGAATGGACTCCTTTGCCGGTGTATGCTTCCGAGCCGGCCTGGAAAGCGATCGAGATCCGTTTCGGGTACCTCGTGGGTTCGCTTATAGAGAAGCGAGTGAGTGTTCCCGGGGTCCCTCTGGAAGGAACGCGGACGCGTATAATCCCCTTTAAGACTTTTCACGGGCCGACCGCTGCGGGTTCGCTTGGCTACGTCGTCGAAGAGAAGACCCCGAACGGGAATTTCAAGCTTGTCTATACATCGGATTTCGTGCGCGTAGAGGACGATCCCGAGATCCTGTATGAACCCGATGTCCTGGTGATACAATCACACTGGTTGAACGAACCGGAGGTCAATAGACCTCACCACATGAGTTTCCAGGCGGCCAAGGAGTATATCAGGAAATGGGCGCCCAAGCATTCCACGTACCTCGTGCATATCTCGGACGGCGACCATATTCCCGGCGATTCGTGCAACCATTTTCTGAAGAAAACCAAGCCCGTTTCACCCCTGGCCGATCCGGCATCCGGCGAACCGTACCCGGTGCCCCGCTGCCTTTGTGAATGGCAGGAAGTGGTCGATCGGATCTGCAGGGACTACCGGGTGCCCGGACCCGTCGTGGTGACCCATGACGGCATGCGTGCCGTGTTTGACCGGAACCGGCCGGCGCATCCACGAAGGCGGACCAACCCCAAGAGGTGATCATGGAGGAAGACCTCAAGACAAAGACGGCCCGAGTAGCCAAACTGTATTTTGACGGTTATTCGGACGAGAGACCCTTTGACCTGTGGCGGTCATTCGACAAGGAATTGGCCAAGGATCTTTCCCTGTTCATTACCGGGCAGATGTACGGTCGAGAAACGATTCCTCACCGGACGCGCCAACTCATCACCGTCGCCGCGTTGACGGTCCTCGAAAGGACGGAAGAACTCAAGCTCCACCTGTACGGCGCGCTCAATGTGGGCTGCGACCCGAGGGAAGTGGCTGAAGTGATCTTTCAGTGCGGGATTTACGGGGGCATGCCCGTGGTGAACCGGGCCTTGAAGGTGTTCAGGGAAGTGCTTCAAGAAAGAGGACAGTGGCCCCCGGCTCTTCAAGAGCGGTAGAGACTCGGATCCGGGCCGCGCGTTCCCTTCGCCCGACGGTTTCAACGACTGCGGCGCGGGAGGAAAGCGGGCGGCCTTATCCGGAGATCGTTCCGTCGCAACGGCGAATGGCGAATGGCGAAAAGAATGCGGCGGGAACTGCGGTGTCCAAGGTCGGTCAATCGTCCAGCGTAAACTCGAACTCGTCCCCCACCGAGTCCAGATCCAGTTCAGGCTCGGCCTCGGCCGCTTTGGGTTGCGCTCTGGCGACGGTCGTATAACTCCCTGATTGGCCGGTGAAGAGGTCGTCAAAGTCGGCTTCAGGAGGGTCGAACGGAATTCCCAACCGACCTCGAATAACCCCGAGGTCTTTGCCGCATACCGGACATTCATGATTGTAATCAAAACTGACATATCCGCATTTGTCACATTTCAACGTACACCTCCGGGGATGCTCCCCGCATGGGTTAACTTAAGACCAAAGTAGCATGAACTACTTGATAAATCAAGTTTTACGCGACGGGCGACGAAAGTGGGCACGCGCGAAGAGACCGTCGCTCGGCCTGTCGATCCTTCTGGTCACGATACTCGCGGTCGCCTGCGCAAGCGTGCCCCATACGGGCCGACGACAGTTCAACGTCGTCTCGGATCAACAGATCAACCAACTTGCTCTCAAAGCCTTTCGTGAGCTGGTTGAAAAGGAACCCGAGTCCACGGACCAACGGCTGAAGAATATCGTCGAGCAAACGGCAAGCCGAGTCAGTAAGGCAGCGGAGACCGTCGACGGGCCGAAGTTCGATTGGGAGGTGCGGCTCATTGACAAGGACATTCCCAATGCCTTCTGTCTGCCCGGGGGAAAGATCGTCGTCTATACGGGAATACTTCCCTATGCGCACGACGAGGCCGGACTTGCGGCGATCATATCCCACGAAGTGGCCCATGCAGTGGCTCGCCACGGAGGAGAGCGACTGAGCCAGCAGTTGGCCCTGAGGGGTGCCGTGCTTGCAGGCGGCGAAGTCCTGAAGAAGGAAGACGGTACGATCGACCAAAAGACCAAGATGCTCCTTGGAGCGCTCGGGCTGGGAGCCACCGTAGGGGTCATTCTGCCGTACAGCCGCACCCATGAATTTGAGGCCGACCAGATAGGTCAGATGTACATGGCGCGCGCGGGCTACGACCCGAAAGAGGCGATCAATCTCTGGAAACGCATGTCCGACATCAAGAAACCGCCCATTCCCGTATGGCTCTCCACCCACCCGGCGGACGACGACCGCCTGCGCAAGCTCACGGAACACTTGCCTGAGGCTATGAAGCACTATTCTGAGGCGCCGGTGAAGTACGGCCGGGGGAGCGTTCTCTGATCTCGAAACAGAGAATACGGGACGTCAGCGCACAGGTGTGGTATTACTGGAAAAACGGTGGCAGTGCCGGACCGTCGTCCCGACGGGGCGAGTTCACCTGAAGCGGTCCGTGGAGCGTGATCATGACCAAGAGCCCTGAAACCGTACGTGCTTTCGTGGCAATCGAGATTCCTGAGAGCGCAAAATCGTTCTTGGAAGAGATTTGGTCAGACCTCAAGAGAGTCGGTGCAGACGTGAAATGGGTAAGACTCAACGGAATTCACTTGACTCTCAAGTTCCTGGGAGAAACCCCGAGGGACGGCATCCCCGTGTTCGAGCGAGACCTGGGGCCGGTGTTCGGGGCATGCCGGCCGTTCGAGATTCGGATTTCGCGAATGGGCGCGTTTCCCAACCTCATGCGACCCCGCGTCATATGGGCCGGCCTTGAAGATCCTTCGGGGCTCCTCGCACCCCTGGCCCAACAAGTGGAGGAAGTCTTTTCCCTTCACGGCTTCAAGAAAGAAAAACGACCTTTCAGCCCCCATTTGACGCTCGGCCGCGTGAGATCGGACAAAGGACGGTACGATCTGGTGGAAGCGGTTCGCGGAAAGATGGATATCGTGGGGCCGAGCATCTTCGTTGAACAAGCGGTGCTCTTTCAGAGCATTCTTCGGCCCGCGGGAGCGGAATACAGAGCCCTGTGCCGCTTTCCCCTCGGCACGTCGTAGTCGTTTGTGAGGCGGAACCGTCATGAAGGCCTCGATCCGGAAAAAGCAGTACTGGTGCATGCTTGTGGTTTTGGCGGCCCTTGCCGGAACCGCACCTTCCGCGGCGGAGCCGGTAGACGTTCTCCGGGCGACTCAAAACGACACGCTCGCGGGGACCGAGACTCCGGTGAGAAACGAGCACGATGGGATTGCGCCCGCTCCCAAAGACATGCCGGATCCATCCTTTACTGCCCCGGCCGATCCTCCTCCGGAACCGCCGGAAGACCCTTGTCTCCCGAACCTCTATCGCGACTGGCACGAACCGGGACTGTACGACGCGGAGTTCGGAACCCGTAGATTCAACGAGGTCAGACTGCTCATCGACAGGTCTCAATTCATGCTCACCCTGGAAGGAATATTGCCCGACGGATCGACCGAGGACGTGTACTTCACCCACATCGGACTCGGGGACACGGATTCGCCGACACCCGCGGGAATCTTCTTCATCAACCACATCTACTGCTATCCCGATGTCGTGTACTTCGATCCCGATCTCGGACCCATCCCCCATCTCTACGACGGATTCCTCGCTCCTCTGTTGGTGTGCGACAAGACGGGGAGGTGCAGGAGGTTTCGAGAACTCGGACTCCACGGCTTTGATGCATCGGTCTTCCCCGACTCATATCAGCTGGTCGACCGGCGATACGGACCGGTGTCCGGTGGATGCATTCGCGTTCCGGATCCGTGCAAACTCAAGGCACTCCTTGTGGGACTGGTCGGGGTGGGACCGCTGAAGCGGAATGATCGGGGTTGCTATCACTGGCTCAAACAACCGGTGGAGGTGGTCATTTCCGGGGAATATCCGTATCTGGATGAAGGCGCGGACGTGTCGTCATGGTTCGGCAGCGGACTCAGGCAGGTACGTCGCGGACTACAGGGATTTTTTGGAATGTTCAGACCGTGAGGGATCCGTTCGCGCCCGGGGCCCTTGGGCTCACGGCTCCGACGGATACCGCCGATTCCCCTCTGCATATTACGTCCCGGCCGCGAAGCTATGGATATACCGCGGCTATCCACCTGAGAAACACGATGCCCGCAATGACAAGAGCGGCCGTAATGATCCAAGAAATAGTCTGACGCATCTTCCCTCCCTGAACCTTTTCGACTCGGAAGAGCACGTACGGGGGACGGCTTACGCAACCGACCGGTAATCTACCACGTGAAGCTCGTGCGTGACAAGGCGGAAGAACGGCGCGATGCATGTAGTGCGTTTCCGGGGCCGGAGGTTCGATCTACGATCCGTCCGTTCTTTCGGCACCGGCCCGTCCCCGTACGCACCGACGGCGACCGAATATGGGCCGCCGTCGCGATTGAGTATGTACTTGGGCTAAAAGACGTAGCCCTATGATTGAAAGGACCTCAAATCCCCGGATGGGGGGGTTATGGGGGAGGGAGGGTGTCCATCCGGGGCAGAGGTCAAAATGGTGAAAACTCTCGACCTACGCCGAATCGTGTTCTCACAGGTCGGGAATATAAGAGAAGCCGCTTTGAAAGTCAAGAAAATACTTTAAGAAATTAATATATCTTCTTGTTATCCGTAAATAATAAATGCAGCGCTTTGGTCGATAGGGCGTCGCACAAACGCCAACCCCCTGAGATGAAAAGAATACCTGCAACTTACCGGCAAGGAGCGCGGCGCGTGAGGCGCAATCGGTACCGCTGGATTCTCGCGGTCAAGAGGGGGAGGAGGCCCTTAGGCGTTAACATACGCGTCTTGGACACCCGGCACTTAAGAAACCGTCTCAAAACTCCGGCATGGAGACAAATCGTAGCACGATGCGGATTCATTTTCGT
>JAVHLK010000133.1:0-934 GCA_031082285.1 Desulfomonilaceae bacterium
CGGCAATTCCGAGACACAATTTCCTTCGCAAGACTGGGTGAAACTGATAGCGTGCCTGCGTATGACGAAGACAAGGTTCGCAGCGAAGGGGAAGAACCTACGCATTCAGTGCGCGATGTCAGCCAATCACACCAAACTCTGCCGGCTCAGTCGTCAGAACCGCAAGAATCTGGAGAACACAAGTTTGAGGTAGGGCTTTGTGGGGGACAAATCATATACTTCAGAGCCCCCCCAACTTTGAAGCGAGAAGACTGGGACAAAATCCGATCACTCCTTGATATATTGGCGCCTCCTCGGAGAAAGGATGGCGAGAAAAATATGGAAGACTGACGTTCCTATTCAATCATTTACCCACGCGATCCATGATCTCCACGGCTGTAAAGCTTCATGGACGGGGTCAGTACTGGCCAAAGGGATCTTTCAGGGGAAAACCAGTCGGAATGGAGTGGTCAAAATCATAGATTCTATCAGTCATACCACAACCTTCCGATGGAGCGCCCAGTGTCATGTTGCGCATGACTCGGCCAAACGGAAATTTACGATTCGTTCGCCGCGCTTGACTCGGTCATCCGAAATCTGGTACTAGTATATCCTCGAATCGATCATTCCTTTCGGTTGCCGCGACGGAAACGACCGTCGCCGGTGATCGGGGGAGGGCGACCTGGAGTTACTCACCCCGTCAGGTCCGGGAGGAAGCAGCGGAAGTAATCTCGGGGGTCGGCCCTCAATCCCGTTCACCGGCAACGGTCGTTTCCTTTCCTTGTGGAAATCTCAGCCATGCCTTCCTATCTCGTCTTGGCCAGAAAATACAGACCCGCCGTCTTCACCGACGTGGTCGGTCAAGAACACGTGATTCGGACGCTCTCCAACTCCATACTGTCCGGTCGCGTGGCTCACGCGTTTCTCTTCTGCGGCGTCAGAGGAGTCGGCAAGA
>JAVHLK010000133.1:944-4606 GCA_031082285.1 Desulfomonilaceae bacterium
TCCGGTCGCGTGGCTCACGCGTTTCTCTTCTGCGGCGTCAGAGGAGTCGGCAAGACAACGGTAGCACGCATCTTGGCGAAGGCCCTCAACTGTTCGGGCCGAGGCGAAAACGAACCCAATCCGTGCAACAAATGCACCTCGTGCATGGAGATCAATGCCGGCAGCAGCATCGATGTTCAGGAAATCGACGGGGCTTCTCACACCTCGGTGGAAAACATTCGAGAGATCAACGAGAACATCAAGTACCCGCCGGTGAGCTCTCCGTTCAAGATCATCATTATCGACGAAGTCCACATGATCTCCATCAACGCGTTCAACGCGTTGCTCAAGACCTTGGAGGAGCCGCCCGGTCACGCCAAGTTCATGTTCGCGACCACCGAATCTCATAAGGTTCCGGCTACCATTAACTCACGGTGCCAGCGATTCAATTTCCGGACCATTTCGGTCAGCGACATCATCGGCGGCATGTCACGGATCCTCGAACAAGAAGGAATCGAGGCCACTGAGGACGCCTTGGCTCTGATCGCCAGGGAGGCTCGGGGGTCTTTTCGAGATGGCCTGAGTCTGCTCGATCAAGTCATCTCCTTCGGTTCCCAGCGAATCACCGCGAACGACGCAATAGAGATCCTCGGCGTTGCCGGAAGAGACTGCTTCGGTCGTTTGATCAACGCGGTTCTATCCAGAGATCCGGCCACGGCGCTGGGAGTCGTCAATGAGCTGTACCGGCAGGGGTACGATCCGGAGCAGTTCGTTCTCGACATGATTCAATTTCTTCGCAACCTCATCGTTACTGCGACCGTACCCGAAGACCGAAGGCCCGAAGGAATGATCGACGCGCCTCCGTCGGAAGTCACACAGATGGAGGATCTCGTGAAGGATACGTCGCCGGAAGAACTTCAGAACTTGTTCGGCATGCTCATGCGGAGCGAGAACGAGGTCAAGAGATCGTCCAATCCGTGGATTGCAGTGGAAATGACGGTTCTCAGAATGTGTTTTGCTCCCGAACTGACCGATTTAGCCGAAGTTCTGCGCAGAATCGACACAAACGCACCGTCCGGAGGCGCACGAAAACCGACCGCCACGCGCCGATCATACCCGGATCCGGTTCCTCGCGACGGAGCCTCTTCTTCGCCTGAGAGACAAGCCTCTCCGGTTGTGGACACGGTTGCCGGCGAGGGGCCGGAGCGAGGCGAATCGACCCGAAAGGACCGTTTCACGATAACCGGGATCACGCCCCTTCCTACGGGCACGCCGGATGAAGTCTGGGCGAACCTGCAGGAAGCCGTCATCAAGTCGAACCTGGGACCGGCAATCACCAAGAACCTCGAACACGGGAGTCTCATCTCGTTCGGACCGACTGAAGTTGAAATCGGATTCAACAGAAAGGTTTACAGGGAACGCTTTGAGGGGCACCTGGAGAGCAAGAAAGAGCTGAAACGGATTCTTGAAGAGTTTTTTGGAGATGTGCACATAAAGATTCTCACTCTCACTCAAGAGACCACTCTACATACGGGCAAGCCTTATGTCCTGCCGCAAGACGGAAACACCGACTACGACAGGGCCGTGAAGAGCGAGGCCATGGAGAATGCCTTGGTCCAGGCGGTGCTGGGCGAATTTGAAGGCAGCTACATAGAAGACATCAAGATTGGGTCGCCCAAACCCTGATCAGTAAGTGCTCCGTGGCACAAATACGGTCGCACATTCCTGCAACCGCGCGGTAGCGTCCCGGCGTCCCTGCCGGGCGTGGGAAGAAAGAATATCCCGCGGAACGCGGGAAGGCCGGCGCTACCAAAGCAGGAACGGTTGCCGTAAATGTGACACCGTACTTGTGAAAGGCTGCACTAAGTGATCGGCGACGAGGACGGATGTCGCCGCGAACAGGGATTCTCATGAATTTTCCCGAATATGTCGATCCTTCCTACAGCCGGAGAGATCGTGCGACGAGCGTGCAGTGTACCGGGACGCGGGTGGATCAATCCAATGAGTGAAGTGCTTTCCCTTATGCGTGCCAGGAAAAGGGCGAATGATGCCCGTACGCACTGCGTGTACCACACGGGAAACGCGCATGAAAAAGACTCGATGGAGAAAAATTGCGAACGAGGTCGGACGGTTGTTCACGTGGACTTCAAGAGCAAGGACCTCCAACTGCTTCGATACAGAGCGCGGGATCTGGAAGAAGCGCGATTTGTCATGTACAAACAGAGCACCCGTGCCGAGATCAAGACGGGAGCGCAGAGGACGTCTCTCGCAGTCCGTGTCCTTGTGCAAAAGCATATGGTCCAGTTCTACTTCTACTGTCCCTCGTGCGGGGTCAAGGTGCCGGGGAGCTTGTTTCCCGAGGCACACGGGAGCCTGAATTACGGGCACATGCAGTGGCGGGAAATAGAACACGCGGTTCAGAACGAAGTAAGGACCAAGGCGCGCGATCACGCACGCACAAGCCATAAGATGGAACTCCAGAGAAGATAATTGTGTCGCGGCTGATACGTGCGCCGCTCAGTCTCCTCGCCGTCCTGCTCTTGCCGAATCGCTTTTCCTGACGGAGGGTACTCCGTACCGACGCCCGAAGCCTCATCAGAAGACAAATTCAGCCTTGCTCCCAAAGCGATTTGCAGTGACTTCCAAGCGCGTGTCGACCCGTTCTCTCAGGTCGGGCACATGTGAGATTACCCCTACGAGACGGCCGTCGCGTTGAAGGTCCACGAGCGCTCTGAAAGCGAGATCGAGGGCTTCCGGATCGAGACTGCCGAATCCTTCGTCGACGAAGATCGTATCCAGGTGTATCCCCCCTGCATACGCCTGAACCACATCCGAGAGTCCCAGGGCCAACGAAAGCGATGCGAGGAAACTCTCGCCGCCTGAGAGGGTTGAAACCGGGCGAAAGGTTCCCGTGTAGGAGTCGCTGACTTCGAGGTCCAGGCCGCCCGCGGTGCGGCGGTCGGATCGGTCCGCTCTGCGCTGCAGTGCGTAACGCCTGTTGCTCATGATTTGAAGCCGCTTGGACGCGGCAAGAAGGACGTCATCCAGCAGTGCGGCCAACACGAATCTCTGGAAGGCAATGCCCTGCGGATTATTCCCCGAGGCGACCTCCGCTATCCGTCCGTATATGCCGTATTTTGCCTCCAGGGCCTGCATTTCGTCCGAAGAGGCGGAATAGTCTTTGAGCAATCCGTCAGTCCGATCGATCCGCGCCGCCAGCCTCGCCTCGTCCCCGCGAGCCTTGTCCAGAAGATTCTTGATCCGTTGCGCTTCGGATTCGAGCGCATCCAGGTCGGGCGGCGTCAGTCCTTCGACCGCCTCCTTGGCCCGTGCCACACGGTCGCCGGCTGATGTGAGGGAGTGATCGAATTCATCGATTTCCTTCTGCAGTCGCTCAATCTCGGCCGAAGTCCTCTTGGAGGACGCAAAGTCGGCAACATCGCGAAAGCCCGCTTCACGGATACTCTGTTCAAACTCCTGCCGCTGAATGAGTACTCTCTGGCCGGCCTTGGCGGAGGAGTCTTCAGCCGCCGCGGTTGCGGCCTCGCAGGAAGCCAGTTTCTCTGCTGCGTGCACGAGGTCTTGCCGAGCCTTTTCCAGAGCTTCCTCCAGCTTCTTGACCCTGGTTTCCGCTTTTTGGCGAGCCCCTTTCAGTGTTGCAAGGTCCATGAACTCTTCCGGAA
>JAVHLK010000133.1:4705-12054 GCA_031082285.1 Desulfomonilaceae bacterium
GTCCGCTTTTTGGCGAGCCCCTTTCAGTGTTGCAAGGTCCATGAACTCTTCCGGAATGCCTTCCTTACGCGTCCGAATCTCTGCTTCCGCACTCTTGAGTTCAGCCAGCGCCTCGGCCTTGGCCGCCTCGGCTCGGTCGCGAATTTCCCGTGCTTCGGCAAAGGACGCCTGAAGTCTCTCGGCCTCTCCAATCAGAGACTCCCGTTTCTTATCGGCTTGCACGGCAGCCGCCAGCTCCCGTCGAAGTCGTTTCCCCTCGGCCTCCACCTCGGAGCGATCCTTGTCCGCAAGGTCACCGAGCCCCTTCCGGAGTTCCGATGCGGAAGCTCGGATCTCGGAGATTCGGCGCTCCATCTCGGCCTTCTCAGACCGTATTTCGTCCAGCGTCCTTCCGATTTCTTGCACCTTCTTCCGCTTGTTTGCAACGGATCGCTCACTTTGCGGTTCCGCGTCACTCCGGGCAGGATCCGGATGCGCTCGTGAACCGCACACCGGACACGGCGCGTCGGGGGTGAGTGTCCGGGCCAGAGCGGCCGCCTGTCCTTCGAACCATGCCTTCTCGACGGAGGCGAGATCCGCGGACTCTCTTTCCCATGCCTGCAGGGCTTTCTCGAGTCTCTGGTCGACATCTCGGAGTTCCTGAGAAATCGTTGCCTGATCGTTGCCCAAGGTGAGCAACCGTCCGAGCTGCTTCGAGGCCTTTTCCGCTTCTTGAGTTTGATATTCCAGCAGGGATCTGCGAGCCGCAACCGCCTCCATCTTTTCTCGATCCGCAGTGTTCCCGTCGACTCGCCGCCGGCATTCCTCCAGATTTTTCACCGCGTCCGAGAACTCGGCGGCTCGTTCGGTCGAACGACCCTGCGCCTCGACCAGTCTCTTACCCGCATCCTCCAGTTCCTTGACTCTTCCCGTGAGATCGTCCAGAAGGCGAACTTGATTGCGAATCTCATCACGTTCCGCCTGTCTCCCGGTCTCTCGGTCCACTGCTCGAGCGGCCCTTTCTCTGGCTTCACGAGCCTCGCTCACGGATCGTCTCGCGGCTTCCAGCTTTTCTTTCGCTTCCCGAGCTTCCTCGGATCTCCTGTTCAAGGCCCTTTCTTCAGCCGTGATCGGGAGAGCGCTACGGGCTCGTTCAAGAACGTTTCTCCTTTTCGCAACCGCCTCGATCCGGGCCTCGAGGGCTTCAAGCTCACTCCGTGCCCGGCTCAGTTCTCGGAATCTCTCTGCAACGCTGCGGCCCTCGCTGAGTTTCTCCTGAGCTTTTTCTCCTTGGGATGCGAGAACTTCGAGGCTCTTTCGAATTTCGGCAAGCCCGTCGCCCATTTCCTTTCGCAGGCCGCGGAGCTGGTCCACGCTCTCCGTTTCGGATTGACTCAAAATGAACTGCAGGTGCTGACTCTTGGCTCTGACCTGGTTCTCCAGGTCCTTGGCCGTTCGTTTCAAGACCTCTTCGATTCTCCGATAGAGCTCCGTACGGAAGAGCACCTCGAGAATTGCCTGACGCTCCCTTGAATCCGCGAGAAGCAGCTTCCGGAACTGTCCTTGGGGGAGCATGACGACTTGCCGGAACTGATCGCAGCGAAACCCCAGGAGTTGTTCCACGGCTTCCGTGACTTTGCTCCACTGTGAGGCAATGACCTCTCCCTCGAGCGAATCGTCCTCGAGACCCGTCCTCTTGTAGAGTGCCGCCATTGCACGGCGAATCGTGGTTCCTTCCCCTCGTTTCTTCGGCAGTTGTTGCTCGGGACGCCGATAGACGCGGTATACGTGCTTTCCCAATCGAAAGTCCAAGGTGGCTTCCGTGGGCACCGAAGGATCCGCGTGGTCGCTTCGCATTCGCTTGATTTCGCGTTCGCCGCCGGAACATTCGCCATAGAGTGCAAATGAGATTGCATCCAGTATGGTTGTCTTTCCCGAACCGGTAGGTCCATGGATGAGGAAAAGGGTCCGATCGCCCAGCACCCGGAAGTCCAGCACCTGTTCGCCCGAGTACGGACCGATCGCGCTCGCGACAAGTTTGATCGGTTTCATGGTTGCTCAGTCTCCCTTTCCATCCGGCGCATTTCATCCACCACTGCGGCGTAGGCCGCGGCTTCCTCCTCACTTATGTCATCACCGGTCACCTGAGAGAAGAATGCGGCAAACAGATCGGCATCATTGAGCTTTCTGTGGTCCATTCCCGCCGCTTCGGTCCTGGGGGTCGGATTCAGACCGATGCGTTCGACGTGCAACGCGTTGGGATACACCTCTCGAAGCCGGCCCATTGCGTCGAAGACGGGGCCGGAGTCGAGCAAGGTGATCTTCAGGTAATCACCGGGATCTTCTCGGCTCATCGGCTCCTCGAGCAGGTCCTTCAAGTATCCCGACACGCACCGCACGTCTCGTAGAGGGGTCAGCGGAATATTCTCGATCCGGCACGCCCCGTACGCATCCATTTCCACCATTGTGACGGTCTTCAGGTGGTTCGCCTCGGAAAACGAGTACTTGAGCAGCGACCCCGCGTACCGCACGTGATCCGCCGCCGTCGACTGCGGCCTGTGAAGATGACCCAGCGCGGCATAATCAAAGCAGGCGAAGTGCGACGAGTCCACCCTGTCCGCGCCTCCTACGGACAGAGGACGCTCCGACTCGCTCTCCACGGAACCCGATACGAATGCGTGAGCTACGATGACCGAGCGTTCTCCCGTGGGCCCGGCGGCAATGATTCGGTCTCTGACGACGCGCCAGGCATCATTGTGATCGTGCACGTTTTCATCGGAAAATTCGGCCCGGACCTGGGACGGCTCGGCGAAGGGGACCGCGTAGAAACGGACCGCGCCTGCGTCGTCCCACAGCACCACCGGTGAAATGTCACGGGTGACGGATCCGAACACGTGGAGATTCTGCTCTGCCAGCAGTTTGGATCCGAACTCCAGCCTGCGTGCACTATCGTGATTCCCTGCGATGACCAGTACGGGGGTCCCGAGACCGAGCACGACCCGGGAAAGGAAATCGTCCAGCAGCTCGACCGCGTCGGGCGGCGGCACCGCGCGGTCGTACACGTCCCCGGAGACGAGAACCGCGTCCGGTTTGCTTTCGTCGATCAGAGCCGCCAGTTGGTCCAGCACGTAGGCCTGATCCTCGGTGAGGCGGACTCCATGCATCAGTCGTCCGAGATGCCAGTCCGCGGTATGTATGAATCTCATAACGCCTCCGGCGGGAAACGTATCTCCATATCGAGTCGCGCGTCAAGCATCAACGAAGAGAAGAGTAACCGGGGGCTTGCGAGACCCTGGGGATTGCCCCGCGAAACGTTGGGACAAATGATTTTCCGCTTCCACGTGTGAACTGGTATATAGTAATCGCCATGAGTCTTGTCGGCAACGAGTAGGACCGTGTTGGTTTCAGGCAAATCCCTCGGACCGCCCCGCGGGAAAAGGGGATTTGGCGGCCCTCTTCATTCAAGGCCCGAGAACAGGACTTCATGTATCGGTCGTTCTTTTTTGGGGAGTACGTAAGACGCATACTCACCATGCTCCATTTCGTCCCTGGGAGGCTCAACTATGAGTGCGCGAGTTCAAAGATCCATGCTGATATTGCCGGTCAATAATCCGCATTTCGTGGAGAAAGCATACCTGAGGGGAGCTGATGCGATCGTTCTGGACCTCGAGGACGCAGTCCCGCCTCTGGAAAAGGAGTCTGCGCGTACGGTTGTGAAGGACGCCATACTGTCGGCAGGCCGAGGCGGCGCCGACGTGTTCGTGCGCATAAACAGTGAGCCGGAAATGCTCGATGCGGACCTGGAAGCTGCCGTGCACCCGGGCCTCCACGGGATTTTCCTGCCCAAGGTGGAGGCGGGAATCCAGGTCGCGGCGGTGGCGGAACGAATCTCCAAGCTGGAAAACGAGCGCCTCATCGAGTCGGGGCATGTGAAGATCTCGCTGCACGTCGAGAGCCCGCGCGGTTTGCTGCGTCTTCAAGAGATCGCAACCGCGAGTCCGCGCGCGGAATCCATGAGCCTCGGGGTGGACGACTACTGTCTTCATCTCGGCATAGAACCCTCCGGGGAGGGATCCGAACTCTATTTCCCGCTTTGCATGATGGTGACGGTGTGTAAAGCCGAAGGGCTGAATCCCATGGGCATTGTAGGGACCGTGGCCGGTTTCAAGGATACGGTCGGTTTCGAGCAGGCCGCGGAGCGTGGACGAGAAATCGGGTGCACAGGCGCGTTTTGCATCCATCCCAAGCAGGTGACCGTTCTTAACCGAGTTTTTTCGCCCGTGCCGGAGAAGATGGACTGGGCCCGGCGAGCCGTACAGGCATTCGAGAAGGGCGTTGAAGAGGGGAAAGCCGCGGTAAGCCTTGACGGACGTATGGTTGATACGCCCATATACAAACAGGCCAAGCTTCTGATGGAGAGGGCCGCGGCTATTGAAGAAGTTCAAAAGCGCAAAGCCGACGCGCTCAGGAAGATCCAGGGTCAATGAACCGCGGTGCCGCGTACGGAGCGAGCAGCTGCGAGGAGGCGATGTGCACCTGATTGCCGACAATCTTCACGGACTCAATCCGGAGGCGGCATCGGCCATGAAATCCATGGATCCTGAACCCATTCGGGAGCTGGTCGGCCGGTGCGAGAAGGCGGGGGCTGAGTTCATCGACGTCAATCCGGGGTACCTGTCGCGGCGTAATGAAGATCGAATGGAGTTTCTGGTGGAGGTCGTTCAGGAAACGACATCCGCCGGCCTGGTATTGGACAGCCCCAATCCACGGTTACTGGCCAGGGGGCTTGCCGCGTGCCGTTCCACGCCGATTCTCAACGGGCTATCCTTGGAACCTCGAAAGCTCGAGGAAATACTGCCGCTCGCAGTGGAACACGGAACGCCACTGGTGATTCTCCTCATGGACGAAGTTTCGTTCGTGCCGCCGTCGGTGGAGGAAAAACTGGCGCTCGCTTTGGATCTCCGAGAGCGGGCGTTGGCTGCAGGAATGTCCGCCGAGGACTTGATCTTTGATCCGGTATTGCCGAATCTCAGTTGGGACGACGCGTACGCCCGCGTGGCCCAGGACATCCAGACCGTCAGATTGCTTTCTTCAGGAGCAGTGTTTCAGGAACCGACCAGGACCATGGCCGGTCTGTCGAACCTCCGCAGCGGGGGCCGTGACCGTTACCCTTCACGTGTCGAGCAGGTCTGCCTGAGCATGCTGGCGGGCGCGGGCCTTACCTACGCACTGGCGAACGTGCTGGATGTCGCGGTGGGGGAGACCGTTCGTACCATCAAGCTAATGTCTTGACCTCAACGGCGGGGAAGGGGAGCACGGACTCACCCTCGGGGGCGACAATTTGTAACTGTATGCCCGGCCCGCGTGACGGCCGCGGCGGGATTCAGGGGAGGCGCATGAAAAGTCCGGCATTCGGAACCCACGCATCGGTTACTGTTCTTGGGTACGAGCCGGCGGATCGTGCTTTCTCAATATGATCTTTAGCCAACGGCCCTTTTCCACGCGCGTTTCCATACAATCGAGCCGTTCCAGAATGCTTCGGATCCGGTCACCGGTCAGGGGCTCCGTTCCTCTCGTACTCCAGGAGGCCCATTTGTACGCGATTCGGTCGATCCGGCCAAGGTTGTGACGAAGATACTCTTCGGTCCGTTTGGTGACGACATGGGCCGGATCATAGATCCAGGCTTCCGCGCCGGGTTTCAGGACTCGAAGGCATTCCCGCATCACCCGAACCGGATGCTTCCATGCATGCAGTGCTCCGGTACTGATCACCATATCGAACGAGTCATCGCCAAATCTGAGTTTGTTGGCATCGCCGACCCGGAATGTGATCCGGTTCGACACCCCGGCCTCCCTCGCACCGCGTCGGGCGAGTCGGATCATTTTCCCGGTCAGATCGACGGCTTGTATTGTCACCTGTGGAGCAATCTTGGCTATCTCGATCGGCAGGTAACCGGGTCCGGTTCCAATGTCGAGAATGAGACCTCGGTTCATTGCCGCGACAATCTCTTCAGCGACGGGCTTGTAATAGCTCTCAACGGCATCTTGAGCTATCCTGTCGTAGAGGCCGGCCGCGAACCAGGGGATCCTTTCCGGAATGAGCAATTGTATGAGCGATCTCATCTTGGCGTCCCAACCGTCACGGTGAAGTCTGCGGCGGCACCGATGCACCGAGATCATGATACCTCACGCTTACGGGAACGCGTTACCACATTCGGCACATCCTGATCGAAGTGCTCCGTTTCTCGAATACGATGTCGAATTCACGGTCAGCTTCCCTGCTTTGGTAGCGTGTCGGCCTTCCCGCGTTCGCGGGATATTCTTCTTGGTGGGGCGGGCGTCTCTGCCCGCCGGCAGTTCCGCAGACAGGGACGCCGGGACGCTACCGAGCGTTTATGGGAATGCGCGACCGTATTTGTTGCACAGAGCACCAAGATAACGCATGTTCAGGTGCCGCAACAAAAAGAACGAGAGAATCTTACCGATTGCGGGGCACGTATGATTGCAGCCGCAGACTGTCACTATGGTACGCACGCCGCGATGGCGGGAATCGTGCTCTTCGAGGACTGGATCTCGGACCGGGCGACGAGGGAACTCGTGGAATCCTGTGCCGAGTTCGAGGAGTATCAGCCGGGGAGTTTCTATAAGCGCGAAGCGCCGTGTCTGCTGCAATTGCTCGGTCGGGTGCGGGGATGCTTCGACGTTCTCATCATCGACGGATACGTGTGGCTGGGACCCGACAACAAACCGGGACTCGGAGCTCATCTCTACAATGCCCTCGATGAATCGGTGCCGGTGATCGGAGTGGCAAAACGCGCGTTCCGTGGTGCATCCAACGCTGAACGGGTCTTCCGGGGAAACAGCCGCAGGCCCCTGTACGTAACCGCTGCAGGAATGAGCAGTGAGCACGCGGCAGCCAACGTTTCGCGAATGCACGGCCCGTTTCGCATACCCACCATTCTGCGACGCGTCGACAGGCTGTGTCGCACGGCTTGCCTCGAACCTTGAGGTTCCCCGTGAAGTCTCTTATTGGGAGGCCGATCCTCCATCACCGGCGCGTTCCTGGGTGAAGGTCCCCACAAAAGGCTGGACGCACCAACCAGCCGCACGGTATGGTGCGTCAAAAGGTGTCCCCCTGCTCGAGAAATCCTCTGCCACGAATTCAACGTCCGGAGGTCGACCATGACTCAAAAGGAAGCCGCGGAATTCCTGAGCGGCAGTCTGAGGCTACGAACACTTCCCATCGGCGTCAAGTTTCTTACCGATGTTGCGGGCTTCCCCGAGAAGACCCGTCGGCCGTCGGAAGTGCTCGGCAAGCGAATCACCATTTGCCAGGCCGTGACCCTCGCGCGGGTGTACGGCTGGACCGT
>JAVHLK010000134.1 GCA_031082285.1 Desulfomonilaceae bacterium
AGACACTTTCCCAAGTACTGGGCTACCCTCAGGAGCCCCTTTGGGGCGAGGGATCGCGAACGTCGCGGAGGGACGGTACGAGAGTAGACCGGTCTTTCAAGGCCGGGCCGGTAAGCCGGAAAGATGGAGGATTCATTTCGGGACCGACCGCTAAGTAAAGGGATCGTGGCGACCCCGCGGTTCTGATACCCGTTCCTGCTCAGCTAATCATCTTTGGATGAAAGTCGGTCTCAAAGGACCCGGCTTTGCCGGCCAAGTCCTCAATTGCTCGCTGGTGCGCCCGGAGAGATTCGAACTCCCGACCTTCTGATCCGTAGTCAGACGCTCTATCCAGCTGAGCTACGGGCGCTCTCGGCAGTGTGACGCGAGATCGTCCTCCCCTACCCCCTCCGCGGGACGCGGATGGGGTGGATCGGGGCGAGGATGTCTCACGACGCTTGAATGTAGAACTTTCGGACGGTGTTGTCAACTTCCGATTCGCAAGGCGCCGGTCATTAGTACTTGGTCGCGCCCGTTGCCTCGGCTATAGTATACGGTTATAGTGAGGCGTATAAAATGCCCTCGGAAGAAAGGGAGAGTTGTTGCCATGGAAACACTGGGTATGTGTTTGGGAGCGTCCACGCTGAGCATGGTACGTTTGAGAAAACAGGGGGGGGACATTGAAACAATTAGTGCCGCGACCGTAACCCACGAAGGTAACCCCCGGAAAGCATTGCTGGACGCGTTGGATCAAATCCCGGACTCACGTGATATTCCCATCGCCATAACCGGACGGAAATTCAGGAACTTCGTGAACCTGACCACCATATCGGAACCCGAAGCCGTGGAAACGGCCGTCGCCCACATCCTGCACGATCAAGATACGTACCGGGTAGTGGTGAGTGCCGGCGGAGAAACGTTCCTCGTCTATCACCTCGACCAAGACGGAAAGATCCAAGGCATTCAAACAGGGAACAAGTGCGCGTCCGGCACGGGAGAATTCTTTCTCCAACAGATCGGACGGATGAACATCACCCTCGCGGACGTCTCGGAACTGGGCATCTCCGAACATCCTCATAAGGTGTCGGGACGATGCTCGGTATTTTGCAAGAGCGACTGCACCCACGCGCTCAATAAAGGAATACCCAAGAACCAGGTGGTGTCGGGGCTCGCGAAGATGATGGCGGGTAAGATCGTGGAGCTTCTCAAGAAGCTGCCCAAGAAATCCGTCATGTTGGTCGGCGGATCGTCACGCAACCAAATGATGATTCATTACCTGAGTCAGGAGATCGAGGACCTGGACATTCCGGATGAGGCCCCTTATTTCGAGGCTCTGGGAGCCGCGATCTGGGCATTCGACAATGAGACCGTTCGGTACACGGGGCCGGAACACGTATTCGAGCGGAAAGGTTCCGCGTTCGGGTACCTCAAGCCTTTGTCGGACTTCCGTCACATGGTGCGGTTCGAGGAGCGCCCGAGAGGCACGGCACGGGCCGGCGATCGGACGATCCTTGGCCTGGACGTGGGCTCCACCACGACCAAGGGAGTCATCCTGCGTTGCAGCGACAAGACCATTCTCGCCGCGGATTATCTCAGGACCGACGGCGACCCGGTGGGGGCATCGAGGAACGTGTACCGGAGTCTGGCCGATCAGATCGACGTGCCCATCGACATCGTGGGCCTCGGCGTCACCGGTTCGGGCCGACAAATCGCGGGGCTCCACGCGCTGACGGACGGCGTCATCAATGAAATCATCGCGCACGCGGCCGCGGCCGTCCATTTCGATTCCGAAGTGGATACCATCTTTGAGATCGGAGGCCAGGACGCGAAGTACACGTACATCACCAACGGCGTTCCCAGCGACTATGCCATGAACGAGGCATGCAGCGCGGGGACGGGGTCCTTCCTGGAAGAATCGGCCAAGGAGAGCCTCGGTTTGGCAGTGACGGACATAGGACGAGTCGCGTACACGGGGACCGCTCCCCCGAACTTCAACGACCAGTGCGCGGCATTCATCGGGTCGGACATCAAGAATGCGGCCCAGGAAGGCATACCGGTCAACGACATCGTAGCCGGCCTGGTCTACTCGATTTGCATGAACTACTCCAACCGGGTGAAAGGGAATCGGCCGGTGGGGAAGAAAGTGTTTATGCAGGGCGGCGTCTGTTACAACGAGGCCATCCCCGCGGCCATGGCGGCCCTCACGGGAAAAGAGATCGTCGTGCCGCCCGAACCCGGGCTCATGGGAGCCTTTGGAGTGGCCCTGGAAGTGGAACGGCGCATCGAAGTGGGGCTCATGGAGGAGGTACGGTTCGATCTGAACCGGCTCGCAAACCGTGAAGCCGTATACAAGAATTCCTTCACCTGCGGCGGCGGCAAGGAGAAGTGCGATCTGGGCTGCGAAATCGCAAGAATCGAGATCGAGGGCAAGACCTATCCCTTTGGAGGAGCGTGTAACCGGTACGTGAACCTGATTCGAAAACTCAACTACGATAAGGCTGCATTGGACATGGTCACGTTCCGGCAGCGACAGGTCTTCAAGGATCTTTCGCCCGACGACCCGTCCGATCGGCGGCCCACCATCGGCATGAACAGGTCGTTTCTCATCAACACGTACTTTCCGTTTTTCAACGCGTTCTTCAAAGAGCTTGGCTATAGAGTCGTGCTGCCCGATCGCGTCGAGCCCCAGGGAGTGGATCAGCAACAGGCCGCATTCTGTTTCCCGGTGGAAATTGCACACGGGTTCGTTTTCGATCTGCTGCGCAAAGATCCGGACATTCTGTTTCTCCCGCACATCAGAGGGATTCCTACGGATGAGGAGAACCGCAACACATGCACCTGCGTCTTTGTTCAAGGTGAAGCGTACTACCTTTCCACGACCTTTGAGGGGATCAGGTCCAAGAAGACGATGACGCCTTACCTGGATCTCAGCCGGGGTATCGATTCGAGGACAGGCGATCTTGTCCGTATCGCACAGGATCTTGGGGCTTCCCCGGCAGACGGTGAGAGGGCATTCCAGGCGGCGAAGAGGGCTCAAGCAGGGTTCAGGGACACGATTCGTGCCAAAGCCGCGGATATGTTGCGGGAAATCGAAAACGATCCCGACTCCACCGGCGTGGTTCTCTTCGGCCGTCCGTACAACGCGTTCGCGGGCGAGGCCAACAAGGGCATTCCCGCCAAGTTCGCGTCGCGCGGATACAGGATTCTGCCTTTCGACATGCTTCCCTTTGAGGATCAGACCATGGACGACGAAGACACCATGTACTGGTCCATGGGGCGAATGATACTCAAGGCGTCGCGCTTCGTGAAGAAGCATCCCCAGCTTTTTGGGACGTTCATCAGCAATTTTTCATGCGGTCCCGACTCGTTCGTCGTCGGATATTTCCGGGATGAGATGGGCAGGAAGCCGTCCCTGACCCTGGAATTGGACAGCCACACCGCGGACGCCGGCCTGGAAACCCGCATCGAAGCATTTCTCGACATTGTGAAGTACTACCGAGAGCTGGAGAGCAGGAAGCAGATCAACGCCGCGAAGAAAGAGTTCCGGCCCGCAGTTGCCAAGGTGATCGACGGCAAGCCGGTCATTGCAACGGCCGACGGCAGAAAGCTTCCTCTTACCGATCCGAGTGTCCGGATTGTCCTTCCGGCAATGGGTCGGTTCGCACATCAGGCACTCGTGGAGACATTCAAGAAGGTGGGGATCAAAGCGTACGGGTTGCCGCCGGCGGACGAAGAGGTCCTCAAGATCGGTCGAGGAAACTCGACCTGCAAGGAATGCCTGCCTCTGCAAACCACCGTGGGATCCATGCTGAACTACCTCTGGAACGATCGTCCCGAGGGAGAAGTCACGGCATATTTCATGCCCGGCGCAGGAGGTCCGTGTCGATTCGGCCAGTACAACGTCTTTTCCCGGCGCCTCATCGAGCGTCATCAGATTCAGGACGTGGCCGTGCTGACCCTGAACGCGGCCAACGGGTACATGGGGTTGGGCGATCGGTTCACTCTGCCTGCATGGCGTGCAATCATCATCGGCGACGTCATGTATGAGATCTGGTCAACTCTTATGGCCGCGGCCAAGGATCGAGAATCGGCCCTGGAGACATTCTTCCGTCAGTGGAACTCACTTGTAGACATCATCCACAAGCCGTGGCGGAGCATCAGGAAACAGATCGACGCCGTGGTGGAGGAATTGTCCCGAATACCGCTCAAGATGCCCTACGAGGAGATCCCCAAGATCTCGCTCATCGGCGAGATCTACGTGCGCAACGATCCCATTTCCTTGCAAAAACTGGTGGAGAAGATGGCCGACCGAGGCTTCATCGTCCGCACCTCTCAGACCAGCGAGTGGATCAAGTACGTGGACTGGCTGATCAAACATCGCATCGAAGGAGAAAAGCCCGATATACCGTTCTGGATCCGCTACTATGTGAAACGCCACTTCGACAGGAAGATCCGGAACCTACTCGCGCCGTCGGGCCTGTTCTTCCACGAAGTGCTCCAGGTGGAGGACCTGATCCAGGCCGGTGAAAAGTTCATCTCTCCGATGCTCACGGGGGAAGCAATTCTGACCGTCGGAGCGGCTCTCCATGAAATCCTGCATCCTGCCTGCGGCATCATCTCCATCGGCCCGTTCGGGTGTATGCCTACGAGAGTCGCGGAATCGATTTTGAGCGAATCGTTCACTGCCGGTGAAAAACTGGACCTTCTGGTCAAGAGGAATGGAGACGGTCCGACTCCGTCGGCATCGCTGCTCGAGAGAAAGGACAGGAAACTTCCGTTCCTCGCCATCGAAACGGACGGCAATGCGTTTCCACAGATTATCGAAGCGCGGCTGGAAGCTTTTTCGTTGCAGGCCAGGAGGCTCCACGAGCAGATGTTGAACCACAAGCACTAGCAGGGAAGCCGGCACGGAGGGCACGGAGAAAACGAAGAGAAGAGATTCATCCACAGATGACACGGATACACACGGATTCAGTCAGATGAGAAGACACAAAAGACCATATTGTTATCTTACAATCCGTGTCCATCGGTGTAATCTGTGGATTAGCGGCTTTCTCTTCTTCGTGCCTTGGTGTCTTTGTGGTGAAATTCTTCTCTTGTCTTCTCTTCCGCCTTCATCCTTGCTTTTGTGACTTTGTGGACAGGAATCAAGCGGAGCGCACACCCATGAGTTGGTGGAAGCCGAAGTCAAAGGAGGGCACCCGCGGCAAAGGAGACCTCGCGGAACAGATAGCCTGCGATCACCTCGAGCAATCGGGCTATCGGATCGTTGAAAGGAATTTCCACTGCAAACTCGGTGAGATAGACATCATTGCTCGACAGGGTGACGAATTGATCTTCGTGGAGGTGCGCTCAAAGCATTCTTCCGCGACGATCGACCCTGTGTTTTCGGTGAATCGGGGAAAACAGAACCGCATAGCCAGAGCGGCTCAAGTCTATCTGGACCGGCGCTTTCGACGGCCGCCTTTCTGCAGGTTCGACGTGGTCATCGTGACCATGGGGAGACCTCCGAAGGTCGAAGTGATCCCCAACGCGTTCGGGACGTGACGGCGGAGCTACGGTTTTTCGGACGCCGGGTGATTCGTTTCATAAGTACGGTGTCGCATTCGTGGCAACCTTTCCTGCTTTGGTAGCGCCGGCCTCCCCGCGTCCCGCGGGGTACTCTTCTTGGTGGGATGGGCGTCTCTGCCAGCCATTATCACCACGCCCGGCTCTGCCCGGCACTGCCTCACAAGGTACGGTGCCTGCCCTCCCTGGTCGTTGTCGCCTTCACATGCGAGAATTCCCGGCAGAATCATTTCCGCCAGAAATCCGGTACCATCAGGACAAAGACCGTGTAGAGTTCCAGCCGTCCCACGATCATGTTGAATATCAGGATCCACTTGGCAGGTACGGGCAGCCACCCGTAACTGTCGGCCGCTCCCACTTTGTTCAGGCCCGGACCTATGTTGGAAAGCGTGGCGGTAGTGGCACCGACCGCGGTCACCACGTCTATGTTCAATATGACGAGCAGGAGCGTGGAGACGACCCAGACGCCGACGAACAGTCCGATGAACGCGAGGATACTGTTGATGATCGCGGGACTGACCACGCGTCTGTCGATCTTCAGGGGAATGACCGCGCGGGGATGAATCAGCAGCTTCAATTCTCTCAACACGTGCTTGCCGACAATGACCAGCCTCATGCATTTCATTCCCCCGGCGGTGCTTCCCGCGCAGCCCCCCATAAACATGAGGGTAACCAGCAGCCACTGACAAGCCCACGGCCATCGTTCCCAGTCCGTGGTGCCGTACCCCGTGGTGGTCATTATGGATGCGGTTTGGAATGCCGACTTGTTCAGGCCGGCCCAAAAACCTCCTTCGCCGGTACCGTAGATGTTCCAGCATATGAACGCCGTTGCAGCTCCATAGATGATAAGGTACAGGCGACACTCCTCCGACCGCAAGTATGCACGCCAATTTCCCGTTAACGCCTGGTAGTGGAGTGTGAAGTTGATCCCGGCTATAAGCATGAAAACGATCACGATGACATCTATCAGGGGGCTTTGGTAATAACCTATCGACAGGTTCTTGGTCGAGAAGCCCCCGGTAGCCAAGGTACCGAAGGTATGGCACACGGAATCGAAGAAGTCCATGCCGGCCACGTAGAGAAGAAGTATCTCCGCAACCGTGAAGACAACGTAAACCTTCCACAGAGTCTTGGCGGTCGCGGCCACTGTGGGTTTAATCTTGTCCACTACGGGAGAGGGAACCTCGGCCTTGAACATGGCCATGCCGCCCACACCCAGAAGGGGAAGAATTGCCACGGACAGCACGATAATGCCCATCCCGCCCAGCCAGTGAGTAAGGCTCCGCCAAAAAAGCACCGAATGCGGGAGTTTCTCGATGTCATCCAGCACGGTGGCGCCCGTGGTCGTGAAGCCTGAGAAGGACTCGAATACGGCATCGGTAAAGGTCGGGAGGGATCCGGTAACCACGTAGGGCACCGCGCCCACCAGTCCCACGGAGAGCCAACCCAAGGTAACGATGGCGAACGCGTCTCTCAGCCCGTACTCCGCGTCCGGATCTCGCAGAAGGAAGAATACCGTGCCGCCCACGATCACGCACGACACGATGACCAAAAGAAACGCGAAGTGTTGTCCATCTTGCACGTGGAGCGACCACGGTACGGCCGTGGACATGAGCAGGCCCAAGACCGCTATCAAAGCGCCCAGTGCTGCGGCTACCAAACGAAGGTTCATCCGAAAAAGTTGGGGCTGACCGTGATCAGCTTCTCGACCTTTGGGATCGCGTGCCTTGTGGCAAACACGATGATTCTGTCGCCCGGTTGAATCACCGCGTTTCCGTCGGGAATAAAGAAATCTCGACCTCGCTCAACGGCACCCAGGATGGCACCAGTAGGAAATCTTACTTTTTGCAATGGCTTACCTACGATATGCGAAGTCTCCATGGCCTCGAATTCAATGGCTTCAACGCCTTCCCCGGGGAGCATGGAAACCGACATGACTTTCCCCTTCCTGATGTATTGAAGGATTCGGGAAGCCCCTTCCAACCTGGGATTCACCACCACGTCGACCCCGATCACGGCCAGGAGCCTATGGTACTCGACCTTGTTGGTCAAGGCCGCCACCCGCCCCACGCCCATTCTCTTAGCCAGAAGGGCGGTGAGCGCATTATGTTCGTCGTCCTCCGTCACGGCGAGAAATGCGTCGATCTCGGAGATTCCTTCGCTCCTGAGAAAATCCTCATCCACGGAATCGGCTTTGAGTACCATGGTGTAGTCAAGCATCGATGCGATCTCCTCGCACCTTGCCAGGTCCGATTCCACGAGTCTTATTTGACCGACGCGTTCCTTTTCCAACTCCATCGCGATTCTCACGCCGACATCCGTACCGCCGAGGATCATGAAACTGTTCGGCGGCTCGCCCTTCAGCCCGCAAATTTCCATGACCCGCCGCAGGGAGGCCGTACCGCTGATCACGTACACCGTGTCATCGGCCCTGAGCACGTCACGACCGCGTGGAATGATCGCTTCGGAATCGCGGAATAAGGCCGGGATGAGAATTCTGTCGTCGGGGTAACGATCTCTCACCTCAATCAATGAAAGGCCCACCAATGGGCTTTCCGACTTCAGTTGAATCCCGAAGAGCTTGATTCGTCCTTCGGCAAAGTCGATCACGTCGGTGGCCGAAGGTATCTGCAGCACCTTGATGAGTTTGCCGATCGCCTCGTGCTCCGGACTGATGAACAGGTCCACTTCGAGTGGATTCTTTTTCGACATTTGAGTGACTTCGTGGTAGTCCTCTTGTCGGAGCCGGGCTATCTTTGTCATGAACTTGTTGAATTGATGAGCCACGAAACATGCGACCAGATTCACCTCGTCCGAATCCGTAACCGCGACCAGCACCCCGGCCTTCTCGATGCCCGCCTGTTTGAGAATTGCGGGTGACGAACCCCGACCGTGAATCGTTTGAACATCCAACGTTTCATGGATGAAGTTCACCCGAGGCGCGTGCTTTTCTATGACGACCACGTCCTGCCGTTCGTACGACAGGCGCCGCGCGAGATGGTACCCCATCTCTCCGGCCCCAACTATCACGATCTTCAAGGCCTCATCCCCTTTTTCCGAATCCCGAGCAGGTTACATCCCACCAACCCGGGAGTCAACCCCGACCGCCTAAACGGCCGGCGAGTCATCAGGGGCGGATGGTAGTGCGGTCCCGCAGAACCGTAACGGGAAGAATGGGTACGCCCTGCTTGTCAAGGACTGGTCGGGACTCCGGCAGGACTCGCACCGACCTGGGAGCGGAACACGACGAGCACTACCAGTTCATGGCATGGTTCCGAAATCGAACAACGTTCCACAGAGCGGCACCGTCACTTCAACGCTTTGATCTTCTTTATGTCCCGATCCTTGCCCAACATGATCAGGATGTCGCTGTCCTTGATCACAAAGCTCGCCGGAGGAACCAAGATGAAGTTCTCGGGAATCAGCTCTTTGATGGCGATGACATGAACATTGTGGGTCGCCCGCAGGTTGAGTTCTCGCAGGCTTTTTCCGACAAACTCGCTGGGCGGTCCCACCTGCACAAGGTCATATTCGTCGGAAAGCGGAATGAAATCGATCACATTCGGTCTCGAGAGATGTCGGGACACCCGCAAGGCCATGTCCCGTTCCGGATGGATGATCTCCGTAGCTCCCACTCGCTCCAGGATCTTCCCATGGTCGTCATCGAGCGCCTTGGCGAGGATCTTCTTTACGCCGATTTCTTGCAGATGCAGGCATATCAGGATGCTCGTGCTGATCTTGGTACCTGTGGAGACGATCACCGCGTCCATGGTCTCAAGCCCCAAAGATTTCAAATCCTTGGTATCCGTCGCGTCAAGCACGATCGCTTCGGTGGAGTGAGGGTCGACACCCTGAACCCTGCTCTTGTCGATATCGATGGCAACAACTTCGTTTCCGTCTTCATACAAAGCTTTTGCAGCATGAAAACCGAAGTTACCGAGCCCTATGACTGCAAAGCGTCCCATATCTCCTCTCCGCCTATCCGATCATCAGATTCTCTTCGGAATATTCGACGCCGTTGATAGTGCCCGTCCTTACAATGATGTAGGAAAATGTGAGCACCCCTACTCTACCGACGATCATCATCAGAATAATCCAGAACTTCCCCCAGGTCCCCAACTCCGGCGTCACGCCCATGGACAAACCTACCGTGCCGAAAGCCGACACGGTTTCGAAGAAGAGGGGTAGAAAATACCCGCGCGGGGCAGCGGTTTCCCCGCCGGAGTGCGTGTCCCCCACGAGAAGTAGGAACAGAATAACTCCGATGACTCCGAGCGACACGAGGACCAGCGAGACGCTCCGGGTTACCGTCTCCGTGGGAATGCTCTTCTTGAACAAGTTGACCCGCCGCCTTCTCCGCACTCGGCTCACGGTAAACGCCGTGAGTAACGCCAGGGTCGTTGTCTTTACTCCCCCGCCGCAGGAACCCGGCGAAGCGCCAAAAAACATGAGAAAGATCATCATTGCGAGCGTGGCCTCTCTCAACGAGCCTATATCCACGGTATTGAAACCGGCGGTGCGACAGGTGACGGACTGGAACAGGGGGACTAGGATTCGGTGACCCCACGACGGCGAGCTCGACAAAGACTGGCGTTCCAAGACCGCGAACATTAACGCTCCGGTAACAATGAGGATCAGCGTCGTGAGCAGCACCGTCTTGGTCTGGACGGACAGACGAACCCGTTTCTCTCTGTGTTCAACATGCCACGACCGAAGGTCGTACAGCACGGGAAAACCGATGCCTCCGACAACAATCAATGCACACAGGGTCGTATTCAATAAGATGCCGTCGCCGTAGCGCATCATGCTGTCCGGAAACAGGGCGAAACCGGCATTGCAGAAACCTGAAATCGAGTGAAATATCCCGCTATAGACCGCGGCGGGCAGTGCGAGTTCCCTGCTCCAATGCGCGGTCAACAGCACGGCTCCAACAGCTTCCGCGGTCAGCGTAAAGAACACAATGGTCTTGACGAGTGTGAAGATGTCCTCGCGTGGGGTATGCGCGAACAGATCCTGCACGGCCATTCGCTGGCGGAACGAGACAATCCGGCCCATCCATTGGAATAACGCCACGGAAATCGTCATGATTCCCAGTCCGCCGATCTGGATCATGACCAGGATGACGCACTGGCCGAACGTGGTGAAATAGCTCCCTGTGTCCACCACAACCAGTCCGGTGACGCACACCGCTGACACGGCGGTGAAAAGCGCATCCGTCCAGTCAATGTGACCCGCGTGGGTGGAAATAGGGATCTTGAGCAAAGTCGCTCCTAACGCAATTGTCAGGAGATAGCTTGTCAGGACGAGGGTCGCGGGATGCGCCTTGAGGACTCGGTTGCCGATCGTCATGGTTCGAGCCCGGCTTTCAGGAAGTACCGGCTCTGATGCACGCGTTTCCTCTTTCCAAGGCCCAACTCGGGAATGGGTGTAGGCCTCGCGTTCCGACGGCCCCTCCCTTCGAGAGGGATCTGGTTACTACTCATGGAGGACTCGCTTTGTGCCGCGCAGAGCCGGGCCGGTACGGCGGAACAACATGGTTCGGCAAGACGGCCGGCCATGTTCGAAAGTTGAGCGAAATCTTGACCCATAATCCAATCGACGGCGTTATATCAAAAAAACCGCAGGCGACCAATACCTTTCTCACAGTCCCCGAACGACCCGTGAAATATCCTGTTGACAGATCGGCGGCGATGTTCTCTAATCTCGGCATATGGTAATTGTCCTGTCATAGAAGTCGCGCACGTTAACGCGCAATCTCAAGTCATATGGCTCCCACCGTTGTCATATGAAGCGATAATGGTGCGTCTTCTAATCCTTCTCAACGAATCCCGGAAAGTGAAATCGTTAAAGTGCCTGGAGATGGGCACTCATATGCCAATCCTCGTGGACAAACGAAGGAGATACGGACAATGAACGAACGCGAAAAAATGAAGTTCTTGTATGAGATATTCGATGCCTCCCTACCCCGTCTCGGTCCCGGAAGCGACGTCACGACAAAGAGGGCTTTGGACAAGCTCCTGTCCTCGGCAAAGCCTGGCGCCGAGCATGCGCTGAACCGCGCCGGGCTCAAAATCTTGGACATCGGCTGCGGAAACGGCGCTCAGACGATTCAGCTGGCCAGACATACCCAAGGAACCATCCTCGCGGTGGATAACCACCAGCCGTTCTTGGAGGAATTGCAGTGTCGCGCTCATGCTGCGGGAGTATCCGAGAGAATCCGGACCTGTCTGAAAGATATGCGTGACTTGGGGACGGATGACGGCACCTTCGATCTCATCTGGTCGGAGGGGGCCATAGCGTATCACCCGGGGTTTCGCGAGGGAGTCGCTGCCTGCCGGCGGTTATTGGTACCGGATGGATTGATGGCGGTTTCCGAGCTGACATGGTTCCGCCCTGATCCGCCTGAAGAGTGCCGGAAGTATTTCGCGGACGTGTATCCAGCCATGGTGGATACAGACACCAATGTGGCTGCGATAGCGAGTTGCGGG
>JAVHLK010000135.1 GCA_031082285.1 Desulfomonilaceae bacterium
CATCTCGAATCGGTAGGCTTATAGGCAACCCATGTTCACGGTGCCCAGCCAAGAGTTATGGGACATGGTCAGGGCTCCGCCTGGGAATGCCTATCCGTCCCGCGTCCCGCGGGATCTGCGACCCGGAGTTCACGTGGACTTTCATGGTCGGTTTTGATCGCCCCGATCATGGCGGTTCGCCGCGGAGACGGCGGGCATTCCGCGTTCCGCGGGACCCTAGTGGATTGTCGCTGTTTACAGGCCCCCGTACCTATCACGATTCGTGATCGGGAACGGCACTCGCCCCTGCGCGTCCCACGTTCGACCGCGTCTTGACAGGCCGATCAAAGCGGTGATACCTTTTTGCGACCGTTGCCGGAAAAAGAGCCTGATATTTTGGGTCTGGTTCCCAGGCTTTGAGTGGACGTTATCCCCTCGATCGCGCGTCGCGGAAGGGGGCGGGTGTGTTGCGTCGGGAACCTCCACGACCTTCGAGTATCGGACAAAATCGTCGATACTTGCTATACTGACACAATGAACGATTTCCCAACGGGATGGCCGCCCCATGAACCGAAGAATGAACCCGGACTCAGTCTCCGGGCGTGAAGATTCGGGATCCCGAAGCAGATCGTGTGCGTTGAATCTCCGGTTCAAATAAGCCCTGCAGAGGAAAGACATGGCACAAGAAGTTGAAGCCAAGGTCTTGGGCGCCTTGCTCAACGATCGATACCTTCTCAGCCGCGTCATGAACGACGGCTTCAATGCTGATGTCTTCACTGACACCAATCATCGCATCATCTTCAAGACCGTCTGGGAAATGAGCCAGATACCCGGACAGATCATAGACTGGATCACCATTGAGAACACGCTGAAGAACAAGGAATGGTTCACCCCGGAAGTGGATCAGGCGCTCGCGACGGTGAAATCCGAGGAGATTCCCCAGGCCGACCAGTTGATGGCCTACATTGAGATACTCAAGGATCAGAGCCTGCGGGACAAGATGTTCAAACTCTCGAAGGTGATGTCCAATTATTGCCTGCACAAGGGGCAGTACAAGGATCAGGAATACGTAGAGTTCAGCAGTCGCATCATTCAGACTCTCATTGAAATGCAGAAGCAGAAGGTCAAGAAGCGAGTCTCGCCGCTCAAGGAGACTATCCAGGAAATCAGGGAAATGACGAACAGAGAGCGGTTGAGCGAGAAGAACCTGCTCGGTTACGGCATCAGTCCCTTCGACCGCCTGGAACACGTACTCTCGGGCGTCAGAAAAGGGTTCTACTACGGGGTGGCGGGACCGCCGCGGCGCGGCAAGACGACTTTCACGTTGGATCTGGCTTCGAGATTGGCCGAAAACAACAAGTTCCCGGTGTTGTTCTACACGTGGGAACAGACCCGCAAGACGCTGGCCGCACGACTACTCGGTCGAGAATGTTACATCAATCCGGTGAAGCTTCTCACCGAGGTGTCTCCTCAAGAGGCACAGCGCCACGCACTGGTGACCAAGGTCATTGATCGATCCGCGGCATACAGCAACAATCTGTTTGTCATTGAAGCCGGAAGACAAGACACCATAGACCGGATCAAGGCCCAAGCGTATAACATCATGCACGAATATCGTACCAACGACATCGCGATCTTCTTTGACTACCTTCAGAAAATCCCGCTCCAGAGGCAGTACGAAGACATCAGAGGTCAGGTGAACGAGGCCTCGGCCCAACTTGCCGACCTGAGCTTGGAACTGGAGTGTCCGGTCTTCGCCATATCATCCATGGACAAGGAAGGATGCAAACTGGACGAAAGACCCCCCTCCTATGACGAGTTTTCAACCACCTATTTCGCTCGGCCGACGATGCACAACTGCGTCGGAGGCGGTGACCTGGAATACGATTTGGACGTGGCCTTGGTGCTCTCCAAGGACTGGGTGGCGACGAAAAATCTTCATGAGAGATTGAGCCTGAAAGACAAGGAAAAATCGATTCCCGATCTTCCTCAGATTGACATCATCAATGTCCACATCGACAAGAATCGGGATTCCGCGGGAGAATCCTCACCGACGATACAATATGCCTTTTTCATCACCATCAATAAGTTCGTTGAAGTGGGTTTCAAGACCGAGGAAGAATACAGCAAGGAGTTTCGCGGGTTCGCAAAGGCCGAAGACATGTTTGGAACGCTCCTGGATACCGGCATCTTCAAACTGTGACCCCCGCGTCGGATCCGGGACTCACCCCTCGCGCGGACCGATCGCACATGCCGTCTTGCGGACGCGCATCGGCCTGAACGCTCTTGAGTTTTTCCGCACCGTTGTCGCGGCTGTTCGCGATGCCTGCAGTGAACCGTTTCCGGAGCGATTGGCGGGTTCCGGGGCGGAATGGAGTGGGCATCGCGACGACCGGAACCAACGAGGAGAATACGTCGAACCATACAGGAACCTATGACCCCGGTGCGAGCCCAACGACGAGCTGCGCCCATAAAGAGTGAAGGACCATGTACCTCAAATCTCTCAGCATCGACAGCGATCGCTTTCCCGTATCCGATCGTTTTCCCTTTAACCTGCCGATTTTTCAGCACACCTCTCGGGTGGATTTCACCTCGCCGGTGACCTTTCTCACGGGTGAGAACGGGACGGGCAAATCGGCCTTTCTTGACGCCATCGCAAGAAAGGGAGGATTCCTCCCGTGGGGCGGGAGCAAGATCCACCGGGCACACCACAACCCGTACGAAACACAACTCGCCAACTATATGAAACTGAAGCTGGAACCGCGACATCCGTACGGGTTTCACTTTCGTGCGGAAGCGTTTTTCAACTTCGCATCGTCTTTGGACGACATTCTCCTGGACGATCCAGCGAGGGACAGATACTACGGCGGGGGATCCCTGAACGTGCTCTCTCATGGAGAGTCCTTTCTCGCGTTCTTCAAAGGATACAGCTTTCAACTCAACGGGCTGTATCTGCTGGACGAGCCTGAAGCCGCGCTCTCGCCGCAGAATCAAGTTGAGTTCGTCCGAATCATCCTCGACGCGGTCAAGAACGGATCCAAGCAGTACATTATTGCGACCCATTCCCCGATCATCCTGGGGTGTCCCGGCAGCCAAATACTTGCTTTTGACTCGCCGCCCATCCGCACGATCGACTATCGAGATACGGCGTCGTTCGCGTTCTATGAGAATTTTCTCTCAAATCCGTCCCGTTTCTTCGAGGCATGATCGTTCGCACGCGACCGTTTGAGGCCCAAGGAGGTGCCGGTCGGGCAATTGACACAGATGGTTACGGAACCCCAGTTGACATGGTTTCCCGCCCTGTGTGCCCCAGGTCGGCAGAACCGCGGCGGAGGGACGTCATTGGAGGGGATCGACGAAGCAACCCCGACGGCGAAGATAATGTGCACCCGAACTCATGAATCAGATCACCGGATCCGCGGAATCGCCCGATCCGAACTCCTAGTCGATGACATGTCTTAAGGGGCGGCCTTCATGAAATATCTCACCGATATGGTAGAGGCTCTCTCTTTCGGCCGGCTCGGCTCTGTTGAGGATCTCGTCATATCCGGCGTTCTGAACAGCATGAACGACAGCCTGATGGTTATCGGCCCCGATGGGGAAGTGCTCTACGCGAACAGGGCCACCACGGATATTCTCGGATATTCCGTGCATGATTTCAGAAGCACCGGGATCGAAGCCCTCCTGTCGCGAGACGGTGAAAACCGGGAGATCAACGAGATCTTTTCCGAGGTGATCCGAAAAAAGTGCGCGGGCGACCGCAAGGAAGTGATGTACCGCCATCCGAACGGTGAGATGAAGCGACTTGCCGCCACAACGTCCTATCTCTTGGCCGAAGGGCAGTATGAAAGCGTTCTGGTCGGCTTTGTGCTCATGTTCAAAGACGTGACCGAAGTGTTCAATCTTCGGTCCAAGGAGCAAGAGCTCCTCCTCGAAAAGCAGAGGGTTGAACGTGAGAAGGCGAGGAGCCTGCACCGGCTCGCCATGGGGGTTGCTCATGAGATACGGAATCCTGTCGTAACCATTGGGGGATTTGCCGCGAGGATCATGAGAGATCACAGGAACTCCGAGGATGCCAGGCATCAGGCGGAACTGATCGTTGAAGACGCGGGAAAGTTGGAGAGATTGGTCGATCACGTGCAGCAATACTGCGACTTGCCCGAACTCAACCCGATCGACGGGGACATCCTACAGCCGGTCAGGGCAGCGGTCCAACGGGTGATGCAGCGTGCGGAGGCCAAGCGCATCCAGTTGGCGATCCTGGACAACCTTGATGGTCATCGGTGCATGTTCGATGCAGCGCTGATCGAGAGAGCGCTCGTAGAGCTTCTCGACAACGCGATCGATTTTTCTCCCGAGGGATCGACCGTGCGGATATCCGTACGCGGCCACGGTGAAGAAACGGTCTTGGAGGTTGCCGATCCGGGCGAGGGGATTCCTCCGCAGTACCTGGATTACATATTCGATCCCTTCTTCTCCACCCGAACCGAATCCTCAGGCATGGGCTTGGCCATCGTGGAACGAATCGTTCACGAGCACATGGGGCGAATCGACGTCGAGACTCGGCCGGGGAAAGGCACCTCGATCCGTATCGCGTTTTCGGGGTGTATCCGGCATCTCTCCGATTAACGCACACGTTCTTGTCCGCGGTTCAGCTCGGGGGGCACAAGACCGTTCGCGCGGGGGCGCAGGTCACGCTGTTTACGTGTTCGGCATTGAAAGGAGTGGGAGTATGGAAGACGGAACGGGCACGACTGAAAGAAGTGAGGGATCAGGGACGGCGGAAGACGTTCTCGCCCGCATTGCCTCTGTTGACCTCCTCACAAGACGAGGAATTGAGGCAATGATTGTGGGACCGCTCTATCGGGCGTTTTCCGACGAATTCGGTCCCGAAAATGCCTTGAAGGCGATCCGGAAGGTCGTTGAGGACATCTCACTGGAACAGGGGGCCAACCTGGCTGAAGCGCTCGGCAATCGATCACTGAACACGTTTTGTGGGGCCATTCGGGCCTGGAGCTCGGGCGGGGCTCTTGAGATTGAGATGGTGGAACAAGACGACCAGAGGCTGAGTTTCAACGTGACTCGATGCAGGTACGCCGAACTGTACGACGAACTGGGAATCCGAGAACTCGGCGTGATACTGTCATGCAGCCGAGATTTCGCGCTCATCCGGGGATTCAACCCCGACATGGGCCTGACACGTACTCAAACCATCATGGAGGGGGCCGATCACTGCGACTTCCGGATCACTATGCCTGTATGAAAGGGTGATTCAAGTCCTCGCATGACGCGGGCAACCGGAGCCGGGAGCCTCAATCCACAATCCGGCTATGTGGTGCATGGCCCAGTTGTACCTGGAGCGTGAACTTGGGGGCCGGCCGGCATGCCGGAACCATTTGCGGTCGGCACGAGCACCGCCCGATTTCGTTGCTCTCAATGAACAAACCACTAATGATCTCAATAACCTGAGGAAACCGACCATGCTGTCCATTCGCGGCTTCGTAAATCTCCGGAGAGTTTACGAATGCTCCAATTCCTGTGTCTTCAGGGCGAACAGGGAGGAAGACAATACCGCGGTTCTCCTGAAGGTGTTCAAGGATGAGGCGTCAATTCTCGATGGAGTCGTCAGACTCGAAAGACGTTACCAAGCTGCTCAAAGACTTTCTCATATCCGTGGGGTCTTGGATATTCTCGGGATCGAGACCGGTCACGGCACGCTCGTCATAATCTTGGAGGATATCGGCGCGGATTTCCTCAGAGTCATTATGGATTCAGCCGCATTGTCACTGAAGGAAATTCTTTCCCTGGGAATCAACGTGAGTCGAATCCTGGGAGATGTTCATAGAACTCACCTCGTTCATAATTACCTGACTCCATACAACATTCTCTGCCGTGACAGTGCGAATGATCTCCGAATAATAGATGTAAACGCGTGCGGCATTTCACTCCAGGTTCCCCGTATGGACGCGGCCCCGTCTCTTACGGAGGGTGGACTAGGCTATATCTCCCCGGAGCAGACAGGAAGGATCAATCGGGCAGTTGACTATCGATCCGACTATTACACGCTCGGGGTAACACTCTATGAACTGCTCACCGGAAGATTGCCCTTTGAATCCGAGGATTGTCTCGAGATCATGCATTGTCACATCGCCCGGCCGCCCGTACCTCCGCTCGAGTTGAAGCCTGAACTACCCCCAATGGTCTCCAATGTAATCATGAAACTCCTTGCGAAAGATCCCGGGGACAGATATCAGAGTTCCACGGGAATCAGCGCGGACCTGGAAAGATGCCTGAACGATCTGGAGCTTACGGGAAGAGTCGAGCCGTTTGCCCTGGGCAGGGCGGACTTGCCGGACCTGCTTCACGTACCGGCGAAGCTTTATGGCCGGGAAGCCCAGGTACAGGAATTGAACGATGCATACAGGCGTGTCAAGAGAGGTGCCAAGGAGGTGCTCGGTGTCTATGGACAGGCCGGTATTGGAAAAACGTCACTGGTAAACGAATTTCGGCAATTTGTCTCCGATGCGGGAGGTTACTTTGCGGGCGGCAAGTTCGACCAATATGGCCAAAACGGTCCTTACGAAGCATTTGTCCAGGCAAGCCGGACACTGGTGAATCAGCTGCTGACTCAAGCGCCGGATCGTCTGGATCTGTGGCGGCACAGATTGGTTGCCTCGCTCGGACCGAACGGGCGAGTGGTCACGAATATGGTCCGTGAACTGGAACTCATTATTGGGCCACAACCGGGTCTGCAACAAGTTGGTCCCATTGAGACTCAGAATCGTCTCAACTTGGTCTGTCGAAGTTTCTTCTCCGCCTTTTCCTCTTCCGACCATCCATTGGTTTTGTTTCTCGACGATTTCCAGTGGGCTGATCCTCCATCACTTGACCTCCTGAAATGGCTCCTGACGCCCGGTGAGCCGGTCTTTATCCTTGTCATCTGCGCGTACAGAGATAACGAGGTTGATTCGTCGCACCCGTCCATGCAAACTCTCGCCCATCTGGAACGTGAAGGAAAGGCAATCACTCGCCTGTGTGTCCCTCCCTTGGACCGAGATCAGATCACGGATCTGGCCGGTGAAATGCTTCATGTCGCCAATGACGTCCTGAAGCCCTTCACAGAGTTGGTCCACCGAAATACCCTCGGAAATCCACTGCATATCACTGAATATGTGAAATCCTTGCGTTCGGAGAGGCTTCTGAACTTCGATTCGGTGAGAGGTCGTTGGACATGGAATCTGGAAAGAATCCAAAGCCGCGATACGAGTGCCGACATGGTGGACCTGCTCACGGCACGAATGACGGATTTCCCGACAAGAACCCGTCAAATCCTGACGCTCGCATCGTGTTTCGGTAGCCGGTTCACTCTCGCAAGACTGGCCGCGGTGGGTGAACAAACTTGGGAGGAGGCTCTTCGCGACCTTGGGCCTGCGCTGGAAGATGGTTTAGTCGTTCACCTCGCCGGCACGACGCTTCATCCTGCAGCCTCCCTCTCAGGCCAAGATCGCCGGCTCGATTCCGACATGAAATTTTGTCATGACCGCATCCGGCAGGCGGTCTATACACTGATCCCACAAGCCGACCGAGCCATACTCCATAAGAAGATAGCGGAAAGCTTGCTCCGGGATCTTCCTTCGTCTGTTTCGGACGAGACCGCGTTTCTCATTGCCGACCAGCTGAACTCAGCGGTTGAACTACTGCAGCATGAGTCGGAACGAGAAGATCTTGCACGGGCAAATCTCAAAGCCGGCAGAAAGGCCAAGGCATCGGGAGCGTATTCTTTGGCTTTTGAGTATCTCAGTGCCGGCATCCGCTTGTTGGAGGGCGATCATTGGGAGCGCTCCTACGGCCTCTCCTTGGACTTGTATCTGGAGGCGGCCGAGGCGGCATGGGTCGGCGGCCTTTTTGAGGAGGCAAATCGGATTGCGTCGGTAGCCCATTCCCGAGCACGTTCAACTTTGGACAAGGCACGAGTCGACGAAGTACGAGTTCAGTCGTGTATAGGCGAAGGCAAGCTGTCGGAAGCGATAGATATCGGACTTTCCAGTCTCGCTCGTCTTGGGATGGCCGTTCCAAGCAAGCCGACCAAAGCCACCATAGTTCGGTGGTTCTTGGGTACTTATATGAGACTCCTGGGAAGGAAGGTCGAGAGTCTGAAGCACATGCCCTCAATGGAGGACCCTCTGATACTTGCCGGTCTCCGGATGACGTTGCGGGTGGGAACGGCCACATATTGGGCTGCTCCCAATTTGTCCCCGCTCATGGCGTTCCAATTGGTTCGCCTATCGGTTGCACACGGAAATGCCCCCTTTTCTTCCTTCGCCTACGTTTCCTACGGTTTCATGCTTTGTGGAATCATAGGAGATATTGAAAGGGGATATCGTTACGGCAAGTTGGCCTTATCTCTCACATCCGACGCGGACGAGTGCAGGCCCAGGACCATCTATGTGTTCAACAGCTTGGTCAGACACTGGAAGGAACCTGTGAGCGAGACGTCCAAGGGGATGCTCGATGCGTACGACCGTGCCTTGGAGATAGGCGACTTGGAGTTTGCTGCCCTGGCCGCGACGGGATACTGTGTGTCGTGCTTCGTCGCGGGAATGGAGCTTCCCGCGCTGGACGAGGAGATGGGGAGGTTTTCCGTCGAGATCAAGCGCTTCCGACAGGAACCTTATTTGCGACCTTTGGAGATGCATAGACAAGCCGTACAGAATCTTATGGGCCTGTATTCCGACAATCCACGGGTTCTTGCGGGTCAGTGTTATGACGAGCAAGAGGCTATCGCACTTTATCTTGCAACCAATGACCGGCACTGTCTTTTTCATGTGTATTACTTGAAACTGCTCCTCAGCTATTTCTTCCATGAATACGGCGATGCTCTGATGTACGCCTCTCGCGCCGCACAATACTTGAGCAATGCCATCGCCTCACGGCAAGTCCCCGTCTTCCATTTCTATGAAGCTCTCGCCGCACTTGGCCGCTATAACCATGCCGGCAAGGTCGAGCGCAGGGCTCTCATGAAAATGGTACGCAAGAACCTGAGTAAGCTGAAGAAATGGTCACGACATGCTCCCATGAACTACCTGCATAAGTACTACCTGGTTGAGGCCGAGCGGTGCAGAGTCGTCGGCCGGCATGCCGAGGCGATGGAATACTACGAAAAATCCATAGCTGCGGCGAGGGCTCACGAATATGTTCAAGAAGAAGGTCTGGCTCACGAACTTTTCGGTCGATTCCTGCTCCACACGGGGGACCGAAGTAGAGCAGAGAAAAGCATCAAAGAGGCAATATCTTGTTACGACAAATGGGGTGCACAAGCCAAAGTGGCGGACTTGGACCGACGCTACGGGCATCTCGTCGGACCCGCGTACGACCGGCGGCGGCCGAGTACACCGGATGTTCCCGATTCCCACGCTCCCGAATACGTGGGGCCGACGATAGGTCCCGACGAAGAGGCTTTGGCCAAAGCGTTGCAGGCAATCTCGGGCGAGATTGTCCTGGCGAATCTGATTCACAAGCTTATGCGCGTGGTGATGGAGGTGGGAGGAGCCGAGAAAGGCTTCCTTCTGCTGGAATCCGAGGGTGAGCTCTTCGTGGAGGCCGAGGTGGGTGCGGGGCGGGACGATACCGCCGTGCTGAAGTCGTTGCCCGTTCGGGAGGTCTCGGCGATCCCTGCTCAGGTGATCAACTACGTATCGCGCACCATGGAATTGCTCACCCTGGACGGCGCCTCGAAAGACGCCCTATTTCTATTGGATCCGCATAGCGACGTCCCCATGCCCAAATCGGTCCTGTGTGCACCGCTGATCCATCAGGGACGACTCGTGGGGCTGCTCTATCTGGAGAATCGACTTACGGCCGGAGCCTTCTCGCCGGACCGCACTACGGTGCTCCGGTTTTTGTGCTCTCAGGCCGCTACCTTGATAGAGAACGCTCGCATGGTGGAGCAGCTTGAGGGCCATTCCCGGCATTTGGAGACGAAGGTGCGGGAGCGAACCAGGGAATACGAAATCGCCTTGGAATCACTGAAAAAAGAAGTGCGTGAAAAGGAACTTGCCCAACGATCGCTCGAACGAGCCCTGGCCGTAGCCGCCAAACTTCGTACCGAAGCGGAAGCCGCGAGTGCGGCAAAGACCGAGTTCCTCACGAACATGAGCCACGAGTTGCGCACTCCGCTGAACGCGATCATCGGGTTTTCCGAACTGCTCGAGGACCAGGTGCCGGGCCCGCTCAACGAGAAACAGGTGAATTACGTGCGACATGTCTTCAACAGCGGTCACCACCTGCTTCAACTGATCAACGACATCCTGGACCTGGCCAAAGTGGAAGCCGGGAGAATGGACTTGATGCTCGCGGCGGTAAGACTCGATCATCTTCTCGGCAACTGCCTGCTCATGATCAAACAGAAGGCTTTCAAGCATGGTCTGAAGCTGGTTCTTCACATATCGGACGATCTTGAAGGCGTTGAGGTTCAGGCGGACGACGTGAAACTCAAACAGATCGTGGTGAATCTTCTCTCCAACGCGGCCAAGTTCACTCCCGAGGGCGGTTGCATAGAGCTGGCTGCGAAGAGGGAACAGGGAGCGATCGTCATACGAGTTTCCGATACGGGGATCGGCGTCAAGCCCGAAGATCGAGAGCGGATCTTTGAGGCGTTCGAGCAGGCGGAGTCGACTCATCGGCGCCGGTTCGAGGGGACGGGTCTCGGGTTGGCGCTCACCAGGCGACTGGTGGAATTGCATGGCGGGACGATTGGGGTGGAGAGCCAAGGAGAGAACAAAGGAAGCACCTTTACCGTCACATTCCCGTTCATCCCGGCAGTGACCGACGTGGAGCCGTCGAAGGTCATGCCCGATGACGAACATGGCGGGGCAAAGTCGGCTCGGGTCATCGCGGGCGAACACCGGCCGACTGTCTTGGTGATCGAAGACAACGAAGCAAACATGAAGCTGGCGACAAGTTTGCTGGAGGCGGGAGGGTACCGACCGCTTCAGGCATGGACCGCGGAAGAGGGAATTGAACTGGCGAGATCCGAGCATCCCGCGCTCATCCTTATGGACATCTCGCTGCCGGGAATGGATGGATTGACCGCGACGGGGATCCTGAAGAACGATCCGGCTACTGCAAAGATTCCCGTGGTGGCCCTTACCGCGCATACCATGAAAGGGGACGACGAAAAGGCACGAGAGGCCGGGTGTGACGCGTATCTCACCAAGCCGATCGGGGCGGACGTCTTCTACAGGACGCTTGGGCTGAGCGTGCACGATGGATCGGGTGACGCGGACAAGGCCAAAGCGGGCAGCCGGGAAGGTAATGTATGAATCGAACGAGACGCATCCTTGTGGTCGATGATGATGCGAGGAACCGTGAAATACTGTGCGAAATTCTCCAGTCGTTGGGATACGTTCCCGTGCCGGCCGGCCACGGGATGGAGGCATTGGAGCAGCTGGGTCCCGATATCGACCTGGTGCTGCTCGATGTGATGATGCCCGACATGGACGGGTACGAGGTGGCCGCGGCAATCAGACGAGATCCCGTTGTCCGAGAGATCCCCATCATCATGGTGACGGTGCTCGACGCAAGAGAAGATCGACTGCAAGCTGTGGAAGCGGGAGCAAACGACTTCATTTCCAAACCGGTAGAACGCCTTGAACTCAAGGTTCGTATGGACTCGCTCCTGAAAATGAAGGACGCACGGGATGCGCTGAAGCGTCACCTTTCGGATCTGGAAGAAACGGTGAAGCGGCGCACGGAAGCCTTGGCGGAGAGCGAGAAAAGGTTTCGTGTCATGTTCGACGGCGCTCAGGACTTGATTTTCGTCAAGGATAGCCGGTTTCGGTACACGGAAGTGAATCCTGCAATGATCGAATT
>JAVHLK010000136.1 GCA_031082285.1 Desulfomonilaceae bacterium
GTATTGGTGTTCATCGCCGTCAACGTGCTGACATGGGGCATCGTCGAGATTGGAACCTCTGTTTTGAGACGGCAAACGGAAGTAATCCCAGTCCTTTCAAATTCAAGAAATACGATCCCTTACTTGCCGGCGTCTACCCGGTCTTGACGCCGGCCGAACTAACGCGCGTGCTCACCGACATGCGGAGCATACCGTTAGAATACGAACCATACACACAACATCGGAAGCCGAGTACGCCTGCTCGAATGTCAACATCTCTTCCATGGGATTCCGACAGTCAAGGCCCCAGGGACCTTGGCCTCCCGACAAACGATACTACAATGTGTTCTTCCCTGGTGGATCGACGACCCCCTGTATGACTCAGGCCGGCACTACAGTTCGCAGATGACCAATTTGATAACGGAAAAGATCTTTGCTGAACTGGCAGCCCGTGGAATTCTTCCGTTGTGAATAGCACGGCGCCCTTCAAGAATTATAGAACATGCATCGCCAAATCGTGGTGATGCTCTCGGCCGATCTTCGCTCTTCCACTTGAGTTCCATCCAGACTGAGTTCTTCAAGTAGGTCCTGCGGTTCCGAAAAAGATCCGGTTGCCGGCGAGCAACCCCTGTGATACGCTGCTGGCCACACGCGGCAGGAGGCCGATCGGATGAACATCGACAAGGTATTAGACCTTATTCGCCTCTTGGGTAAGTATCTGACAATCTGCACGGTCATCGCGGCCGTGCTTCACGGCATCCTTTTCAGGCAGTTCTGGGCCCCGTTTTACCTTTCCATCGCTTGCTGGATAGGCATACTCATCTGGTTGGCCGGAGCCGGCGGTATGTGGCTCAGGCAACGCGCATCGGTCCATTCGTCGAAAAGAAAGGAACGGAGAAAGACCGCCAGATAGGGAAAACCCGGCGCCCGACCCATTCACAAACGATGTCTGGTCTTGATTTCCAAGTACCGGTCGAGGACATCCGAGGCCATTCGTTCGGCCGGGGTGTCGACAACCGGGATGCCGACGGATTTCAGGCGAGCAAGGAGTCTTTCCCTGCGGTCCAGCATTTCCGCCGCAACTCCCCGGCGGTAAAGGTCCTGTGTGGTTTCCGGAATTCCGTCTGCGATTTCGGCCACTTCCGTATCCGACATGGCAACCACCACGGGAAGATGTCGCGGCACCAGGCCGAGGCCGTATCGCATTAAGCCTTCGGATGCTCGTTCGTCAATGAGGTCGGTAAATATCACGATAAGCGACCTTCGTCTCAGTTTCGTAAACACGGTTGAAAGAGCCCGATAGAAACGCGGCTCTTCCATTCTTGGCGGCAACGCGTACGTGGCATCGAGTATTCGGCCGAAGTGGCCGGGTGTTTTGGCCGGTGGGACAAATGCCTGAACTTCCCGACCCACCACCATCACACCCACCGCATCACCCAGTTCCAATGCCGAATAGGCCAGAAGAAGCGCCGCGTTCAGACTGTGATCCAGCTTGGTTTTGCCCGAAACCCGGGCGGTCATCATCCTTCCCGCGTCCAGAACCAGAAAGATGTTCTGGCTGCGTTCCACCCGGTTCTGCCTCAGGATAAGCTTCCCTTTCCTCGCGGAAGACTTCCAGTGAATCAGTCGCGAGTCATCACCGACCGCGAACTCTCGTAAGCTCTCAAACTCATACCCCTCACCTGTTTTCCTCAACGCACGAATCGGATTGTCGGCGGAAGGGTACCGTATCCGAAGCCGGTACTGCTCGATCAAGGCCAGTCCGGGATAGAGTTTGGTCGTACAGGATGCCTCGGACGATCCCCGTTTCCACACCAGGCCCAGTCGCCCTTTGAGCCAGAAGTAGATATTCCCGAATTCCCCGTCTCCTCGTTCCAGCGGCCTCAACTTGTACATGAGCCTCGTACCGCTGCCGGGGCCGACGACCGACCTGATCGGCAACATCCGTGGCAGGCATTTCTCGGGGAAGTCATCCTTGACGATCAGGGACACCGGCCGGCCGGTTGTATTGGAGATTTCCAGATGGATGTCATTGGACCGATCGACGGCCAGCGGGTACGGAATAGGCCGGTCAATCTCTATGTTGGTCGGAGACGGTCCGATGAAGTAATCAAGGACGGCGAAGAATAGGAGAAACAGATCGACGCCCACCGGAACGAGGAGTCCTGTCGGGCGGAAGAACTGGAGCGCAATGAGCATTGAGGATGCGACGGCAAACAGCACGAAAAACCTTGCCGTGAAGAAGAATGGCCAGGACCGCATCAGATCTCCGCTTATCGCTTCCGGACGGTCTCTGGATTTCATCTCGGTACCGGAACCCGATTCAATATGCCTTGCAGGAAAAAATCCGAAGTCAAGCCGTCAATGAGCGCTTCCGGTCGAAGGATCACCCGGTGGCGGAGAACCGGCACAATCACATCCTTCACTTCGTCCGGCGTGACGAATTCCGAGCCGCGCAACGCGGCCAACGCCCTTGAAGCTTTAAGGACTGCGACGGCCGCTCGGGGGGACGCGCCCAATTGAACGTACACCGGATCGCGGGTTTCAGCTACAATAGTACGGATATACCCCAGAATTTCTTCTTTTGTGACGATCCGGAGGATGAACCGGCGTATACTCAGTACGCTCTCTTTGGTTATGACCCCGGCCGGTATGAGCGATTCCAGGTCATGCAGGTCCTTCCCTTGAGCGTAGCTCCGAATGACCGCGAGTTCGGCATGCGGCTCGGGATAGTCCACGATAATCTTCATCATGAACCTGTCCAACTGAGTCTCCGGTAAGGGGTACGTCCCCTCGTATTCGATCGGATTTTGGGTGGCCATCACAAAGAAAAGATCCGGCAGGGGTCGGGTCACGCCCTCAATCGTGACTTGCCGTTCTTCCATGGCTTCCAGAAGAGCGGCCTGGGACTTGGGCGGCGTTCGATTTATCTCATCGGCAAGCAGGATCTCGGTGAAGATCGGTCCCCTGCGGAACACAAACTTCGCGGTCTGCATGTTAAAGATGTTCGTTCCTACGATGTCGCTGGGCAGTAAATCCGGCGTGAATTGAATCCGTCGATAGTCCGCGTTCACCAGCCTCGCCAAGGTCCGGGCCAGCAAGGTCTTTCCCAGTCCCGGTACTCCTTCCAGGATCGCGTGGCCGCCGGCAAGGAAACAGGTAAGGACTTGTTCAATAACCTCCTCTTGACCCTGTATCACCCGGGTCATGCTCTGCCCGACCGCCTCCAGCCCCATCCGGATCTTCTCAAGCCCCTCCATCATATCTCCTTTTCCCTTCCGACGATTGTCACCACGGCTTGGATCGACTCTTTGCCAAGCCCGGAAGTTCACTTCAAAAAGACGCCAAGATCCGGAATGCCGTCACAAGGAGAAAGGCCGGAGCCGGGTCCGGTTGCCGGTCGTTTCAGGAATCACGTTCATTGGGCCTTGGCGGATGTCGGTTTATCCGTCGGAGGCACCGCCACCGGAATTCCTTGTCTCGGCCTCCGATTCACGAGTGCCTGCACCCTTCCCAGCCGGCGTGCCAAGGTCAATATTCGCGGGGTTTCCGTCCCCGCCCGAATCGCTTCACGACATTCCCGAATAAGGTCGCTCGATCCCGCTTGCAGTCCGACAAGGCTCTCGATCCGAGCATCCGCCTCGTGTTCCATATTCTTCAAAGGAATTCCCGTCTTCCGGGACAGTTGTCCCAAAAAACGATTCACTATTGCGTCCAGCGCCGCCGTACCGGCTCTCGAGGATTCGAAGACGTTGGCCATGCCCCGGACGTATTCAAGTGACGAACGCCCCGCGGGCCGTTTCAGAGAGCGGTATCGTCCAGCATGCGAGGCTCTTCGCGAGTAGATCCAAAGCACACCGGCAACAAGAACTTGGACAAGAATCCATCCGAAAACCGACGCGGCGGCGTAATGCCAAAAGCTCTCGGCTGCCGTGTAACCGCGATGATATTCGTCGAAAAGCACCTTGTCGGGCTTTCCCTTTTGGAGCACCAACGCGGGAATGAGTCTGACGTTATGCTCCAGAGGAAGCGCCCCGTTGGATGCCATACTCGCGTCCGAAATCGCCGTCACCTCTCCCCTTCCCATCTTCCGGGACACAATGATGGGACCCTCCTTGTCTTCCACAAGGGTGGTCCACTTGCCCTCAACGCCCTTCCATCTTGTGTGATTGGAGACGCTCAGTCTGTTGACGCCGTAAAGCTTCGGTAACGAAACCTCCACCGTGCTGCGGCCGCCGCGTCGCGCACGGCTCAGCACGAGATCCAACTTTTCGGCCAAGGATCCGCGATTCACCGCGCTCCGTCCCTTTGAATCAGCGCGCTTCATCGCTTCGGATTCCCCGCTTCGGCCCACAACGGGCTTCAACGGAGAGCGGATCTTGGGACCTCCGTGAAACAGGATCAGCGTATTGCCGCTGCGGACCCATTGTATGAGGCTCTCGATCTCTTTTCGAGAAAACGGAACCAGATGCGGATCAAGTACTATCAGCACGCGATTGACGGAGTCCAGTCTGGTGTAACGACTTCGCAACCGTGCCGTTGGAAGCTTCAGTTCCTCCAGTAACAGGAACGCGGCCTTGTACCCGTTCGGTTGTGTGGAAAAGGTCGAAGGGGGAAGTCGTGCGGAACCGTTTCCGTCAAGGTTCGTCAATCCGTACGATACGACGCCCGCGATCACAAAACCCAAGACAAGTAAGAACTTGTGCCGCGAGGACATTTCGGCTACGTCCTCTCGACCGCAGTCCGGCTCAGCGCCTCAAAACGCTCGTAATCGGCTTTTCCGCAGTCGGCGCCGCCGTAACGGACTCTGTTAAAGAGGGGAATCATTTCAGCCATCGGCTCACGAAACGGTTCATCCACGGGAATACTTTCGAGCACTTCCCGGTTTGTCTTTCCCGGGCCGACGGACACCCTCCCCTTTTCGTCAAGCCGGATCAGAACGTATCTAAACAGATGGATGAGTGCTTCCCCGTAACGGCCCCGTTCGGCCAGTTTCAATGCAGCGGCACGTTCGTCCCCGTTCCCTGCCGTCTCCGAGGTCGCGCGATCCTCGTGGGGATCGACCGGAAGCATTCCACGTCTCCTCGCGGCAATCAGCCTCACAACCAACCATGCGCAAAGGCCTGCAATCAAGGCCAACAGTCCAATCAACTGCGCGTCGAGAATCATCTGCCCGGTGCCTTCGTCGAGGTCAAAGGTCCCGAAGCGCGGCAATCGGTCAAGAATCCATTTGACCGCCCGGAGGAAAGTCTCCCACATGAACGTGCGCGCTTGAGCAATCCATGACTCTTCACGGTTCCTGAACTCATCCCGAGCCAGGATGTCTTCCAAGGCGGTTTTCGGATCTCTCGGAAGCTCGTACCTCTCGGCAAACCGGTCGCCGGAAAGCTGCTCCGCGCCAAGATGGTCGAAACCGCCAAAGGCCGCGAACACAAGTCCCGCCGCCATGAGTATCCAACCGCTCAACCCGGCAACTCTCATGGCCTTCATACCACCCTTGTTTCCGGACTTCGCCGCGAGGAGCCAAGGCTCTCATCGAGGCCTCGAAACGCGCTGCCAAGAGGATTTATTCTGCCGTACCGCACCTCGGATGTAAATTTCTCTCCGGGTCGTTGGCACGGCCTTTTCAGGTATTTGGCCTCGATCAATCTTCGTCACGTTGATACGTGCCGAGAGATCGCCCCAATGATTTTTATGAATTCCCTTCCGCAGCCGCGCATCCGCTCTGTTCTCCGCATGAATCGCAGGAGAAGCACGAAAGGCGTTCAATCAATCGCGCATCGGGATCGAATGCCGCACCGAAATCCTCGAGTTCCGTCGCGCCGCACACGGGGCATTTGGAAGGCGCATCTTCGGTTTTCAATAGGATCTTGGCAAATTCCTTGCCGCAGTCCGCGCATCTGTACTTGGTTATGGGCATGCAGCACCTCTTTCAGCATTACGCGATCGTCCATCATTGACTTGTCGTCGTCGGCCGGCAATTTTCTTTGTCATCGGCCTTCGTGCCCGTCCCCATCCGCAGGGATGGACTCGGGTTCATCCTGATCCCGTAACGACTTCTTGTAGGCCGCCACTTCAACTTCGTGGCGTGCCGTGATTTTGAGACGTTTCTTCCACTTTGGATCCTCGTCGAAAACTTCGAGATTGGCGGCGAACTCCATAAGGGTATCGTGATCCGGCTTGCCGAGTTTTTCCCAAAGTGCCGTATTGACAAACTCCCAGAGCCGGATCCCCTTCACAAGAGATTCCTCCAGTGCCATTGCAAGCACGTACGGATTCATCGTCATCTTGACCGATATGACCCCCTCCGGCCAATTCTTCGCCGCCTCCGATTGGGTCATGGAACAGTCCACCATGATTACCTCCTCGAGATTGCTCGCGTGCTATATGTTTAGATGCTCATTAACCGGAAAGAATTCAAGGAAGCCGACGCGCTGCGTTCAGGCACGGCACCGTGCGGGGCAGGCGAAAAGACCCGGCCGGCTTCACGCGGTAAATGTCAGCAGACCTATGAGTCTGGTGAGCTCGGCGCGGTTCTTGTCCGAAACGTACGTGATCTGGAAGCCCGAGGCGTACTCTCCGGTGTCTTCTCGTCTCTCACACCAGCGACATCGTGCCTCCAGCTCGAATGGAGCCACGTCTCCCAACGCGTCGCCGAGCACGACCAAGGTCTCAATCCGGTCCACTTCCGCCTTGAGTCCCACCGTGCCTATACCGTCGTCCGTGATGTCTCGGATCCTGCCCTGCACTTCCGGCCTGGACGCCACGTAGATGGGTATCTCGAAATCGATATAGAATCTATGGAGTTGACGGAAGCCGTCGGGTAACTCGGCGTCCGGTTCACGAAACAGTTCCCCATAGATCTCGTCTCGACCGATCGCCCCCGTATCGACGAGTATGGAGACCACCCCTTGGAGACCACGCATCGATAGATCGTGCTTCCGCATCAAATCGGACATGCTCATGCCCGAGCGCAAGTCCGCAATCACCTCCCCGGCATTGACGGTTCGCTCGGGAGGAGCGAGCGAGTACCGATCCATTCGCTTCAACAGACCCTGTGCGACCAGATCCTTGTACAGGCGCTGCAGCGCGTCGCCGGACAGCCCGTGTTTTATCATCAGTTCTCTGTCGTCCAAACCGGCTCGTATATCCTCGAGTAGTGTCCGGCCATCCACTTTCTCAACAGACATGATTTCCCTTTCGGTCAGGTAACCGGATCTTTTGGTACCGTTTTCAATGGATGGGTTTGTCATCCCGTCTTCTTGAGGGTAAAGACGGTTGCGAGGAGGCCCGAGCCGCCGCGACGCGTCCCGATTTCCTCGCCGAACCTCTCCCTACCCGTTGTTGTCACTATAGCACCATTCTTTCGACTGCGGCCAACGTTTTCCGGAGGCTAAACCCGAACGGGGTCGATTTGGAGGTTGGAACCGGATTGGGCTATGGCAAAAAATCGGCTACTCTATGGCACGAGAGAAATCTTTCAACGCACCAGGTATTGACCCTTGAGATATCATGGTGTAACATGTTGGAATCGCTGCTTCAAGAACCGGCAAAGGAGACGAAGTCGGGGAACCGTAACCATCGGAGAACCTCGCCGAAAGGATCTGTGGGAAAGTCGTTCAGTAGCCGATGCGGTCGGCGGGGACCCCCAATTTACGGCGCGGGAGCGAGAGGGCTTTTCGCCTTGCTGCAGCAATAAGCGGCGATGGACGAGGCGTCCGGTGACGGCTTTCCCGGAGGCCGCGCACGGATGCGGACAACGCTTACGGCAACGACGAAAGGCGTTCGGAACGGTTTCTATGGATAAGGGACTCTGCGAGAACGCTCGCAGCACCGGCTGAATACATGAGGATATACCGCGCCGAAGGAATTTCGGCATCTGGTTTCGGACTCGGCGGGCGGACTTGAAAGTTACCCGCTCAAAGAATCTCTCGAGAGGAAGAGAACTACTATGGGGAAAAGGATCAAATGGGATCTTGATAACGCGGTCAAGCTGTTGAAGAAGGGTTTCACGTGCAGAGAAATAGCGGAAATCATGGGCCTTACACGGGAACAGGTGTATGACGCGTTCCGCAACAGAAACCTCAAGATTGTTCCGGACAGGCGAGGCTTCAAACCCAGTTGGGACATGGACCGCGCGAAGCGTCTTGCAGACCAGGGTAAGGCAATCTACGAGATTGCCCAGATCATGGGTCTGCCTCAGGACCTCGTCCGTTCGGGGTTCAAGAATCGAGGATGGAAGCCGAAAGTCACTCGAAGCGGGCGCCACGTGACCTGGGACGTGGAGCAAGCAAAGAAGATGCGCGCCAAGGGTATGAAGTGGGTAGAGATCGACAGAGACATGGATCTCACCCCCGGCACCGTGAGGCACTATTTCGTTCGACAGGGACTGCACAAGCCCAGGCGACAGCCAAATATGCAATGGGATATAGAACAAGCCCGCAAACTTCGGGAAAAAGGCCTCCACTGGAAAGATATCGGCAGAATCGTCGGCACGGATGGCAACAACGTGCGCAGGGCCTTCGTGAGGCGAGGCTGGCTGGACAGACCCAAGAAATCGGTACCGAAACGGAAGGTGCCTCGGATCAAGATGCGGGTGAGTGCTCTGCGAGCCAAACTCAGCTGAGTGAGGGGTGCATTCGGTCGTCGGGGGGAAGCAACACCGAATCGTTCGTTAAGATTTCCGTGAACCGTTGGTGAGCCGAGGGGCAGATGTGAGCCCCGGCCCGGGTATTTACCCGCGGTCCGCTCACACGCTTATGGTTCATGTTTCTCTTCCTTCTTGACACCCCATGGACGCGTTGTTACGATTTTGCTTAGGTGCCGCGCCCTTGAAGGGTCCAATTCAGAGCATCGCACATGGGAGGGAATAATGAAGAAATTGATGACACTGGCTTCGATCATCGGCGGTTGTTTCGCCTACTATCCCTATTACTATGGCTACTACGTGTACCCGGCCTATGGTTGGGCCTGGGGATGGGGTGGTTGGTACTACTAACCTTCATGGAAATTGTTTGAGCTTCTTAGTTTGTTTCAAGACGGGAAAGGGAGCCTCGTCGATCCATGTGACGAGGGATAGACCGATTTACAAGGACGTTTCAAGCGGTGTGGCGCCTGAATTGACGAAAGAAGATGCGTGCAACCGGTCCAACTCCCGGAAGGAGTGCCGTCCGTTCCTGATAATGACGGTACCGGACGCGGTTGCATGCCGCACGATCCGTTCCACTCAAAGACACGGCCCTTTGGGGGAATCCAAAGGGCCTTGTCGCTTTTACTCAGGATCCGAAGGATCGCGGTCTGACGGTCACATGAATCCTCATCAGATGAAACTCTTCACCAGCGTGTTCCACCCCATATCCTTGAAGGCCCCGTAGACGTCGTTGATGGGCTCGCCGCCTGTGGCCGCCGCTGCCGCCGGATCGTCGGCTATCATTGACAAGAGACGTTCGGCTTCCGATTCGATGAACTTGACGCTTTCCACGCCGAAGTTCAGTTCCTTGAGGTCGGAGCGCAATTCCATGGGATCGATGAGGATCACCCACCCGGCGCTGTAGGGGTCGCGGTTCGTGCACTGGGGCTGGTCCATGAGCTTCTGATTTACCGCGGTCACCACTCCGGAGACGGGAGACCGGACGCCCGCCTCATTGCCCTCACGGTCCATGATGAACGATTCTTCTCCCACCTTGAATCTTGTTCCCAAGGAAGGCAGACGCATCTTTTCCACCGGCCCTATCAGTCTGTTGCCGAAATCGTCAAGTCCGATGCGCACGCGGCCCCCATACTCGACACGAGCCCAGCCGTGTCCTCCGTGTAGGTAGTAGTCACGGGGCACCAAGTATCCGTGCGCATTCAGATATTGCGGCGGACCGAACAGGGTGTGATCCACCTGAATCATGTCGTCGAGCATCTGATCGTAGGGGCAGGTTCCACACTCGAAGCTTCGTGCACACATCTTGTTCTGAGGTGCTCTTCCCGTAAGAGCATGCCGACAGCGCTGGTCCTCCCCGGGAAGATCGAACATCTTGGTCTGCCAGCCCGCGTCCGCCGACTCTTTGGACATTCGTTTTGCCATTGCCTTGTCGAACGAACAGGTCGTGCAGTCAAAGGCATTGTCGCAATACTTCACGGGAACCACCCTTGCCTTCATCCAGATGCACTCTTTCTGAGAAAAATTGAACCCGGTTATCTTACTTGCCATCGTGAGCCTCCTTATTTGATGCCGCTAAGCCGATTTTTCGTATTGGGACCGTTTCCATGCTCCAAACGAGGAGCAGGCGTGCCGTGTTCGCAACGGCCCTCAACAATGTGTCCACTCTACCGGGGGATCCATGAGGGGAGCGTTTGCTGCGAATCTTCCTCGCCGGGTTCCGGGACCCTATTTCTTCAGGGAAACTCGCCGCAAACGGCATCCTTTGCGTGTCCATGCTCGCCGGAGCGTTCCTATCAGGCGGCTATGGTCGCCGTCCCGGGACGAGCCGACACGCAGCACGGCATTTCGACCACATCGTCCAGCATTTGATCATACGCACATGAGCCGCATTCGTAGTTGTGAGCACACATCTTGGTAAGAGGGGCCCGTCCGGTGACGGCGTGAACGCAAAGTTGGCTCTCCTTCTCGTGCCGGATTACGGTGAATTCCATTCTTGTTGCCATGACGGGCCTCCTTTTTTGTCGTTTCTTGCTGAATCGTTCCTGAGGTCGGCTGCGACCTCTTGTGTGTCTCGTTCTCTTGGCATCTGTCTTATGCATTGGGCGTGCCAAACGTGTGGCATTGCCTTAACATGCTGTTTTCAAACTGTTTTCATGGGTACATGCAGAACTGAAGAGTGAACGTCGACGAGAGGGAAAAGACAACACTCTGCCTTTTGCCACAGTGGAGGATGAGCCCTATCTGGTTGTCATTATTATCTTTTGTGCGCTCTGAGGGAAAACGCCATACCGGTGTGGCAAAATCCTACAAGGACACGGCTCAAACCGCGTCCATCGGAAAAGCCGCGGTCAGCGTCTGGCGCGCTCCAACTCCGGCGCGTCCAAACGCGTCTCGACTTCAATCTCTTTGAGTAGCTTGGTGAGCGATTCTTGAAGGAAGAGTTCGCAGTAGTCGCACAGGTAGTTCAGCTTGGTATCCAAATCCGGAACGTTATGCGAGGCGCGCATGACACATCGGTCCGTGTGGCAATGAGGAAGCCCGAAGGTGTGTCCGATTTCATGAATTGCAACCTTCACCGCCCTTTCCAGGAAATCTTCACGGGAGATGGGCAGTCCCGAGGCACCGATTCTCAAACGTGCACAGGACATGACCGCGGAGCGGCCTCCCATGTAAGCCTCGCCGAAAACGTAGGTGAGGATCGGGTTGCAGATGTCCCGTCCGGTGACGCCCAGAACCTTGAGGCTGTCGAGGGCCAGTTCCTTGTCGAGGTGCTTAATGATGGCCATGGCGTTGTACTGGTCCCGAGACTCCATGAAGGTGTGCTCGGGAAGCCGAACAACGTCGTGAAGGTCCACTGGAAGCCTGAGAATTCCCTGCAAGCTGTCGGCCACGACGCGCAGGACGTCCTCGTCGGCTCGGTCGAGAGGAATCACCGTAATTAGACCTTTGGCAGGGGTATGCGGCAGTGTTCGTTCCTTCTTGCGGATCTTCCCTCCGTCAGCGGTCGGACGCGGTAGAAGACTACTCGTTTTCGGTTTCGGTAAGGCCCGTATTCCCCGGTTCCGGCCTTTGGGGAAGTACGAGGGATGGGCAGATCCCCGCGGCGTCAGCCTGCATTCACGGCTCATGTCGACCGGCACGAAATCGTCCTCAGTGCTCCGTTTCCTAAATTCGGTCGCGGATTCCGGTGAGCTGAGATTGCTTCGC
>JAVHLK010000137.1 GCA_031082285.1 Desulfomonilaceae bacterium
TTTACTTTCATTTCGCGGGTAAGGAAGAGCTGGGCGCAGCCGTCCTCGAACAGGCACACAAGGAATTCATGGAGTTTCTTTCGCGGAGCTTGAAGGGTGAACGGGCCCAAGAACGATTGTCGAGTCTGCTCGATGCGGTGTTCGAGAATCAGAGGAAAACAAAATTCGTCGGCGGCTGAATTTTTGGAAATACCGCTCTGGAATTGAGCGATGCGAATGATCGAATTACTCGACTCATAAGGGAAGTCTTCCGGGATTGGACGAATCTCCTAGCCGGTGTCCTGCGTGAGGCGGAAGAGGCCGGAGAGATCAAAATCCGGGTCCAACCGGAAGTTCTGGCAAAGCACATGGTCGCTACCATCGAGGGTGGGATCATGATGTCCAGGCTCAGCAAGAACGGGGATCACCTTCGGGATTGCCTGAACTCACTTCGCGTCTTGTTGGGAATAGGGCCGGAGGAAAAGGTCCACTCACCTCTCAGCGAGAACAGGAGGTCATCGCCATGAAAGACCGACACAATCGCGGTACCGGTCTATGGTACGGAACTATGCTCGTCGCTCTCATGGCGTCTATTGCCCTGGAATCCCCCCAAGTAGCTGCCGAGAACACGGACTTCCCGTACATCGTGTACGGTACGGTGCTGCAAACCTACGTGGACGATGAAGGAATGGTGAATTACCGCGGCTTGAAAGAGAATCGCAAGCCTTTAGACGAATTCACCGAGTCAATGTCTCGCCTTGATCCGAAGGCCTATGACGCATGGGCCGACACCGACAAGATCGCATTCTGGATCAACGCGTATAACGCCTTAACTCTCAAAGCGATCATAGATCACTATCCCATCAAGGCCTCGTTCTTCAAATCCTTTGTCTATCCCGCGAACAGTATCAGGCAGATTCCCGGAGTCTGGGACAAGATCACGTTTTCCGTCATGGGAAGGGACGTCACCCTGGATGGAATCGAACACGAGATCCTGCGGTCGGAATTCAACGAACCCAGAATTCACGTGGCACTTGTCTGCGCGGCCATGGGTTGTCCGCCCCTAAGAAAGGAACCGTATGTGGGACCGCAATTGGATGCACAGCTCGACGACCAATCGGCCAAGTTTGTGAAGGATCCGGATAAATTCCGAATCGATCGCACCGACAACAAAGTGTACCTGTCTTCCATTTTCGACTGGTTCGGCGAGGATTTCGTGAAGACGTACGGAGTCACCAAGGATTTCTCAGGGTTTTCGGAGAAGCAAAAGGCCGTGCTCAATTTTTTGAGCCGTTATGTCGAGCCGGCTGAAAAGGCCTATCTCGTGGAAGGAAGCTTTTCCATCGAATACTTGAAGTACGACTGGTCCTTGAATGAAAAGAGGTAATCGGTATGATTACAACTGACCGGACTGTCACGAAAGTATCGTGAGCGGATTGGGAAAATTACTCTGTAAGAATTTTGTCCCTCAGGCGACCAATGATTGAAACGAAATGATTATGCGGGCCGGCGTCGGGCCGGCACGAAGGGGGATAGGATGAATAATATAGCCGAAAAAGCGGGACCGCGATCGGGTAAGAGTACAGGGAAAGGCTTTGTCCGAATAGTCTTCATCATAGTTATCGCGATTATTCTCTTGTCGGCCGTGCTGCTCCTGCCCGTCAAACAGTACCTGGCTGCAGGTCTTGAGTGGACACAGGGCCTTGGTGTGTGGGGCCCGTTGTTTGTTGCCGGTTTCTACGTCCTTGCAGCGGTTCTTTTTCTTCCCGGATCGGTTCTCACCCTTGGCGCGGGATTCTTGTTCGGAGTGCCGCTCGGCATCCTCACTGTTTGGGTCGGAGCAAACTTGGGAGCTTTTGCCGCATTCTTGATCGGAAGAACCGTCGCGCGGGATTGGGTGGCTCAAAAAGTGAGCGGCAATCCCAAGTTCGCGGCAATCGACGAGGCGGTGCGCAAAGAAGGCTTCAAGATAGTTCTGCTGCTGCGACTGAGCCCGGTGTTTCCGTTCAACCTCTTGAACTACGCGCTGGGGCTCACGAAAGTCTCGTTTGTGAATTATGCCGTGGCATCGCTCATCGGGATGCTCCCCGGAACACTGATGTACGTCTACTTCGGGTCTGCGGCGCGGTCGCTTGCAGAGGTCGCGGCCGGACAGGTCGAAAGCGGGTTGGCCGGTCGGATCTTCTTCTGGATAGGACTGGCTGCAACGGTGGCCGTGACCGCGTTTATTACACACGTAGCCCGGCGGAGCCTGAAGGAAGCCGAGGCGTCGGCGGCATCCGAAACCAAGGAGCATGGCGTTCCGGCTCCACCTCCTGTTGAGGAGAAGGTCGAGGTCCTTCCTGACGACGGTCACAATCGGGAACTCGTGTCCAACGCGCATCCGCCCGGATGGATCAATCCGCAACCCGCAGACCGTTACAACCTCGTGATCATCGGCGCGGGCACTGCAGGACTCGTTACCGCGGCAGGAGCGGCCGGTCTCGGCGCAAAGGTTGCTCTGGTGGAACGACATCTCATGGGCGGCGATTGCCTCAACTATGGGTGCGTACCATCCAAGGCGCTTATTCGGTCCTCTCGTGCGTACGCGGAGATCCGGGACGCTGAAAACTACGGAATTCAGGTGGACGGAGAGGCTACCATTGATTTTTCCTCAGTAATGGAGCGCATGAGAAAACTGAGGGCCAAGATCAGTCATCATGATTCAGCGAAACGTTTCAGGGACCTCGGAGTGGACGTATTCCTGGGAACCGCGAGATTCACCGGCCCGAACACCATAGAGGTCGCCGGCACGTCTTTGCGCTTCAAGAAGGCCGTCATCGCCACGGGCGCCCGGGCAGTGCGTCCCACCCTCAAAGGTCTTTCCGAGGCCGGTTTTCTCACCAATGAAACGGTGTTTTCACTCACCGAGAGGCCCGCTCGGCTGGCCGTCATAGGAGGCGGCCCTATTGGTTGCGAAATGGCGCAGGCGTTTCACAGACTGGGCAGTCAGGTGACTCTTTTCCATAGGAACGATCACATACTTGACCGTGAGGACGGGGACGCGGCGGAAATCGTTCAAAGCAGGTTCATCAAAGAAGGGGTAAGGTTGATCCTCAAGAGCGACCTGAAAGAGGTTCAAGTCGTCAACGGGGAGAAGGTCATCCATTTCGAGGTGGATGGAACGCCGGACTCCATAGCCGTGGATGAAATCCTCGTAGGAGCCGGTCGGGCGCCGAATGTGGAACATCTGAACTTGGAGGCTGCGGGTGTTCACCATGACACGCGTAAGGGAGTGTTCGTGGATGATTACCTACGGACTACAAACCCTGCGATTTTTGCCGCGGGCGACGTCTCCATGATGTACAAGTTCACCCACACCGCGGACGCGGCAGCCCGCATCGTCATTCAAAATGCGCTCTTCAAGGGATCGAAGAAGCTGAGCGCGCTCACGGTTCCGTGGTGCACATACACGGACCCGGAAATCGCGCATGTGGGAATGTATGAGCACGACGCGATCAAACAGGGCATAGAGGTAGACACATACATCAGACATCTCGGGGACGTTGACAGGGCCGTGCTTGACGAAGAGGACGAAGGGTTCGTCAAAATTCACGTGAAAAAGGGAACGGACCGGATCCTCGGAGCCACCATCGTGGCTGCGCATGCCGGGGAAATGATCAGCGAACTGACGCTGGCCATGGTGGGCAAGGTGGGGCTTGGGACGATTGCCGGAGTCATCCACCCGTACCCGACACAAGCGGAAGCGATCAGACAGGCTGCGGATGCATACAATCGCACCCGGCTTACGCCATTCGTCAAGAAACTTTTTGAGAAATGGCTTTCCTGGAATCGTTAGTTCGATGCGCTGAAAGGTTAAGCTTCTGCGTATCCGAGGAGTCTTGCGACTATAGACTGGAGGTTCGACAATGATGATGAACTGCGGACCGCAGGGTTCTGCTACATGGAATGAGAGGGATATGGTCCGGATGGGGCGATTTCATAGGATAAACCGTGGTCTCCACACGGTTTATCTGAACCCGGAGATCCCGTTCTGGTTTGTTCCCAGTCCTTCGGGAGACAAGTTGTTGACCGAGCTCGGAAATGGTCCATGTCGCGACGATCGAATGGACAATTTCATGAGACCCGATGGGAATAACTGGAATGGCGATTATGACATCAGCACGTTACTGAGATCGATCAGCGTGCCCCGTATTCCTGCTCATGGCGGCCGCAAAGAGAGAAACCCGGAGGCCCTGTCGGAGCTGTGGTTCCACCTGACCGATGCGTGCAACTGCAGGTGCAGCCATTGCCTTTTCGGTGACCGATCTCGACCTGCGGGTACCTTACCTCCCGAACGAGTGATGACCCTTGTGGAGGAAGGGTATGAACTGGGAGTTCGTCTTGTCTGCTTCACAGGGGGAGAGCCTTTCATGTATCCGGATTTTCCGGACCTGCTCAGACGGTTATTGAAGAGGGCGGATTTAAGGATTGCCGTCCTTACGAATGGGCTACTGGTTCCGGGTGTGCTTCAAGAATTGTCTTCCTTGGATGTGAAACGTCTTCATTTCCAAGTGAGCCTGGATGGACCGGAAGCCATGCACGATTCGATTCGCGGGCGGGGAACGTTTCGCAAAGCATGTGAAGCACTCACGTCTATGACAGAGCATTCGCTGCCTAACAGTGTCGCCATGGCCGTCCACAACAAAAACGTTGAGGGCATGTCCGAACTTATTGGTGTTGTGCAGGAATTGGGCGTCGGCACAGTCCACTTTATGTGGCATTTCAATCGCGGTTCAGGCAAGGCGCTCAGTACACTGCAGTTGCCCACACTTGTCGAGAATTTTCGTGCTGCGGCGGCTGCGGCGCGAAACATCGGCGTCGTTATTGACAACATAGAGGCGATCAAGGCGCAGGTCTTCTCGCATCCAGGCACGCGCTTCGATCTTGGCAACGCCGGTTGGGAATCCATAGCTATCGGACCGGATGAATCGGTCTATCCTACACCTGCTATGGTCGATCTTCCACGGTTCAGGGGCGGCTCTGCACGGCGCGGAATAGAGAAAGTTTGGAGAGACGGCGCTATGCTTAGGAGCATTCGAAACGCATCACTGATCGACATACCTGAGATGAAGGATGATCCATGGCGTCTCATCATCGGAGGGGGAGATCTGGACCATTGCGTGGAGCTGAATGGGGACGCTCGTGAAGCCCTCACACTCAGAGATGACCCCTATCGCCCCCTTTATCGGGAAATAGCTCTGTTGGCTATCGAAGAAGCGCTGGAAGGCTTGCCGGTTCCACCGCATCCGGGCATGATTCTTCGCATGGGAGACATAACCACGGACTGTCCTTCATCGAAAGACGTGAACTTCACCCACTGCAACTGCCTCCTCTCCATGGGTGAAGGATCGACCAGGGGGCTCGTCAGGAAGTTCTACACGGATAGAGCGGCCACACCGGATGAGATCATACTGAATCCAATCCAGTGGCAGGACGGCGAACTGGCATTCATCCCTGACGAAGCAAAGGCTCGGATGTACGGCTGCGGTAGCCCGATTGCCGAGGCAGGGTTGAAAAAGGGCGAGACCTTGGTGGATCTTGGCTCAGGGACAGGTGTCGAGTGCTTTCTCGCGGCTCGGGAAGTGGGAGCGCTGGGACGAGCAATCGGAATAGATATGACCGATGCCATGCTCGATATTGCTCGCCGGTCTCAAGAGCACGTCCGCCGGCAACTGGGCTACGAGAACACGGAATTCCGCAAGGGGTTCCTGGAGGCGGTGCCCCTTAAAGATTCGACGGCGGACGTCATCATTTCCAATTGCGTGGTCAACCTCAGCCACGACAAGAGGCGGGTCTTCAGCGAGATCCTCCGCGTGCTGAAGCCCGGAGGAAGGTTGGTGATTTCCGATGTAGTCGCCGAAGAAGATCCCCCCTTGACGGTTCGCGGGGATCATCAGCTCATCGGCGAGTGTATCGGTGGAGCGCTCGTGCAGGATTATCTCTTCAGCCTTCTCAGGGACGTGGGCTTCGTCAACGCGGACATCATAAAACGATTCCCTTATAGGGAAATCCAGGGGCACCGTTTTTATTCCCTGACATTTCGGGCGTACAAGCCTTCTGCGGAAGAACGTACTCGCCTAGTCTACGCAGGGCCTTTTAAGGCGGTAATCACTGATGACGGACGTATATTGCCCAAGGGTCTTCCTCTGGAGGTGAATTTGGGGCCTGGCTGGGATGGAGATCGGCCGGCCCGTGCGGGTGTGTTTACCCTGGATGAACGTTCGGGAGAAGTCACGAATGTGGAAGCCGAATCAAGCTGCACCTGTTTCATTCCTCCGTCGACAGGCGAGCCTCCTGTTCCGGAATCGAAACCCGAGACCGGTTGCCTCATCTGCGGTGCCCCTCTCATTTACCGAGATAGGAATGAGACGGTGACATGCGCCATTTGCGGGTGGATTGGTCAAGCTCGTGCCCAGTGCGCTGATGGTCATTACGTCTGTGACCACTGCCACACTCGGGAGCCTCTTGAGATAACGAAGAGACTCTGCCTGTCTTCTCATGATACGGACATGTTTACGTTATTCTATCGCATCACGTCGCACCCAACAATCCCTCTGCATGGTCCTGAGTATCACGGTGTGGTGCCCGGAGTGGTACTTTCAACGTACCGCAACCTCGGGGGGACCATAACCGATGACCGGATTCTTGAAGGCATCGACCGAGGGGCGCTGGTACCCGGCGGTTCCTGTGCTTTCCTGGGGGTATGCGGCGCGGCAAGCGGAATAGGGATTGCATTCAGTATCATGCTTGATGCCAATCCGCTCAAATCCGGTCCCAGGCAGCACGTGCAGCGCATCGTCTCTGCAGCGCTGGCAGAAATATCTTCCTACAAGGCAGCTCGCTGTTGTCGACGAGAGGCGCACCTTTCTTTTCAGGTTGCAGCAAGAGAATCCGTAGGCCTTCTCGGCAAGGAACTTCGTGCCGAACAATGGCTTTCCTGCGGCCAACATGACCTGAACAAGGAATGCATCAAGCGAAGGTGCTCGTTTTACAAGCGCTTACAGCGCTCGCTTACGGCAATGGGTTAGTCTTGAGGCCTGGTAACCAACAAGTACGTGTGAGAGGCGTTGAGTAATCAAGTTTTCTCGAACCGATCAGATCTTAATCGGTCGACAAACGAGATAAGACAGAACAACCGAAAGGACTTTTCCAGTGCCAAGAGACATCCCCGTAGGTAATGGAAGGCTTCTCGTATGCTTTGACGGTGAATACCGAATCCGGGATCTCTACTTCCCTCATGTCGGCCAAGAGAACCATGTCAACGGCAAGTACTGCAGGCTCGGTATTTGGACTGACGGGATCTTCTCCTGGATCGGACCGGAGTGGAAGATTGATATGAGATACGCTGCGGACACTTTGGTCACCGACGTGAGTCTGTATAGCGAGAAATTGGGGCTGTTGATTTCAGCTCGGGATGCAGTTGATTTTCACGAAGACATCTTCGTCAGGGAGATCGAAATCGAGAATCTCAAGCCCCAGCGTAGGGAAGTTCGCATTTTCTTTACCCACGACTTCGGCATATACGGAAACGACGTAGGGGACACGGCGGCTTATGATCCTGAGACCGGGGGAGTGGTCCACTACAAGGCGGCCCGATATTTTCTCATGAACGGAACCACCGACACCCATCCCGCTCTCCTTGGCTTTGCCACGGGGCAGAAAGGCATTCGAGGGCTCGAAGGGACTTTTCGCGATGCTGAGGACGGCGTGTTGTCCAATAATCCTATCGCTCAAGGAGCAGTGGACTCCGTGGTCGGTCTCAGTATTGAAGTGCACGGACTTGCCAAAGGCAAAGCCCATTATTGGCTTGCCGCAGGAGAAACCTGGAAGAAGGTCCGTGATCTGAACGCAATCGTCAAGGATAAGGGACCCGAGGTTCTCGTCGGTCGCACGGCGGACTACTGGCGTCTCTGGGTGCGCAAGGAAACCCCTCGTCTCGATTTGCTCCCACCAAGTGCGGCGGAATTGTATCGTCGAAGTCTGCTGGTCTTGCGGACCCAGATGGACTGGCAGGGCGGGATAGTCGCGGCAAACGATTCGGACATCATCCACTTCAACAGGGACACATATTCATATATCTGGCCTCGAGACGGGGCCCTCGTAGCGAATGCCCTGGATCAAGCGGGGTACGTGATGCCCGCCCAAGCATTCTACCAATTTGCCGCGGATGTGATTGAACGAGAAGGATATCTCCTTCACAAGTACAACCCGGACCGCACACTTGCTTCATCCTGGCATCCATGGTTCAGCAACGGCGCACCTCAATTACCTATTCAGGAGGATGAGACCGCCCTCGTGGTGTGGGCCCTGTGGCATCATTTCGTCAGGTACCGAGACATTGAATTCATAAAGCCCTTGTACAAGCCGCTCATAAAGAACGCTGCGGATTTCATGTGTGCGTTCAGGGACAAGGAAACCGGCTTGCCCGCTCCCTCGTACGATCTATGGGAAGAGCACCACGGGATATGGAGCTTTACCGTTGGCGCAGTTTTCGGAGGACTCACGGCGGCCTCCTTGTTCTGTACCGTTTTCGGAGACAATCAAGTGGCTGAAGGCTACCGCAAAGCGGCCGCGGAAATACGGGACGCGGCTTCGGCTTATCTGTGGCAAGCGGATCAAGAGCGTTTTTGCAGAATGGTGTACCGCACCGCCCAGGGCGAGCTCGCGGTTGATTCCACACGAGATTCGAGCATTTGGGGTCTCTTTGCATTTGGTCTCTTTTCTGCCGACGATCCAAGGATGGCGGCGACCATGTCGGACCTGAGGGACCGTCTGTGGGTGGGAGCCGGCGTGGGTGGAATGGCGCGCTATGAAAACGACTATTATCACCGGGTGAGCAAAGATGTTCCGGGCAATCCCTGGTTTGTGTGCACTCTGTGGTTGGCGGACTTCCTTGCCGAAAGGGCGACCGATGAAAAGGGGATCGGAGAGGCCGTCGACATACTCGAATGGGTGACCGATCACGCTCTCCCCTCAGGGGTTCTCGCCGAACAGGTGCATCCGTTTACAGGTGAACCAGTATCCGTATCGCCACTCACATGGAGCCACGCGGCCTTCATTGCCACGGTTCACCGAATTCTACGTCGTCTGGGAGCCATAAAGACCTGTCCGCAATGCGGCTCGCCTTTGACCGACCATGAAAAGCGGGAGGATTGGATCCAGCGTTTGTATTCGGAGGCCTGCAACGAGATCCGCGGCATGTGCCGGATCGAATGAGGTGTGTGCCGCAACGTTCATCACTGCTCCGGCAAAGGAGGACAAGTCGGCGTCACTGGGGACTGCGTGTTGCGCTTTGGATCTCTTGGACCAGGGGGACTATCAGTACGTCGATCCGCAATTGGCTTTATATCTCCTAAAGCGCCGGGTCCGCTTGCTCTCCCGCCCTTTGGGAGAGGGTTGGGGTGAGGGAGTGTATGAATCGCCGGACTAGTACTCCTCGGCGGAAGTATGGTGACATATTGACGGAAACGGCCCCTGTCTTGGTAGCGCCGGCCTCCGTGCCGGTCTCTTCTCCTCGAACGCCCGGCAGCGCCGAGGCGCTACCGAGCGTTTCCAAGAGAATGTCGCCTCATTTATGCCGCAGTGTACCAGCCTGGCTTCTTAACGGTAATCTCTGAGGGTGGGGATCGCATTTATACCGGGCCGATAAGGGGACTTCCGGAAACTGGAGAAGAGAAACATGGAATATTCGCGTGAGGAAATCGACAGGCACATTGATACCGTAATCAAAGGACAAACCTCGGACCTGCGCATCCCTCCAGAGGCGTGCCTTGTGGACGGACCGCTGGAATCTTGCACAATAGTGATCTTCGGCGCGACCGGGGACCTCACGATGCGCAAGCTTGCTCCAGAGCTTTACAGCCTCTATCTGAAGGACGCCTTACCGGATTCGGTGGCCATTGTCGGGGCTGCACGAGCGGAGATGAGTCACGCACAGTTCAGAGAGAGAATACGGGACGCCGTCACAGGCATGGATCTATCGCGGTGGGATCGTTTTGCCTCTTTGCTCTATTATCAAAGTGTCCGTTTCGACTCTCCTGCCTCGTTCACACAGCTCTCCTCTACCTTGTCCGAGCTTGACAACGAGCGTAACCCTCTGTGCAACAGAATCTTCTATTTTGCGATTCCTCCCTCGCTCTATGAAGGCACGGCCGAGTTGCTGGGCGCCGCAGGTCTTTCCCAGGAGACCGAAGAGAGAAATGGGTGGGTTCGGCTGGTAGTGGAAAAGCCTTTCGGCAGGGATCTTAAGACCGCGATTAGTCTTAATCGAACGCTTCACAAGCATTTCAAGGAACGTCAAATCTTTAGGATCGATCATTACCTTGCCAAGGAGACGGTCCAGAATGTGCTCATGTTCCGGTTCGCGAACGCAATCTTTGAACCGTTATGGAATCGCATGTTCGTAGACCGGGTGACCATCACCGCGGCGGAATCCCTCGGAGTCGAAAACCGAGCTCGGTATTATGAGGAGTCAGGCGTACTACGAGACATGTTTCAGAATCACATGATGCAACTCTTGTCCTTAGTGGCGATGGAACCGCCATCACGCATGGAAGCCGATTACGTACGGGACGAGAAATGCAAGGTGTTCAGATCGTTGAGGTTGCTCTCCCCTTCCGATGCGACGAGGCATGTGGTCTTGGGACAGTACCTGGCCGGCACGGTCGACGGGAAATCTGTTCCGGGCTACCGACAAGAGCCGGGCGTCAATCCGGACTCCCTCACTCCCACCTTTGCCGCCGTGAGGGTGTTCGTCGATAACTGGCGATGGCAGGGCGTGCCTTTCTATCTCACATCGGGAAAACGGCTTGCAAAGAAGATGACGGAAATCGTCATCGATTTCAAGAAGGCGCCTCATTCGATGTTCCGCGGCCTCCTTGGCGAGAGTATTGGCCAAAACCGCCTCACCTTGGGAATTTATCCGGATGAGAAAATTCACTTGAGCTTCCAGACAAAGAACCCGGGCGCAAAGGTGTGCCTTCGCTCCGTGAGGATGGACTTTGATTATCGACAAGATTACACGGGCCCTGTCCTGGACGCGTACGAAAAGGCAATTATGGACTGTATTCAGGGCGATCACATGCTCTTCTGGCGTCAGGACGGCGTCGAATTGTCCTGGTCTTTCCTTGAGCCGATCCTGGAAGCTTGTGAGGACTGTTTCGATAAGGGCCCGGAACTGCAGTTTTATGCCGCGGGAACATGGGGTCCGCAGGACGAGGATGCCTTGACCTGATGACGGTCAGGGTCTTTGGGTGAACGAAAACCCCTCTCAGCGGAAGTTTCACCGTTGGTTAAGAATCCTCACGAGATAAAGGTCTCTTCAGATCTCGCGGCGGCTTCTCTCCGCGAACTCGTCGACCATTCCCACAGTACCAGGCCCCAGAACGGCAGGTACTCCACCCATATGACAACGCGATCGAATGTTTCGGGACTCCCGATCGCCCGGTAATGATACACAAGGTAATAGAGCGGCAACACGCAGCTCAGGACCAAGAGCGACGGCCGAGGATTGATTGTCAG
>JAVHLK010000138.1 GCA_031082285.1 Desulfomonilaceae bacterium
TGAGGCTGACGCAGAAGGTGCTCCAACTGCAACAGCGGAAACTCAGGTAATGTATCGCATCCACTCACGTGCGTGGGGAGCGTGTCCCCGGTAGAGACGTCTTTGGAGCTCGTGGCTGCGGCACAAGTGACCGGTCACGACATCACATCCGGTTTACGAAATAAGCCGGCATGCCGGACGTGTCGCGAACACACTACCTTGAATCCGTACCCGCTCACGCCGCGAGACGGCCCATGGGTCGGCCCGGCTGAGGCTGAGGATCATTGCAAGGCATTTCCGGACAGACCATTTCGTGGAGCAGAACCATGGACATCACCGAACCCAAGATCACCCGGGATCAAGTACTGATCTTGTCGGACGAGAACTTCAACCGATCGAACGTATGCATCGTCAGCGGCGCGGGAACGGGAATCGGCAGAGCCACGGCGTTGGCCGCCGCCGCGAACAATCTGACGACGGTCGGCCTTGACATCAATGAGGAAGAGGGTCTCACGACTCGGAAGCTGGCCGAGGAACTGGGCGGGATGATGATCTTCGTGCCCACGGACCTGACAAGAGACGACGACATCAAGCGAGCAGTGGAAGAGGCGGCAGGCCTCGGCACGGTCAAGTACCTCGCGAACATCGCGGGTCTGCAACATATCGACTCGGTGGAAAACTTCCCCATGGAGAAGTACGACCTGATGATGCGCATCATGCTGAGAGCACCGTTCTTATTGTCGAAACTGACCATACCACACATGCAACGCAGCTCGGACGGCGTGGGAGTCATCGGTAACATGGCATCGGTCCACGGGCATATCACGACACGGAACAAGCCGGTCTATAATATGACCAAGTTCGGCTTGCGGGCCCTGAGTCAATCCATATCCGCGGAAGGAGAAGGAAAGGTCCGTTCGTTTACCGTGAGCACCGGTTTTGTCAAGACTCCGCTGGCTCTCAAACAGATCCCCGCCCAGGCCGAACAGCGTGGAATTTCACCCGAAGAAGTCGTACGGGACGTCATGATGGGAACCTCCCGAATCAAGGAGATGATGTCGCCCATCGAGGTAGCCAATCTGTTCATCTTCGGATTTTCGCGTCATGCCAACTACCTCATCGGTGGAGATCTGCTCTTTGACGGGGGCATGGTGCTGACATATTAAGGGTCTGTCCACGAAAAACCGTTCCACGAAGTGGCGGTTCGTCTTCCGGCGGCGTCCGGGGGCACGCGGGACGTCCCACCAAGACCGGGCAGAGCCCGGGGGAGAGGCATTCCCAGGCAGAGCCTGGGAACGAGAAGAAAGGGGATTTTCAGGTACTACAATGACATTTAACCAAGGAGAAAGAATGCTGAGATTTTATGCTATTTCGGTTCTCGTCGCATCGCTTGCGCTGATTCTCGCGGCATCATGTTTCGCGTCGGGAGCGAGTACCGCGCAGAAGCCCACTCCCGATCAGGCCCTCGAGATGCTCAAGAAGGGCAATGAACGATTCGTGTCAGGGAAGTCCGTGCATCCTCACACCGACTCGGCACGGCTCAAACAGGCCGAAACGGAGAACCAGGGCGACCATGCGTTCGCCACCGTCTTGGGTTGCTCCGATTCGCGCGTTCCCACGGAACGAATTTTCGATGCAGGCATCATGGACATCTTCAGCATCCGCATCGCAGGCAATGTGTGCAACGTGGACGAGATCGGATCCGTCGAATACGGCGTCGCCCACGTGCATACGCCGGTGGTCTGCATACTGGGACACACGCAGTGCGGCGCGGTTACCGCGGTCACACAGGCTGTGCAAGGCAAGGATGTCCCTCTCGAGAGAAACATTCCTCATCTGATCCATGGTATTGAGCCGGCGGTCAAGAGGGCCATGGTCGAGAATCCCGGGGTTCTCGGCTCGAAGATCGTACCTTACGCGATTGAAATGAACGTGTGGCAGGCCGTCGAGGATCTGTTCATGAAGAGCCCCGTTACCCGAAACCTGGTACATGAAGGCAAGATTAAAGTCGTTGGAGCCATCTATGACGTGGGCACGGGGAAAGTGAATTGGCTCCCTGAATCGGAAGTCGCGTCGATTCTTGCAAGAGTCGAAAAGAATCCCGACCGTGCCTTGAATCCCATGGCCGAGTAGGCGGAGCGATGTGAGTGGAGGGATGCTCGGTCTGCAGGCCGGGCGGCGGCCGTCATAATCTGTATACGACGCGGCTTACGTACAGGCGCGTGTTGAGGCAAGTCCTCCCACCATTGCAGTGGCGCCCCGAGGAAGCCCTGCCGTGAGAGGGCTTCTCCCGACCGGTGCCGTTCGCTCCGCTCACCGCCATACCGGTGCGTCATTGGCTTTGCACGAAATGAGTACCGGATCGCCGGGAACCGGACACCTGCACGTAATCTCCCCTGACGAAGTCCGCGCCGTTTGAAAAAAGAAAACCCGTGATTATATCTAACCAATGGACGGGGACGGCAAACCGTCCGTGATATGGGACCACTCAATCCGGTCCCTTGTGTTGCGAGGAATAACTCAATGAATCCGTCGTAATTCTATGGAGGAGCAGGCGCAATGAACAAGCGCATACGATGGGACTCCGACCTGGATCTGGCACTCCCCATGGCACGGGTGCAGGAAAAGAGCGTATTGCTCGATTTTCACAACCCTGGTTGAGGAGCCTGCACACAGATGGATGCGGTTACGTATCCCGACGCTTCGACCATTGAAGTAATTGAACAACACCTCATTCCCGTGCGTGTACAGATTACCTCGGAGCCGGCATTGGCCGGCAAGTTCAAGGTCCGGTACACGCCGACCGTGATCGTCCTCGACGGAGACGGATCCGAACGACAGAGAACCGTGGGCTTTCTCCCGCCCGCGGAATTCATCCCCGCGCTGCTGCTTGGGATTGGAAAATCCCTTTACTTCGGCAATCGGTTCAAGCAGGCGAGCCGGGTTCTTGACCGGTTGCTCGTGAACTATCCCGACAGTCGATGGGCCTCTGAAGCATCCAACCTGAAGCGAGCGGGTGACAAGAGAGCGTCGTGAGGCCGGCCGCTCAGTGTGGTTCATTCACTGGAGGAGGAGTGCACCGATTCCATGTCCAAGCCCCGCACCGACGATCGCATATCAAGAATCCATGCTTTTTTGCGACGCGCCGGTTCCGGCCTTCGCGTGTGCCTCAACGCGATTCGCCGCAACAGGGGCTCCCCTCCTCGAAGCAGAACAGCAAGGCTCTTTGCCGTCTTGAAACGATCAATAATTTGCTTTCTTGCCCTTTCAATCGCCGTGGTGGTTCTTTTCGGCCTTGTCCCGCCTTTCACCAGTGCGGTGATGATCGTGGACCGTCTTGAGAGATTCGCGTCGGGAAAGAACCAAGCCTCGCTTCGCTACCAGTGGGCAAGTCTGGAAGAGATTTCTCCCCAAGTGCCCCTGGCGGTGGTCGCGGCCGAAGACCAATGCTTCCCGGACCATTGGGGATTCGACGTGGGGTCCATCCGCAAGGCAATGGAGGATCATGCGAGAGGACGTCCATTGCGAGGCGCGAGCACCATCACGCAACAGACCGCCAAGAACCTGTTCTTGTGGAACGGACGGAGCTACGTGAGAAAAGGCTTGGAGGCCTATTTTTCCGTTCTGCTGGAACTGCTGTGGCCGAAGACGCGGATACTTGAGGTCTATTTGAACATTGCCGAATTCGGAGACGGAGTCTACGGCGTCCGTGCCGCGGCGGAGACCTACCTGCACAAAAGCCCGTCGGCACTGACAAGGCGGGACGCGGCTCTGTTGGCGGCAGTGCTCCCCAATCCGAAGCGCTTCAAGGTCGCGAGACCTTCGGCCCACGTCAGAAGCAGAAGCCTCCGGATCATGCGGCAAATGGAACTGTTGGGCGGCGTCGGTTACCTGGAAGACCTGTAGAGCATTCTTTCCTCCCCGTTTCCGGGCTCCTGCCCGGGAACGCTTGTGATTCGGGCTCTGCCGGGTCGTCATGACACCGGTCACAGGGTCACTCGGCATTCGTGATGGAGGACGCGGTCAACAACGGCGGGACGAGATCTGCGACACGGCCTAATCGGAATCCAGGGCCTCCCGAACGGCCTTGATAAGATCCTTCAGATTGTACGGCTTCCCCACGAGCCTCTTTGCCCCTCTTTCCAACGCGTCCCGTGCAGAGCCGTCGGGGCAGTGGCCGCTTGCGATGAGCACCTTTGCCGTGGGGTCGATCTTGAGAATCTCGTCAAGACATTGGTTCCCATCCATTACGGGCATGATGAGATCGAGGACCACCAACGCAATCTCGTTCCTCTTCTTCTTGAAAACCTCTACAGCTTCTTGACCGTTTGCCACGGCAATGACCGTGTAACCTGCCTTCTCCAAAGTCCGCGTTCCCAGTTGTCGTACAAGTTCCTCATCGTCAACCAGAAGAATCGTTCCCGACCCCGTCGCGGAAACCTCTGCGGAAGTGGTCACTTCCACTTCGCCTTCAAGCTGGTGCGCCGGGAGGCATATGGTGAACACAGTACCCCTGCCGGGTTCGCTATCACAGCTGATATGTCCCTCATGGCTTTTCACGATGCCGTACACCATCGCGAGTCCCAATCCGGTTCCTTCGCCAGGCCGTTTCGTCGTGAAGAAAGGGTCGAACATGCGATCCATGGTTGCCCCGTCCATCCCCACACCCGTGTCGACCACCATGAGGAGCGCATGCGGTCCTTCGGAATCTCCGACTCGCACGCGGTCGGCCTTTCCGTTCAGTACGATTTTTTTCGTCTCGATCGACAGTCTCCCACCGCCCGGCATCGCGTCCCTCGCATTTACCGCGAGATTGATCAGCACCTGGTCGATTTGAGCCGGATCGGCATTCACCGTCGGCAGGTCGGGATCGAGGTTCAGTTCGACCGTAATCGTCTTAGGGATCAACCTGGAAAGCATTTTCCGTACCTGCTGAACGTGCGTGTTCAGGTTGATCGGTCTGAGTTTCGTCTCCGTCTTGCGACTGAATGCAAGAATCTGCTGAACCATGTCCCCCGCCGTTCTCGCAGCCTGGATGACCTTCTTCAGATCTTCATAATCCTTGTCGCTTTCGTCTTTTTCAGCGATAAGGAGATCGGAGTACCCGAGGATGATGGTGAGTAAGTTGTTAAAATCATGAGCGATGCCGCCCGCCAGAGTTCCGACTGCTTCCATCTTTTGGGCCTGAACAAGTTGCGATCTCAGGCTCTTTGCCTCACTCACGTCCAGGACGAATTCGAGTGACGAGCGCGTGCCCAGGTATTCGATCTCCGTTCCCCACGCCTCGAGGTCGAAACGCTTTCCGCTCCGCGTGATCCCTATCGCCTCATAGTGCCAGGGCACGGCCTTGCCGGCCGAACTGTCGCTACGTCGCTCGTGAGTCGGATCTCGGCCTCCGGAGGCGTACAAAGTCTCAACAGTGAGGCCGACGATCTGTTCCGCGGTGTCGTAACCGAACATCGCTGCAAACGAGGGATTCACGTAGACGTATCCTCCATCCTGGACGATCCCTACTCCAACGGGTGATGAATCATTTATCAACCGCAGCCTCTGTTCCGATTCTCTCAACGCGGCTTGGGATTTCTCCCGTTCGGTGACGTCTCTGTCTATGGCCAGGATGTACCTGCGGTTTCCCACCTCGATCAGCCGGGCATTGATCTCGATGGGGAAAACGGTTCCATTTTTCCTCCTGTGGGCGGCTACTTCTCTGAGCGTCTCGCCCCGCTGCAGTTGCGCCATCCTGTCGCGCACCTTCGCGGCGGATTCCGGAGTATCGAGGTCGGCTATGTTCATCGTCAAGAGCTCGGGAATGGTGTACCCGTGCATTTGAGCAGCTTCCGCGTTCGCGGAGATAATCCGCCCCGGTTCATTTCCATCCGCCTGGAGAATGTATATGGCGTCACTGGCCGCTTCGAAGAGCATCCGGTATCGCTTCTCGCTCTCCTGCAACGCATCCTCGGTCCGTTTACGCTCCGTATCGTCCCGCACAATGCCCCGGTATCCGATAATGCTTCCGTCATCGGCATACTGCACGGACGAGGTAAGCAGGCAGCTCAACTGGGTTCCGTCCTTCTTACGGAACTCCACTTCATAGTCTTTCACAAACCCGTGTTTCTCGATTTCGCTCTGGAACGTTGCACGATCTGCAGGATTCACGTACAGGTCATGTATGTCCAGGCCGATCGCTTCATCTCTCGAATAGCCGAACATCTCCAGAAAAGCCCCATTTGCCGCGGTTATTTCTCCCCTGCGCAGAACCGCATACACCCCGTCTCTCGATTCATCAAAAAGGGCCTTGTACTTTCTCTCGCTCTCGAGCAGCGCCTGTTCGGAACGCTTACGATCGGCAATCTCATCGAGCAATTTCTTATTCAATTTTCTCAGCTCGTCGGTGCGTTCGTTGACGCGCTTCTCGAGTTCTTGCCTGTATTTCCTATCAAGGAGAATCTGCTTCTTCTCAAACGAAAGGTCTTCGATGATGACCAGTACGAACCTTTGCCCTTTTATCCTGAGCGCCCTGAAGGTAAAACGGCCCCACATACCGTCTGCGCCCAATCCAATCTGAGCTTCCCACACCGACGTCTTTCTCGTCGCGAAGACCCTATCCACCAGGGTTTCGCTGTGGATCGCGTCCGACGGGCTCGCGAAGAGCCGACAGAAGGGTTTGCCGATCATCGTCTCATATCCCGCACCTATCTTACGGCAGCCTTGATTTGCGGCAACCACGTTGCGGGACCGGTCAATCAGCAGGATCGGAACCGGAACCGCTTGAAGCAGTTTCCCAAAGGTAGTGGTCCAGATCTCCCCTTGGATCTCGAAGCTGCCCGAGTCCGTAATACTCTTGGTAAATAAACTGTCAAGATCGATGGTTTCCGTGCCTGCCCCTGCCTGAAGCAGGTCCCTAAGCTCGTCATCCACCGCGTCGCGCGGTCTGTTCTTCTTGTCGGTCATTTCTCTACGTGGTCCGTTATGATCATCGTTACGGATTCCTGCGGGCGGGCCGGCGGCGAAGGGCTGCGACCGTCATCGCGGGGTCTGCATGCAGGCATGTCGGTCGGCGTCGTGAGCACATCCAATGTGCTACATGATTATAGCCCCTGTCAACCTCACATCCAAGACTCGGTTACCGTACCAAGAGATTATGACGACATAGGGAATGACTGTGGGCGTATCCGGGCACCGGACGCGTCGACTCAACTGGTGAGCGGTATCGTTCCGAGGATCCGCGTGCGTTTTCAACAGGAGCAACTTACTTACTGGTTAGTAATTTTTTCCTTGACAAGTTCCCACCGCCACTCTATCCTCGCGACCATCGTGCTCCTGAATCATCCGTCAATCACCTTGGTGAACGACACTGCCTGCGCGGTCGCTCCAGGACTTTTCGAGTGACGCTCAAGCCTGAATTCCGACCCCTCATCGTTGGGTTGCCGTGCCGGAGCGACCCGCGGGAGCCTATTGGTCGATGGGCAGAACCAAACTTTCCGCAGAAGAACGCAAATCCCAAATCCTGGCGGCAGCTCGGACGCTCTTTGCCCAGAAGGGATATTCCGACGTTTCGCTTGACGAGATTGCCGCAGAGGTCGGCGTGAGCCGACCACGTGTAATCCAATTGTTCGGCTCGAAACAGAGCATATACGAGGCCATCGTGGAAGCGGCGTACGCGGCCCATCCCATGGATCAGGATCTTGCCGACCCGATATCTCGCAAGGACGACACCGCGGTCTTTGAAGGGTTTGCTCGGCACATTCTCAAACACACGGAAGACCGTGAAGATCGAGAGACGCTCAAGATCCTCATGTATGCCAGGCTCAGAGAGGATTCATTTCACCGATCGCATTTTCACAAGAAGGACACCCTCATGATGAGCAGGCTCACGGACTACGTGGGCGAAAGAATCCGAGCCGGGGTCTTTCGCGACATCGATCCTCGAACGCTCATATACTGCTACCAAGCCATGGTGGCCAATCTGGCGATCTATAAGAACGTGCTGGGACGGATGGATTTCGTGACCATCGATGAACTCAGTCGAGAATGCGCTCGGATATTCCTGGAGGGAGTCAGAGCGGATTCCCCATAATGACGGAGAGGACTCGGCGAGCGTGCGTTCGCCGCGGGTTGTAATACTGCATGCGGCCGGCTGGCCGGGAGGAGGGAGCAGCAATGGGCGCCAGGCGTCTTGTGGACTTGAGCATTGCCATCGAAGCGGACCTTCCGAGTGACCCGCCCATGATGATTCCCAAGATCCAGTACGTGGATCATGGGCAGGGCGCGGAGCAAATGGAGCAGTTCTTTCCGGGTCTCCGAAGAGAACAGTTGCCGGCCGGACTGGGATGGTCGGTGGAATTCATCACCCTGACCACTCACAGCGGGACCCACCTGGACGCGCCTTATCACTATCATCCGACCATGGACAAGGGGAAGCCGGCGCTTACCGTCGATGAGATTCCCCTCGACTGGTGCTTTAACGACGGTGTGGTGCTCGACTTTCGCCACAAGGCCGACGGCGATCGAATCACGGCCGCGGAAGTGGACCGGGAGTTGAACCGGATAGGCCATGAGCTCAAGCCTCTGGACATCGTCCTGATTCAAACGGGGGCCGATTCGACCTGGGGTACTGCGGAATACCTGGTCAAGGGTGCGGGCATGGATCGTGAGAGTACGCTGTATTTGACCGAGAGAGGGATCAGGGTGGTGGGCATCGACGCGTGGAGTTGGGACCGCCCACTTCCCTTCCTGGCGCAGGAATTCAAGGAGACGGGGGATCCCAAGGTTGTCTGGGAAGCGCACTTTTCGGGTATCGAGGTCGGCTATTGCCATATGGAAAAAATGGCCAACCTCTCGGCAATCGGCAGGCAGACCGGGTTCACCGTATGCTGCTTCCCGGTGAAGATCAAAGGTGCGAGCGCCGGCTGGGTGAGACCGGTGGCCATCGTGGACGCGGACGATTGAGCCTGCAAAACAACGGATGGAACCGTTTTTGCCCGGAGCGGACGTCACCGTTGCCGGTCTGTATCAGTTGACACATCCTCACATGTACAAGGGCGCGGCGGAATGGTCATGCTGCAAGGAACGCAAATCACCAAGCGCTTTGGCGGTCTGATGGCTCTCACCGAGGTCGATTTTCACGTTGACCGCGGCGAGATAGTCGGGCTCATCGGGCCGAACGGCTCGGGAAAGACCACGCTGTTCAACCTGATCTCAGGCCTGTACAAGGTGGATTCGGGTGAGATACGTTTTCAGGGTCGACGCATCAGCGGACTGCCTCCCCATCGCATCGCGGCCATGGGCATCGGACGGACGTTCCAGATCGTTCGACCGCTGATGGACTTGAGTCTCTTGGACAACGTCACGACCGCAGTGCTCTACGGCCGGGACGGTACGAGCGACATGAAGCGGGCTCAAGAGCGAGCTGAGGAAATTCTGGAATTCGCGGGACTGGCGGAAAGGGCGCACAGTTTCCCCGGCCAATTGGCCCTTGTGGACAGAAAACGACTCGAAACGGCGCGAGCGCTCGGCTCCAAGCCCGACATTCTGCTCTTGGACGAAGTGTTCGCAGGTTTGAATCCCAAGGAGATTGAGACCGCGATAGAACTCACGTACCGCATCCGAGACGAGTACGGGGTAACGATATTCATGATCGAACATGTGATGAAGGCGATCATGAGCGCGTGTTCACGAGTCATGGCCGTTCACCACGGAGTCAAGATAGCGGACGGCGTCCCCAAGGACGTGGCCGACAACCCGGACGTCATTCAGGCCTATTTGGGGGCTGATTATGCTGGTCATTGAGAAGATCGTGGTGCGCTATCAGGAATTGCGCGCCCTCCGGGGAGTGTCCATGCAGGTGAACAAGGGCGACCTCGCCGCGATCATCGGATCCAACGGTGCGGGAAAGACGACGCTGATGAATGCGGTTTCCGGCCTCGTACCCGTTGAAAAGGGGAGCATCTCGTTCAATGGGGAGTCTTTGTTCGGGTTGACTCCGGATCGGATCTGCGGAAAGGGAGTAGTTCAGGTTCCGGAAGGCAGAAAACTCTTCGGCCAAATGACGGTGGAGGAAAACCTGGAAATCGGGGCATATTTGCCGGCCGCACGGGCTCGTGCGAAAGAAAACCGTTCACGGGTATTCGATCTCTTTCCTCGACTCGCGGAACGGAGACTGCAGGTGGCGGGGAGCCTTTCGGGAGGGGAACAGCAGATGCTCGCGCTGGGTCGGGCGCTGATGGCTCATCCGTTGCTGCTGATGCTGGATGAACCGTCCCTGGGGCTCGCTCCCATAGTGGCATCGGAGATCTTCCGCATCACGGCCGACCTCAACGCGAAGGGAATGACCGTGCTTCTCGTATCACAGGAGGTGCTCCACACTCTTACAATCGCAGGGTACGCGTATCTTTTGGAAAACGGCACCATCACTCTGTCGGGATCGGCAGAATCGTTGCTCGCGGACGCGCGGGTGAAGGAGTCCTATCTGGGTCTTTAGGTCCCTAACGGATCGGTGTGAACAGACTTGTTACAAGGAGGTAACTAAGATGAGAAGAAGCGTCGTGAGAGATCTCTTCCTCGTGGCCCTCATCCTTGCGGTCATTGTGGGAATCGGCCTCCGGGATTCGGTCGCGGAAGAGAAGAAACCCATTGTCATCGGCGGTTCCCTTCCCCTGACCGGTGAATTCGCCGAGACCGGCGTCTGGATCGAGCGTGGGATGAAGTATTGGGCCAAGGAGGCGCAAGAGAAGAACGGTTTGCTTGGACGGCCGGTGAAGTTCCTCATTTATGACGACCAGTCCGATGCAAAGAAGGCCGTTACTCTTGCAGAGAAGGCCATCACCGTCGACAAGGTGGATCTCCTCTTCGGAGGCTACCCGGGAACCGCGGCTCGAGCGGTCATGCCGGTCGCGGAGAAGCACAAGTACGTGTACGTGTCCATGGGCGGCCACATGAAAAGCTTCGAGCAGGGTTACCAGTACAGTTTCGGAGCGCCGCCTCTGATGGGAGAATGGTGGTACGAGGGATTCTTCCAGTGGTTGGCGACCCTTCCCGAGGATCAGCGCCCCAAGAGGGCCGCGGTGTACACAATGAACAACCCCATCGGGGTGTCCCTCATGGATTCAATCAACCGGTGGACCGAGAAACTCGGCATTGAAAAGGTGATCGACGAAAAGTACAACCTGCCTCTTCCGGATGCTACTCCTCTCATCGTCAAGGCCAAACAGATGAACTGCGACCTGCTGATGGCCAACGGCTTTTTCGCGGACGGCGTCATGACCATCCGTACGGCAAAGGCGCTCGAGTACAATCCGAAGGCCATCGTGCAGGGAATCGGATCGGTCATCCCGGCCTGGACAAAAGAGCTCGGTCCCGACGGGGACTACGTCTTTTCCGGGACGTCTCTCCACAACAA
>JAVHLK010000139.1:0-7762 GCA_031082285.1 Desulfomonilaceae bacterium
CTCAAGAATAGGATCTTGGCCTTCATCGATTACTTCAACGATACGATGGCCAAACCCTTCAGGTGGACCTATGCCGGACGTCCTCTCAGAGCATGACCGCAGCGCGCTGACGGTACCGACGGAGACTGAGCGCATCCCGGAAACAGAGAGCGAGGTGCGTTCCGGCATCCGGGGGCCTCCATCTCTGGACACCACGCCTGAGATGCCGTAATATCCCATCGTTATCGGCCTCGGAGTTTGGAGATCAAGCGACCGGGCGCTATTGGAAACCTCTTGCGGCCCGATGGTCACAACCAACCAAGGTCGTCGAGGCCTTGCCGGGTACTTTCATCCCGGTTCGGGTCGATTCCATCAACTCCACGTCACCCGATCTCGGGTGATCAACCAAAAACCGGGTGAGATGTTCCGCCTAGCTGTACTAGGTGCAAATTCCGCCCCCGGGGGCACATCAATGATCGTTCGGGTACGTTTCCCAATTCCCTTTGTTCACGCTCCAATGATTTTAATCAAGGAGGCCTTCTGCATATCGTTAACCGATTCATCCTCAACCAAAATCACTCTTTCACCTTTTTCCACCATACCCTCCTTACCCAAGAAACGCGTGGCCATATCGGCAAGACCGTTCGTTTCAACATCAAGGCAAACAGGATGAACTCCGTAGGATAGGACCGGGATGTTAGTCCGTTTCTCATCGACCCCACAAGAAAGTATCCAGCAGTCAGGCTTGAACCTGGAGATAAGGCACGGGACGCCCTTGCTCTGCATGTTGGTCACTATGTAGCGCACATTCAATGCATTGGCGGATTCAACGGCATTCACGGAAACGATGTCCTCAACGGAGGGGTTTACGGAACCCGCACCCGTCCTGAAGTATGCCGGCAAATCGGCCAAGGCCCCGACAGCTTTCCGCTCCCGCTCGGCAGATGTTGCTATCTTGCTTGTCATTTCGACTGCTTCCACAGGATATCGTCCAATAGCCGTTTCTTCGGAAAGCATCACCGCATCCGTACCGTCCAGAATGGCATTGGCCACATCGGATACCTCGGCACGGGTCGGGCGGATGTTCTCCGTCATGGACACCAGCATCTGCGTCGCCGTTATCACAGGCCGGCCCCAAAGGTTTGCCTTGTGGATCAGTTTTTTCTGAACGGCAGGCACTTCCTGCAAAGGGATCTGAACGCCCAGGTCTCCCCGGGCAATCATGATCGCGTCCGTCGCGGAAAGAATCGCATCGAAATTGTCAATGGCCTCGGCTCGCTCGATTTTGGCAACCACATACGCGGATTCCCCTCTTCCTTGCGCAAAGCCCTTCACCTTGCGTATGTCATCCGCCGTCTCCGCAAATGAAACACCGAAGGCATGCACCCCTTCCTGCAGGGCAAAAGCGACGAACTCGAGGTCCGTTTCCGACACCGCATCGGCAAATATCTTTACTCCGGGGAGGTTTAATCCTTTGTGGGAAAGGAGCGGTCCACCGATAACCGTTCGGCAGAAGACCTCCTCTTCGGACACCTTCTCCACCTGGAGTTGTATGAAGCCGTCGTTGAGGAAAATAAGGCTTCCAGGGCTTACACTCTCCGGCAGCCTCTTGTACTCGACAGGTATTTGGTTGAATGTACCGACAACGTCTTTTACGGTCAAAACGACCTCGGACCCTTTCTCCAGAAGAAGCGGCTCATCCATGAGTTTGCCGATTCGTATCTTGGGTCCGGGAAGATCCGCCATAATCATGCAATGACACTGAAGCCTTTCCGCCACTGCGCGGATGCACCCAATATCCTCCTTATGCCCCTGCAGGGTTCCGTGGGCGAAGTTGAGCCGCGCCACATTCATGCCCTGCAACATTAAGCGCTCCAAGATAGCCTCCGAACGGGAAGCCGGACCTATGGTGCACACGATCTTGGTCTTGTGGGTGGGTAATCTCATGGTGTTCGCACCTCGCTGTCCATTTCCTTTTTTTCTTTGCGCTTGAATCTTATGAAGAACGCCGCAAGCAGGCCAAGAGCGAAACCCAATCCTGCCGTCAGGAGGAGCAAGAGGATGACCGGCATCTCCACGGTCATCAGGAGAAAATGTGTTTGAACCGGATCAGGGTTTTGTAGGGTCACCGCGCCCAGTGCGCATAGAAAGGACCAATATCGCTATGAGTCGGATCGTCTTCCAGGCTGCCTCGTTATTCGAGCACATGGGATGTATCAGGACCCTGAGACCATGTTTTGAAACAACCTCTCGGCATCCTCCCTCCGGCACAATTCCGTTCCGGGCGTCATGACGGCTGCTGCACCTGCTGCCACGCCGAACAGGATGGATTCCCTGAGCGGCTTGCCTCGGGCAAGGCTCAAGACGATACCGGCCACCATGCTGTCTCCGGCCCCCACCTTGCTGACAATCGGCACGGTCGGCGGCAGGATGTGTTCGGCAATATCCTCCGAAACCATCAAGGCGCCTGCCGCGCCAAGGGAAATGACCACTACCTCGCACCGGCCGCTCTTGACCATTTTTTTGGCCTCCGCCTTGATCTGTGATTCCTCTTTGATGTCCTCCCCAACCAACTCCCTGAATTCACGAACATTGGGCTTGATCAGGTACACGCCTTCCCGGAGGGCCTGCTCCAGGGCTTCACCGGAAGCATCGATGATCACTCTTGCCCCCCTGTCCTTTGCGACGCGCGCCGCCTGTGCATAAAAGCCGGCGGGCACGCCCGGAGGCAGGCTCCCGCCGGCCGCCAGGTAATCGGGTGATGGTTCCATAGCCGATAGTTCCTGAAGAAATTGTTCCCATTCCTTCTCCTGAAGCTCCGGTCCCGGCATTCCAAAACGATACTGCTGACCGGTAGATTCTTCCAGAATAACAAGACTCTCGCGTATCATTCCCTCGATGGAAAACGGCCGATGGACCACACCTTCTTCCTTCAGGAGTTCTTGAAGTCTTGCTCCCGTCAGTCCCCCTGCAGGATAAAGGAGCATGGATTCCCCGCCCAGCTTTTTTATGGCCCGGGAGACATTCACCCCGCCTCCTCCAGGCTCAAAACGAGGGGGGGTGCAGTAGAGCTTTCGCTCGGCCAGGACATGCGCAACGCTTGAACTCTTGTCGATCGCCGGATTCATTGTGAGGGTTACAATTTTTTTCAAGTTGGGGCTCCTTTAGATGCTTTTTCTATGCAGGTAAAAAGTCAGCGTTTCCCCCGGCTTCAGTTGGTAAATCTTGTCTTGGAATGAGAATTTCGTGGCCTCCAGTTCGCACTGGTCGCAGGTGATGATCATGGATTCCGGTGTCACGGCGATGTCAAACCAGTTGCCCCGGTACTTGATTCTCATGGAGCAGTTTAGGCAAGCTGGCGGGAATATTCGGATTTAGAAACAGGGTGTCGTCATGAAACTCCAGCCCCGTGTAGCAGCGCTGCAGAATATCCACGGTTCCGGCCATGGCGCCGAGATGAATGCCTTCATGGGTCGTGCCGCCCTGGATGTCCGAAATGTCGCTCTCCAGGCTTTTGTGGAAAAGCTCCAGGGAGCCCGGTCGGTCTGACCGGGACAGAACCCAGGAATGTATGATGTTGCTCAGGGTGGAGCCGTGGGAGCTTCGCTTCAGGTAATACTCAATGTTGTGGGGGATGCTCTCGGGGTCGAAGTCATATCCCATGTGGGTGAAGAGCTCCTGAATTTCCTCGGCCGAGAAAAGGTAGAAGAGCATGACCACGTCGGCCTGTTTGGAAACCTTATACCGGTTGGGGGTGTCCCCTTCCGCCTCGAGAATTCGATCCAGCCGCTGAATGTCGCCGTATTTTTGCCGGTAGGCTTCCCAGTCGAACTCCATCAGCCGATCATACCCCTCAAACTGGCTGATGATGTTATCTCCGTGGAATACGACACGCATTTTTCGGATAATGTCCTGCCAGCGGTAAAATTCCGCCTGCTTCAGGCCCAGGGTTTCCAGCAGGTAACGCCTTCTTTTGGGGGGCAGAGCATCTATGGCTTTGAGCGCGGTCCGCAGCACATAGACGGTCATCACGTTCGTGTAGGCGTTGTTGTTCAGCCCGGGCGTTTCCGAATCCGGGTACCCGTCATGATATTCGTCGGGCCCCATTACGCCGAGAATCTCGTAGCGGTCGAGTTCCTGGTTGAAGGTCGTGATGCCGGCCAGAAAGCGGGCGATTTCCAGAATCATCTCCGCACCGCAGGCGGCCAGGAATTCCCGGTCTCCGGTGACCTTGTAATACTGCCACACGTTGTAGGCGACGGCGGTATTGACGTGGCGCTGCAGATGGCTATAGTCCGGCAGCCACCGGCCCGATTTCGGGTTCAGGTGGAGATGCTGGGTTTCTTCGCGCCCGTTGCTGCCGCTCTGCCAGGGATAAAGGGCGCCGCTCACTCCTTCCGCTTGAGCCGCCAAGCGGGATTGATTCAGCCTCCTGTATCGGTACAGAAGCAAAGAGCGGGTGATACTCGGGATTCTCAAGTTGAGATAAGGGAAGATGAAAAGCTCGTCCCAGAAGATATGCCCTCGGTATGCCTCGCCGTGCCAGCCCCGTGCAGGGACGCCGACGTCCAGATCGATGGAATTTCTCGAAACGGTCTGGAGCAGATGAAAAATGTGCAGCCTCAGGATCATCTGCGGGCGGTCGCTGTTTTCAAGTCGGATGTCGAATCGATTCCATAGGTGGTCCCATTGCAGCACGTGGCTTTGAAGCAGTTCGTCAAAACCCCCCGCATGCCCTACGGCCTCCACCGAATCCAGGGCGGGCTCGGAAATGGCAAAATCCCTGGAGGTGAAAAAAGAGACGATCTTTTCGATCTTTGCGGGTTTCTTCCGGGCCACCTCGATAAAGAATTCCTGACCGATATATCCGGGGTGCTCGACGAGCTTACGTTCGATTTCGATCAGTTCCTCTCGGGAATACACGCGGGTTCTGGCAGCCTCGGCAACACGAAGAGAAGATTGATTGGTCTCCACCAGCAGGCATATGGTTTCCTCATCAACGGCCTCGCTCCCGATGGGCGAAAGGTGCTTGCTGTTGAGCTGTTTATAGCGTTCGACTCCGGCATTGATCACCGTTCCGTCAAGGCTGGTACGCACCTGGATTCGGCCGGTCCAATTCTCCGGGATAATCGTAGTTTCCAGCCCGGCCAGGTGCATGTGTTCCATGTGGACGAAACGCCTCTGGATCAAGGTGGTCTCCCGGCCCTGTTTGTCCCTGAACGTGACCGTTCTGGCGAGGAGGCCCTCTTTCAAGTTCAGTTCCTGGTGGTAGAACAGGATGTCGACGGACAACAGATTCAACCAGTCGCCCTCCTCCGGTCGGAACCGGGTGACCAGCCAGTTGGGCATGTTCACCAAGTCCTCATTTTCGATGACCCGGCCCGCGATCTCCGTTTTCAGCCGGTTATATCCTCCGGCAAGATAAGTGCCCGGGTAATGAACCTCGCCCGGTTCCGATTCCGGCGCCGCGCCGCGGACGGCGAAATACCCGTTTCCCAGAGTGCATAGAGCCTCGCGCAGGCTTTCCCTTTTCGGATCGAACCCTTCGTAAACCAGCTTCCAGGAATTCATGATGACCTCCTGCATAAAGGGATGAGTTGGACAAGAAACCTGCGCACCTCATCGGGATCCTTCAGACTGTAGGCGGCGGCGGTGTCATAGGGACGGTCTCGGACCACGATCCCGATTCCCCTTCCCTTCAGCGCCCGGAACGCGTCCTCGTCGGTCACATCATCCCCGATGTAGAACGGAAGCACATCCTCTCGGTCAAGTTTCAAGGTGCGCAGCAGGGAGAAGAGCGCCTTTCCCTTATGCCAGTCCACTTGGGGCTGGAGCTCGAAAATCTTCTTGCCGTAAGACTTTCGGAGCTCCGGGTGGCGTGCTGCTACCTCGTCCACAACCGTTTCAACCCGCTCCACCTTGTCGGGATCCACCCGTCGGTAGTGGATGGCGATGGCGAATTTCTTCCGCTCCACGAGCAGGCCTTTAATGGAGCCGAGGTTGCGGGATAATGCTTGCTCCGCCTTGTCGAGGAAGGGAAGAAATTCCTCGCCGACCGTATCCTCGACCTTCAATCCCTTGGGCCCGGCGATGTCAAATCCGTGGCTTCCCGCATATACAATGGCGTCAAGCCGAACTTTGTCCCGCACATCCTTGAGGTCCCGGCCGCTGATGATCCCCACCGGGCAATGCCGGGCGAGCGCCGTCACCGCCTCCCGGATGTCTTCGGGCATGACCGCCCGGTCCGGCGTTTCGACGATTGGGGAGAGCGTGCCGTCATAGTCCAGAAAGACCGCAGGGCGTTTTCCCACAGCCTTACGGGAAATTGTATCAAAGTCGTCCAGGGCTGAGGGCAGCGGTTCCGTCGCTTCAAGATCACCGGCGACGCGGACTTCAGAAAGGTCTTCCACCACCGTATGGGCGCCGTTGTCCTGAAGGGCTTCTCTTCCGCCGGCCCGGGCGATTCCGATGACCCGTCCGAACTTGCCGGCGCGACCGGCCTGAACCCCGGAAACGGCGTCTTCGATCACCACAGCCCGCTCGGGCTCCACCTGCAGTTGCCGCGCCGCCTCTATGAAAATATCCGGGGCGGGTTTGCCGGTTATTCCCAGAATTTCCGAGTCCACCCCGTCCACCCTCACGTCAAAAAGATCCGAAAGATTTACGGAATCCAGAATCATGGCGCAGTTCTTGCTTGATGAAATGACCGCGGTTTTCAGGCCATGCTTTTTTGCGCTGTGTATCAAACCCACGGTGGATCCGTATACCTTGACCCCCTTCTCCTGAATCTGTTTCAGGAACTCCGCATTCTTGCTTTTGCCCAGGCCGTGGATGGTTTCTGCGCCGGGCGGGTCCTCAGGATCACCTTCGGCAAGGTTGATCCCCCGCGACCCGAGAAAACTCCTCAGCCCGTCGAAGCGGGGTTTCCCGTCCACATACGAACGGTAATCCGTTTCGATTTCAAAAGGCCGAAAGGAAACCCCTTCCCGCGCGGCATGCCGCGAAAGAAACTCATCGAACATCCGTTTCCATGCCGCTGCATGCACGGATGCCGTATCCGTGACCACACCGTCAAGATCAAAAATTACCGCATCAAAATCGGTCGCCGAAATAACATAGGGTGTTTTTACGTGAACCATTTTTCACCTCGGGTTGGACTAAGCCGCTTCGCGGCGGTTCGAAGCCGGGTACCACGTGCATGACGGGTGCTGATCGCCAGTGGCGTCCCGGTCCCTCGTTTGAGGACGACCCCCTCCCGTCTATTGACGAAAAGGCGTAGCATTTCCATCAAATCGAAATCTTCAAGGAGTTCAGTGATGGGAAAGCTACGCGATCAGATGGTATCAGATCTTCTCTTGAGAAACTACAGCCCGAGGACTGTCGAAGCCTACACCTGGGCCATGTTCCACTTTGTGAAGCATTTTCGGCGATCTCCGGACCTCATGGGGGAGCCGGACATCCGACAGTTCCTGCTCCACCTTGTTGAAGAGCGCAAGGCATCGCCGTCCCTGCGCAAAATGTTCGTGGCCGGGATCAAATTCTTCTACCGGGTCACTCTGAATAGACCTGAAGAGGTCGAAAGAATCCCGTATCCGAAGATACCGAAAACCTTGCCCGATGTCCTCAGCCAAGAAGAAGTCGCAGCGATAATAGATGCAGTCGAGTCCATCAAATACCGCGCAATTATCGCTACAGCCTATGCGGCCGGCTTGAGGATCTCTGAAGCATGTCGACTCCGTGCTCGGGGAGATATCGACTCGGAACGCATGCTGATTCATATCCG
>JAVHLK010000139.1:7828-11090 GCA_031082285.1 Desulfomonilaceae bacterium
ACATCGGTCAATCCTCCTTGTCCTTGGTCCATTGGTAGTTCTCAATCCCGAAGCGTTTCAGGTGCCGATACAGAGAGTCACGAGCTATACCAAGCATGCGCGCGGCACATCTCTTGTTGCCTTCGCAGCGCCGCAAGGCCTCCAAACACAGGGACTTGATCACCTCGTCCGTCACATCGTGAAGCGTGCGCTCTGGTTCAGGAAAATTGCTCACGTGGGACCAGTCTTCTTGTTGGCCGGCGTCAAACGAAGGGAGCACGAGATTCAAATTGTTCCCGTGGGACAACATCAATGATCGTTCGAGTACGTTTCGCAATTCCCTTACATTTCCAGGCCAAGTGTACCCGGAAAGCGCAGAAAGAGCCGCGGGCGTGATTGTGGGGAGAGAAGTCAGCTGGAGGTCATGAGCGAGCTGCGACATGAGCTCGTCCACGAGTACGGGAATGTCCTCGGTCCGATCACGCAGCGGCGGTACCCATATCGCAAACACGTTCAGACGATAGAGGAGTGGGGAAAGGAATCGGCGTTCCACGACCTCTGTCTCGAGCCTCCTGTTCGTCGCTGCAATGATCCTGGCGTTTACGGTAACGCCCTTTTCACCACCTACACGAAGGAATGACCTGGTGTCCAAAAAAGTCAGGAGTTTGGACTGCAGGGGGAGGGAAAGCTCTCCAATTTCGTTGAGCAAGAGGGTCCCACCCTCGGCCAATTCCAGGAGCCCTCGCTTCTTGCCGTGCGCTCCCGTGAATGAGCCCCGCTCGTGCCCAAAAAGCTCCGACTCCGCTAAATCACCGGGTATGGCGGCGCAATTGACCGCAAAATAGGGTCCCGGAGCCCGCTTGGAATGGTCGTGGATCCAACGTGCCAGATAGTCCTTTCCACTCCCGCTCTCCCCCTGGAGGAGAACGATGGAGTCCGTGGCGGCAGCGAGGCGAGCCTCATGCAGAGCAGTCTGCATGGCCTCTGAGGGGTACGCCTCGGGAATCCGTCTTCGTCCGGGCACGGTTCTCTTCCGCTCCGTGATATCACGAGAAATGCCATAGACGCCGACGATGTTTCCCTCCACGTCCCGAAGCGGCGTGAGCACCGTGCTCAAAGAGACCTTTGTCCCCTTTATGGAGGCGGTATATTCTTCTTCGATGGTTTCGCCTCCGAGCACCCGCAGATCCACCTGTTTAATATGTTTTCCGGTTGCCTCACCGTACAGGTCCTCATCCTTACGGCCGATGATTTCGGAGACGTCCAGTCCGAACATTCTTGCCATGGCAGGGTTCGCGTGCGTGTAGGTGAGATGACGGTCCTTCATAAAAATGAGGTCTTGTGCACCCTCTACGAGTGCTCGAAATCGTTCCTCACTGAGACGCAAGGCTTGCTCAGCCTGCCTGCGGTCGGTAACATTAAGATTCGTGCCCGCAACCCGCAACGGTTTACCGTCTCCATCTCGTTCAACGACCCTGCCCCGTGTCAGTATCCACCGCCATTCCCCCGACTTTGCCCGAAGGCGGTACTCGGCCTCGAACAAGGGCGTACGGTCTTCCAGGTGTTCATGCAAGAGTTTCATGACCCGAGGTTTGTCCTCTCCACGGATAAGTCTCTCCCACCCACCGACATGTGGCTCGATTTCCTCCACGAAGTACCCCAGCATCTCTGTCCATCGTTGGTCGAAGAAAGCCTCTTGGGTCCGAAGGTCCCAGGACCACGAGCCGAGACCCGCTCCCCTCAATGCCAGGTCCAGCCTCTGCCGACTCTCGCTCAGCTCGGCTTCCGCATTCTTGCGCGCCTCAATTTCATGCTCGAGTTCCTGATACTTCTCTCGTAGCTCGGACGTGCGTTCTTCGACCCGCAGTTCAAGTTCATCGTGAGCCCTCCGTACCGCATCCGCTGCGAACATGCGGTCGGTGATGTCAGCTACGACTGTTCTCAATCGGCTCACTTGGCCGTCAAGATTCGCCATTCCGACGCTTTCCAGTTGAGCGTAGAACCAACTGCCGTCCCTTTTCAGCAGTTTGATTTCGCACACGTGCCGGGTTCCGCTTTGCAGGACCCGGTTACTGTGGAAGTAGAACGTGTCTTGGCTCTCCTTATGAACAAATTTCGTCAACGGCTTGCCGACAAGAGACCCTCTCTCAATCCCCAGGAGGCCCACGGCCGAGAGATTGGCTTCCAAGACGATCGCATTCTTGTCCAACGTGAAATATCCGACAGGGGCATATTCATATAAATCCAGATATCTGTCTCTGGATTCCTCCAGTGCGAGTTGAGCGTGATGAAGTTCGTCGTTCTGCATCTCAAGTTCGATCTGATGGACCTGCAATTCATGCACGAGCTTCCGAACATCGTCCGGCAAGACTCCGGATAGGTCCTCTCTATCCGTAACCGTCTGACGAAGCAATTCCTCGGCTCGCGCCCGCAGCTCGCTTGGCCTCTCCTTGAGATTATCGTCTTGTGTCATGCCTGGCTGCCTTTCATCTGCGCTAATCGGCCCGACGACCATTTCTGCCTGGGGGATCCCGGCCTGTGATTCACGCAATTACGCCCGGTTTCGTCCAACAAGTATCTGAAACCCCGATTCGTCTACCGCCTGGGACACTCTCAAGGTAGTTGCCGACCTGTCACGTCCTCGATGGCCAGGAGTATCTTATCAGGTTTTCCAGGCTCCGTCTGCAACTGCCGAGCGTTCAAGAGCATTGTCCGGTTCCCGATAGTCTCAAACTCATGTTCCATTCTGAAATCCTCGATGCTGATCTTCTCAGGGAGAATCTTCTCTAAAAGGTCTCGGAGAGCGGGGATGTCCCACTGCCGGTTGGCCAGATCGTAAAGCATCCTGCCCTTGGTCTCGTCCGGCTTGACCTTGAAGGTGCGATAAAATGGTTCGTTGGCCGCGTCAATCCTCAGGTCCCGATCCAGCAAGAGCAGAGGTTCTCGTACTGTATTGATGATGCTCACCTCCTGCCTTTCAGCCTCCTGCTGAGCAGCCTTCATCGCCCTTCTGAACAGGGAGGTATCCACGAAAGTAATGACCACGCCCTCAATTACGTTATCAACGGTTCGATAAGGAAGAATCCGCATCGAGTACCAGCGATCGTCATTGGTCTGGATTTCTTCTTCTTTCGGGACGAGTGTCCTAAGAACCTCCTGTGCGTCCTCGACCAATCTCCCATACTTGAGCTTCGTAACGATGTGGGCCAATGGGCGACCCATGTCCGTCTGAATCAAATTGATGAAATCGGTCATGGTAGGAGTAAAGCGTTGAACATTCAAA
>JAVHLK010000013.1:0-855 GCA_031082285.1 Desulfomonilaceae bacterium
GTGAAATTGACCACGTGAGTCTGGAGCGCCGCTACCGGACTGCGGACGGTCGTGAATTTCTTGGCCATTTGGCAGGCCGCAGGCTCTTGAGACCCGACGGCGATCTTGAAGGCCTGGTCGGCATCATCACGGACATTACCGAGCGCAAGAAGATGGAGCAAGCGCTCAGAGAGAGTGAAGAGAGATACCGAACCGTTGTGGAGGAGAGTTTCGACGGAGTTCTTGTCCAAAAAGGCACGGTGATTGTGTTTGCCAATTCTCGCTTGCATGAGATGCTGGGCTACGACACGGGAGAACTAAACGGCACGGATCACTGGCTCATCTACCACCCCGACTATCAGGATCTCACTCGCTCACGGGCTCAGGCACGTCTTCGGGGAGAATCGGTTCCCCGACAGTACGAAGTATATTTTCTGCGAAAAGACGGCACCTCTTTTCCTGGGGAAGTCAATGTGAAGGTGATTCTCTTTGAAAACGAGATAGGGATACAGGTATGGATCAGAGACCTCACGGAACAGAAGCTCCTGGAACACAGACTTGTTGAAGCTCAGAAGATGGAGTCCATCGGAACGCTGACCGGAGGAATTGCTCATGATTTCAACAACCTTCTCACGATCGTCAACGGCTATACCGAGCTGATTCTTTCTCAAAAAACAGAGGACGATCCACATTACGGAGATCTGAAGATAATACTCGAAACCGGGCTGAAAGGTGCGGACTTGGTTCGGCGGCTCTTGACATTGAGTAAGAAGGCCGAGATCAGGCTTGAACCCTTGGATCTGAACCTCGTTGTCGTTCAAAACACGATCAAGCTTATGGAACGAACCTTTCCCAAGACGATCGAGATCGAATCCG
>JAVHLK010000013.1:865-15002 GCA_031082285.1 Desulfomonilaceae bacterium
GGGCCATCGGCATTGACCATGGCCCTCATCTTGAGCAAGTTCTCATGAATATCTGCATAAACGCCATGGAAGCAATGCCGGAAGGCGGTCGGTTGAAGATTGAAACGAGAAACATATTGACGGATGAAGACTCGTGTCGCAGGCATCCCGCAGCGAAATCCGGCGAATGTGTGCTCATGCTCATTTCGGACACGGGCATCGGCATGAGCAAAGAAACCAAGGAGAAGATCTTCGACCCCTTTTTCACGACCAAAGGGTGGGACTTCAACAAGGGGACCGGCCTGGGGCTTTCCGTTGCCAGGGGCATCGTGGAACAGCACGGAGGTTGGATCGTCTGCGAAAGTGAGAAGGGCAAAGGAACCACATTCAGAGTATACTTCCCTACCGTCGAGGAGTCACCGAAGGACGAGCAGCTCGAGTCCGAGGTTGAGATCATCACACCCGGCCATAAGATTCTCCTGGTTGATGACGAAGAGCTTGTCCGCGACTTGGGCACGCGCATACTCGAACGAGCAGGCTTCACGGTGATCACCGCGGCCGACGGCAACGCGGCTCTGGAGATTTTCGAGAAAGAGCGGTCCAACATAGCCCTCGTGGTCCTCGATCTCGTCATGCCGCACATGGGCGGCGAGAAATGCCTCGATCAACTGCTCAAGATAGACCCGCACGTGAAAGTAATCGTTTCGACGGGACGTTCCCTGGACGCACGAGAACGTCTGCGCCTCGGGTCGCTTGTCCGTGGCTTCGTGACCAAACCGTATCAGGTCAGCAGCCTGGTGCAGTCGGTCAAGGAAGTGTTGAAAGCTTAAAAAGCCGGTCAATGACCTCGTCGATCTCGTTGACTTGATTCTTTCCCATTCGGGAGATCGAACCCATTGAACACATTGAGACGCCGGGTGGGGCACTGATACCCCGTATCACGGCCAAACATCCCGCTTGACTGGAGCCGGTGCGTGTCGTACATTCATTGACGTGAAACGAGACAAACTCCCATCGCCACGCAACAAGGGCTCTTCAAGGCCCGGGGACGTTCAAAGGGCACGGGGGGCGAATGCACGGGATCACGGGAACCGGCAGTCTCCCGATTATCCACTTCGAGTCAGTTCAATAGGTAAATCCGGGGCATGTCTTCGGATCAGCCGGCCCCTGGCTTACTTGCACGAGGCTAAATGCGATGACGTCATTTCCACGTTGGTTGCTTGCTGCGTCGGTTCTTGCCGTGCTGGGCTTGATGGGCGGAGGCTACTGGTTCTACGTTCAGCAGGAGCGCGAACTTCGAGAAAACTCTGTGGACGAACTTCAGGCCGCGGCTCGGTTGAAGGTAAATCAAATAGCCGAGTGGCGATCCGAACGGTTACGTGACGCCGCTGCGATTATGCAGAGTACTTTCCTGACCGACGCCGTGGAGAGATGGCTGGTCGACCCGCGTCCCGACATCGCGGAGAAGATTCTCTCGCGCTTGCGACAAATGCAGGAGCTTTTCCACTACATCGATGTGATGCTTGTGGACCGTGACGGCCGGGTGCGGCTCAGTACCGGAACGCATCACGGCCCGCTTCACGAGGATGCCGCGCTCTGTTTGGCCCGGGCACTGCGGGAGGGGAGACCCGCGATGACGGACCTGCACGCGGGTCCCGGCGACGCCCTCTCCCACATTGATGTGGTCGCACCTCTCATGCCCGCGACGAACAAGAGCGATAAGCCGCTCGGTGCGATACTCGTACAGATCGACGCGCGGCGATTCCTGTATCCGTTGATTCAATTTTGGCCTACGCCGAGCCGCAGCGCGGAAACACTCCTGGTGCGAAGAGACGGAGACTCGGTCCTTTTCCTCAATGATCTGCGCCATCGGCAGGATACCGCTCTAAAGCTGAGAATCCCTCTGACCAGGACGGACGTGCCGGCGGTCATGGCCGTGTTGGGCAAGGAAGGCGTCGTGGGGGGAACGGACTATCGAGGGATCGAGGTGTTATCGGTCCTGAAAGCCGTACCGAATTCCCCTTGGTTCATGGTGGCAAAAGTGGATGAGGAGGAAGCGCTTGCGGGCTTGCGATTCCGTTTCATTTTGATCGCGGGTCTCACGTCGGGTCTCCTGGCTTTCGTGAGCACCGCGGTGGGCTTGACCTGGCAGGCGAACCGAAAAGCACATTACAAGGCGCTTTATCTTGCCGAGGCCGCGCTCAGGAAGGCGGAAGAACGCCATAGGATCACACTGATGAGCGTTGGCGACGGGATCATTTCCACGGACATTGACGGGAGGGTGGAGCTGTGTAACCCGGTGGCGGAGGCCCTTACGGGTTGGCGTTACGAGGACGCCCGTGGAAAACCGCTGGACGAGGTGTTCCGCATAGTCAACGAGGAGACGCGGCAACCGGTGGAAAACCCGGTGAGCAAGGTTCTCCGTGAAGGCCGCGTGGTCGGCCTTGCAAATCACACGCTCCTCATTTGCAGGGACCTCAAGGAACGCCCCATCGCGGACAGCGGAGCGCCCATCAGGGACGACCAAGGCGCAATCAACGGGGTAGTTCTGGTATTCCGCGATCAGACACAGGAGCGCCTTTTCAGGGGGCTCACGGGGATTCGACTTGCTCTCATCGAATATAGCGTGGGTCACACGCTGGAGGAACTCCTGACTCGAGCCCTTGACGACATTACCGCGGTCGTGGACAGTCCCATCGGTTTTTATCACTTTGTCGAACCCGATCAGAATACGCTTTCGCTGCAACAGTGGTCGTCCCGCACACTGAACGAATTCTGCCGAACCGAAGGCAGGGGGATGCACTACGGCATCGATCGGGCAGGCGTGTGGGTGGACTGTGTGCACCAGAGAAGGCCGGTGGTTCACAACGATTATGCGTCACTCCCACACAAGAAGGGATTGCCCGAAGGCCACGCCGTGGTGATCCGCGAACTGGTGGTACCGGTCATGCGGGAGGACAAGGTGGTCGCGGTCCTGGGAGTGGGAAATAAGGCGGTCGAATACACCCAAAAGGACCTGGAGATCGTTTCTTACCTTGCCGATGTGACATGGGAGATCGTTCAACAGAAAAGGGCCGAGCAAACCCTTCGTGAGAGTGAACAGCGGTTCAGGCGGTTATACGAGCAGTCCCCGGCGCCTTACCAGTCCTTGGATGCCGACGGCAATCTCCTCAATGTGAATGGCGCGTGGCTTGCCGAGCTGGGCTACGATCGAGATGAAGTGATCGGGAAGTGGTTCGGCGACTTTCTGGCCGGCGACGGTCCGTCGGTGTTCCCCGATCGGTTTAGACTTTTCGCGGAGAAAGGCGAAATCCACGCGGTCGAATTCGACATGAAACGCAAAGACGGCTCCTCCATCACGGTGTCCTTCGAAGGAAGAGTTATCCGGAACGAGGGAGGCGAGTTCGTCCAGACCCACTGTGTGTTTACCAACGTCACCGAAGCCAGGCGCGTTGCAGCGGAACGCGAGCGTCTTGTATCCGCGATCGAACAGGCCGCGGAGATGGTAGTCATCACCGATGCCGCGGGGACCATCCTGTACGTGAACCCGGCTTTCGAGAGAATCAGCGGGTACGCGCACCACGAGGCCGTCGGTAAGACCCCGGCGATCCTTAAGAGCGGAGAACAGGACGCAACGTTTTACCGACATTTGTGGGACACCATCAAAGGGGGGGATATCTGGACGGGACGATTCGTCAACAGGAGGAAGAACGGACAATTGTATCATGAAGACTCCACGATCTCTCCGGTGAAGGATTCTTCCGGGCGGATCGTGAACTACGTCGCGGTGAAACGCGACATCACCGAACACTTGGAGCTTTCCAGGCAGTTGTACCAGGCACAGAAAATGGAGGCGGTGGGAACCTTGGCGGGCGGCGTTGCTCACGATTTCAACAATATCTTGCAGGTCACACTGGGATACTCGGAATTGATGCTCACCGATGAGGAGTTGCCCGGACATTACCGGGCCGATCTGGAGAAGATACACGAATCCGCAAGTCGTGGCGCGGATCTGGTGCGGAGATTGCTTACTTTCAGCAGACGGACCGAGATTATGCCACGACCCTTGAACCTGAATCGGCGCATCTCCGAGTTACGGAAAATGTTGGAACGAACCATCCCCAAGATGATTGACATCCGGATCGTCCTTGGAGAGAACCTCGCCACAATCAACGCCGATCCGACTCAGATAGACCAGGTGCTTATGAACCTTGCGGTGAACGCACGAGATGCCATGCCCGAAGGCGGGGAGCTGATCGTCGAGACCGCGAACATCTTTCTCGATGAGGACTACGCGAGACGGCATCTTGAGGCCGAAGCGGGCCATTATGTCCTGTTGACGGTGTCGGACACCGGGGCCGGGATGGACCAAGAGACGTTGGAGCATATTTTCGAACCCTTCTACACCACCAAGGCCGCAAACGAAGGAACGGGTCTGGGGCTGGCCATGGTCCATGGAATCGTCCGACTGCACCACGGACACGTCAGGTGCTACAGCGAGGTCGGCCGGGGGACCACATTCAAGATCTATTTGCCGGCCCTGGTCTCAACCGAGGACACGGAACCGGCATCGGTCGGACCTATGCCCCGCGGAGGTTCGGAGACTATTCTCCTCGTGGATGATGAAGAGCATATTCGAGACCTTGGATCCAGGATTCTCACAAAGGCCGGGTACACGGTGATCACTGCTTCGAACGGCAAGGAAGCTCTGGAGATGTACCAAACTCATATCGACGACATCTCCTTGGTCGTTCTGGATCTCATCATGCCGCAAATGGGCGGAAAACAGTGTCTTGAGGAACTCTTGACCCTCAACGCGTCGGTGAAGGCGGTGATCGCCAGCGGTTACTCGGCCGGCGCTCCGGTTGAGGACGCACTCGCTGCGGGGGCCAAGGGGTTCGTCAACAAACCGTACGACATCCGGCAGGTACTGGAAGTCGTCAGACGGGTTCTTGACGCGCAATAGGCAAGAGGCCAATGCTCGAAGAGCGCGGTCCTCGTCCGCGCGGCTCCGAATTCGTCATCCCATGGGACCGTGAACAGCCCGCGGCAGCTCCGTATTCGAAACCGTCCTGTGAACTCCCTCGCGGCGTAACTGAACGGATGTGTCGGAACCGCATCCATATCCGGTCGGCCGGTTCGACATTTCGATCGGGAACAGGTTTGGCAAGGGCCGGCAAAAGCGGTCCGCGCGCGAAAAGAAGCGTACGTTACCGAACCGAGGCACGCCGGCCGGTACGCATCTTGCTCACGGAAGATCGAGTTTCCTTCCCCCCACGCTTGGTAGACGGGAGGTAAAGTCGCCTTGGCTATGACGGGTTTGAAACTGTTGGCGGGAGACGATCCGCATCGGTACGAAGACATGTTCGGGATGTTTATTGAGTCGATCCCTTCGTCCGTTCTGCTGATCAACCGAGAGCTGAGAGTGATATTTGCCAACCACAATTTCATTACCAAGAGCCGCCGGAGTCAACAGGAGGTGATAGGACAGAAACTGGAGCAGGTGCTTCCTGAGGCCATTATCGAGCACATCGACATCACGAGCAAGGTCCGGGAAGTGTTTGCGAAGAACCAAGCAATCCGAGGCGACCGGATGACATACCGGGCCCCGGGCATCCCCATTCGGACGTACTATTACAGCATTCTGCCTTTCGCATGGCGCGGCGACGTAGAAAACATCATCTTGTTGTTGGACGACGTAACCGAGCAGGTGAGGTTGAGCGAAGAGGTCCGTCGAGTCGAACGCCACCTGGCCGGAGTGGTGGAGAGTGCCAGAGACGTGGTTCTGTCGACGGATTCCGAGGGTGTCGTCCTGACCTGGAACACCGCGGCGGAAAGGCTTACGGATTATCCCTCGTGGCAAGTGAAGGGAAAGTCCTTTTTTGAACGATGCGTACCGGAAGCAAGCGAAGCACTGAGGAACGTCTTCAACCAGTTGAGAATCGTTGACAGCCCGCAAACCGGTGAATGGGATGTCCTCACAAGAAACGGCAACAAGATTCCCATTAGCTGGGTGTTCTCCTCCATGGAAGATGAGCGTGGAGAGCCCGTGGGAGTGGTTGCAGTGGGGCGAGACCTGAGCGAGCACCGCAAACTTGAGATGCAGCTGTTGCAGTCCCAGAAGCTTGCCGCACTGGGCGTGATGGCCGGAGGAATCGCACATGAAATCAGGAACCCGCTTGCGGTATGCTCTTCCGCCGCACAGTTCCTGAAGAACCCGGATATCCAACACGGGTTTCGCGAAGAGTGTGTTTCCAGAATTCTGGACGGCATTCACAAGGCATCCTCGATCATCGAGAACTTGCTGAGATTTGCACGGCCGTCGTCCAGTTTGGAGATGAATCCCGTCAACATTGTAGATGTGATCGAAGACGCACTGCAGCTTGTGTCCAATCAGGCAAAAATTGGAAAAATTGGAGTCAAGGCGGATCTCCCCAAGGAGCCGATGGCCGTATACGGCAATGGAAACCTGCTTCAGCAGATGTTCGTCAATCTACTCCTCAACGCGTTCAATTCCATGCCGGAAGGGGGCTCACTGACCGTTTCGTTGCGATCCGGCTCGGAAGGGGCGTTGATCTCGATCGAAGATTCCGGATGCGGAATAGCACCGGAGCATCTTGGCAAAATATTCGATCCTTTTTTCACTCTTTCCCCGGTCGGCAAGGGAACAGGACTGGGGCTTTCCATATGCTACTCCATAGTCAGGCAGCATATGGGAAACATCGAGGTCCAGAGCATCGAAGGTGAGGGCACCGTATTCACCGTATACCTGCCGTTACTGTAACGCGTGCGACCTCCTGAAAGAAGGACCGACATGTATTGCTCCGTTCACGGACCGTGAAGGGAGAAATCCGTGCGTATCCCCGCTTGCAGGGAGGGGCGGGGGAACGTTGCGGAAAAGATGGAGGCCTTCGAGTATCGGACGCGGTCTCCGAAGACTTCAATGTGAGGAAACGCATCATGGCAAAGAGACGGCCGCTTGTACTGATAGTTGATGACGAGCCGGACATGTGTTGGGTCTTAACACATCTGCTTGGAGAGGACGATTATGAACTGAAAGTTGCCCAGACCGGCGAAGCGGCTTTGAAGCTGATTGAGTCGGATCGATTTGACATCGCGCTTCTCGACGTGAAACTCACGGACATGGACGGCTTGGATTTGGCCGGAAAGATGAAGGCTCTGGATGGCGAGGTTCACATAGTTATGATGTCGGGTTACTATTACACGGATGACATGGATATCCGAGACGCACTGGACAACGGGTTGATAACGGCTTTCATTTCCAAACCGTTTGTCCATAAGGAGGTCATGGAGATCATCGGAAAAATCGACTGCAACACCAGGCGCTGAGATCACTCGGTCGGTTCTGTTGGGCGACGATCTTTGTCAGCGAAGGTGAGGAAATAGTTGCCGTCCTCGAGTTTCAACCCCCTCACGTGAATATCACGTTTCTCCGCGTCTCGACGGGTCAGGGTGCAGGCTGCCCCGGCCGTTCCTTCATCGTCCATGCGGCTGAAGACTTCGAGCCGGACGAGTGCCGAAGCGTCGCGCAAGTCGAGATCGTCCAACCTGCCGGTCATCAGTTCCGTGAGGTTCGGAACATTATACAATTCGTACCCGGAGAGTTCTTGGAATCCGAGATCGAGAGACCGGAATTCGCCGGTAGGCGTAACCACCGCAGTTGCCAATTCGTTCTGCCGCGCCATCATCTCGCACTTCTGCTTTTCCGCTCTCAACATACGCTGGGTTTTCAGGTGTTCCGTGACTTCGTTTCTCAAACGCACGTTCACGGCCGTAAGTTCCGAATTCGCCATTTCGACAAGCGTCTCCAGCTCACGACGCAACTCCTCGGCTTCCCTGTCTCGTCTTCTGTTCATCTCCAGTTCTCGCTTCTCGGAGGTCACGTCCTCGATGAGCACCAACACGTACCGTTCCAAGCCGATCCGAACGGCACGCAGATTCAATCGTGCCCAGATCCTCTTCCGACTGATTTCCAGAATGGCCTCAGCCGTAAGAGGCTTTCTGGTCTTGAACACCCTGGCCAGAAGGGCAAGGGTCTTATCGGCCAGCGCCTGGGCTTTCTCCAGGTCCGACGGCTTCGGGACGAGATGCAGGAACGGAACGCCGGACATATTCTGGTAATCCGAGGTGAGCCTTGCGCATCCATGATTGGAAAAGACGACCCTGTTGCCCTCATCGATCAATATCGCCGGCATGGGAAGAGCGTCCAGGAGACGGCCAAGAGAGGTGGAACCTACTCCACTGAGATCGAACGTGCCGGACGAGGAGACATTCGTGTCAAACAGACTGCTCAGGTCAATGGTTTGGGTGGACGTACCGGCTTTGTGCAAATGGTCGGGTACGGCCTTCGGCTCATCCAGTGAATCGAAACTCGGCAGGTCCTTTTCGGGCATTATCTGTTCTCCGGCGAACTCTCATAAACTCTCGGTCACGTTCCAGGGCCCTCGATCCGAATGCCGCCGGACATTCGGTGTGCTTCGGTTGTCGATCGGATTGCCTCCACGTACCCTTTTCCGTGCCGCCATTGTCCATATACAGGAAACCATGTCGAGAGTCATCGTGCAAGCTCAATTTTTCCCGGCCCGTCTATGCGACCGGCTGGGCGTCGATTGCCGTCCTTTGAAAGGCCGGATTGTTGACCCACCAATCCAGGCCCATCTCTTTGGCCTTGTCCACGGAACACACCACCAGCCTTATCTGAATGGTGAGAAGTTCCACTTCGACGAGCTTGATCTTGATGTCGCCGGCGATCACGATTCCTTTGTCCAATATCCTTTCGAGCAGGTCGGCAAGATTGGTGCTTTCAATTGAATGACGAGTGGAACGTTGTATTGACATCATTGGCCTCCCTAGAGAAGTTTCCCGAGCGGTCCGAGATCGAGGTTCAAGTCTTCTTCTTCCAGGCCGAACTCTTTCCGGAGTCGTTCGATTTCCTGCGCCTGGCGCAGCAGCGTCACACCGAGCCGTTCTATCTGTTCATCGGTAAGAGAACCGGATTCCATTCGACGGACGGCCTGACGTTCCAGCAGTTCGTGGAGCAATTTGACCACCGTCAAGACGAGCTGACCAAGACCGTTCTTGACGGATTCCCGATCGAGGTTGATTCGCGCTCCCCGGTCCTCTTTTGATACTCGGGAGGGGCCGCCGCAGTTCATCAATCTCGCGAATTCGTCCAGTGTATTACTGTCGACACGTCCGCATTGCGTGGTGTTCATGGATAATTCTCCCTCATGTGGACTTCGGTCGGGATTGCCTAAGTGCTGCTTTTCACAAATACTGTGTCGTATTTAAGGCAGCCGTACCTGCTTCGGTAGCGCCGGCCTCCGTGCCGGTTTGGTAGGGGTAGGCCCCTGTGCCTACCCTGGGCACCCACGGGGGGGTGCCCCTACACATATGCCCGGCATCCCGCGCAGAACGCGGGGTATTCTTCGGGTTGCTACCGTGTTCGCCCGGCAGCGACCGTGTTTCCCGTCAAGAAGAAACTCGCGGATCTTCGCTTGCCGAGGTCAGGCCGACCGCGCACCTCGCGGCTTCGGTCTCGTTCATGGTGTGACACGTATCGATGGACGTAAGTACGATTTGCAATCCCAGGTAGATGAGGTCCACATTGGCTACCGATATGGTCACTTCGCCCAACACGACGGCTCCCTTATTAAGGACGCGATCGAGAGCTTCGCACAGTGTAACGTGTTCCGCGTGATCCAGGTCAAATTCCTTCATGATGAGCTACTCCACGTCTTCTTCGTCCCATTCGACAACCGCCCCGTGGTCCTGAATCTGATCGAGCCTGTCGAGTAACGCCGTTTCCCTCCGATCGAATTCTTCTTCCGTGATTTGTCCGCTCTCAAAGCTTGCGTAGAGCTGTTGAAGTTCGAAGGTCAGGGAGTCGGCCTCTGCCCGAATTTCCTGCTCCGCTGCAGCGTGAATCTCCTGAAAGATCCACATCAGCCCGCTCATGGGAAACTTAACGATATCGTCTATGATCAGCATGGTAACTCCAGTCACGCTTCGTCCCAGGTCCTAGATCTCGACCTCCAGTTCCACAAAGTTGTGGGGAGCCCACGGACCGCTGTAATCGAACGCGTAGTTGTCGTCGAACAGTGCGGCGGCCTCGAGCACCCCGGCCTCGAATCCGTCCAGAGAGGCGCGATCGACAAGACAGGCCAGTTTCATCACATCTCGTTCGTCCCGGCACGGATTCCGCATGATCTCTGCGCATCTTCGTTCCAAAACGTGCTCCACTCGATCCGTATGTCGTTTTCTGTCCAACGCGAGGAGTTCCTCGAACAATTGACCTACGGCAATCTTGTCCTCTTGTGAAATCCTGTTCTGGAGGCTTACCAGTCTGTCCCGGGCGTCCAGAAGTTCGGGATGAATGTTGACCATGTATTCAAAGATATTGGGAACGTCCCAGGCAACCTTCAGTCCCATCTCAACCTTGCCCGAGACGCGCTTCAACTGGCCTGCTATGGCCTTGCGATTGCGTTTGAGAAGCTTCTTCACGGCCCCGGGCCCGCTCGAAATGATGCCGAAAGACATGGGAAGTACGTCATAATCTTCCATGACCTTCTTGAGGACCGTCTGGTGTGCGGCAAGGTGTCGACGTTCCGGCCGTATCTTCTGATTTGCAACATCGCTCACCACCGCGGACACTTCCCCATTGGAAATGGTATAAACCGGACACTTGTTCAGACCAAGTCGCCCGTACGAGTTTTCTCCGGAACCGGCGATAATTGCGTAGAGATATCGCCCTCTGGTCTCATTCGGTTTGGCTTGAGTTTGCATCGGTCGTTCCGTTCATCCGTCATGAGATTCGTAGTGAAAACCGTTCGCAGGAAATCCGTGGGCCTTGCCGTCTACCGGGTCTCGAGGGGGTGGAACAGGCCACGGATCCGGGTCTTTCTTGTCCTTCCTCAGCCCAGCCAAATGGACCGCTCCGTCACACGCGGCCTTCGTTCACGTGCTCCGTCTCGGCCCGAGGTTCACAGGACGAGGCCGGTAAGTTCAGCCCCCGTAGTTTCCCGTCGGACATCTTGATCTCCATCAGTGCACCGCACACGTAACACCTGATTAGACCTTCGAAGTCCTCGTATGTCTTGTCCAGGGGCAGACTGTGGCCGCACGATATACAGATAACCTTCATCGGCGTTCTCCCTTACCCGTTTGATACGCGGAGAGTATCGTCGGGCCCCGCAGACTATTTTCGTCGCGAACGTGCCGCGGTTCCCGCTTGAGTCTCCAGCCATATCTGATGTGCATTGTTCCAGATTCGGCGAGCCTCGCCCGCCTGAACCCTCGCTCGGTCCAGAATCCTTTGGGGAGCGGCCGTAGAATGTTTGCAGGATCGGAACCCCTTGATGCAGCCGCTCGTACGAAGTTGCCTACAGTGCCTGAGCCCGGACATAATCTCACCGTGTTCCTTTCCGGAGAGGTCAATACTTGATTCGGAATCCCTTCCCGCCTTCACGGCGGTCACGCGCGGACCTTTCACCGCCGGGGCCTGAGACGGCTTCGCGCCTCTTACCCCCCTCACCTGCCAGAAGGGTCTCCTTCTCCGCTTCGATCTCGGCCAGACGCAGGTCGATGTTCCTGATTCTCGCTTCCGCACTGAACTTTTCCGTCTCGCGGCGGGCTTTCTCCATCTCGAGAGCACTGATCTTCATGAATCTCATGTACGGGACATCGGCACTCTCCACTCTTCCCGCATGGGTGCGGATGTCTCTTAGTCCTCGAATGGTCGCTCTGTTACGAGTCCTCATAGCTCTCTCCACAGTGGTTCAAGATGTGAACCCATGTTGCTCTAGGATTTGCTTTTCCGTCGGCACACCTTCTTCATGATTTCGTCGACCTTCTTGGGCATGAGCGATTCACCGGCCCGGGTAACCTTCACCGTGTCCCCAGCAAGCACGTCATGGCAAATCCACCGGAAAGTCGCATCGTCCGCCTCGGTTGTAGCGCCGAGATGAGCCAGAACTTTGGCGATGGCGATACACGCTCGCACGGTAGGACGATTGTTATTCACTCCGACGAGTCTCAAGTTCCTGATCATGTCCACGATCACTTCGGCATCGGCCATGGGGAGCCCTGATTTTGCCATAGTGATCAGCACTTCGGTTTCCCGATCGTAGTGGTCCACGTTGATGGTGATGATTCGGTCGATCAGCGCGTCTTGAGACTTGTGAACTCCGGCATATTCTTCCGGGTTTGAGGTAAAAATGGCCCTGAAGGACGGATGTACGTCGAGGTAGCCTTGGCCGGTCCTCCGCAGACTCGGCAGATTCAGTATCTTTTCTTCCAGGATGCTCAGGAGAACGTTGTTTGCCTCGGGTCTCGATCGGGTAAACTCATCGTAGATGAGCGTGTATCCGTCTCGACAGGCCGTCGTCAGACGGTTGTCCACCCAGAAGCTTCGCGTCTCTTCTTCGGTCTTGACAACGGAATGAATGAAATTATCCACGAGTCTGGATTTCCGGTAACCCGCATCGCGACCGACCAGATCCGAACTCCCGAACTCGTCGTCCCCGTGAATGAGCATCACCGGCCGACCCAGTTTGGCGGCGGCGTGAAAAGCCAGAGTGGTCTTTCCCGTTCCCGCGGCTCCGGCAAAATGCACGGAATACCCCACCGCCAAGTACGCAGCTGCACGGTCCGTCAAGTCTTTGACCTGAGAAGTGCCGACAAATTGTTCACCGGCCTCGGGTATGACGTTGTCGCCGTCCGGCCCGATCGGCTCCGTTATCGCTACGGCGATATTTGATTTTTGGGCGTTCATGGTGATTCGTTTCCTCATGGTGAAGGTGGTGCGAAGGCTGTTGACAGGCGGGAGCGGCTTGCACTCTCGATCGCTCGACATTTCCCGGTCGGCAGGCTCCCCGGCCGTGTACGACGTCACTCTTCCGCTTTGATCACAAACCCCTTTCCTCTGCACCTGAGACATGCGAGTGATGGAGCGGAACCATCGTCGCCCGTCCCATGGCAGTCGGGGCATGTAGAAATCGGCTGTGCAGGGAGCGGTACAACACCTTTACCCATGCACGCGGTGCACGTATAGGTCTTGACCGCCCCTGTACCCCGACAGTGAGCGCATTTGGCGTAAGGGCTCCGAACTCTTACCTTGCCGCTGCCGCCGCACACACAGCACGTAGACAACCAGGACAATATCCCGAACGGATCCGTTCCCGTGCCGCTACAGAACGAGCAAGTCACTTCCGCCATTTCCGAATGTTTGTCCGTCGGCTCAGTCATTGTCGACCCCTGGGTTACGCTCACTCCGCCTTTGTTTCAGTCTTCGTTTTCTTCTTGGATTGGTCCTGTTTTTCCCTTTCAGTCGCCGCCTTTGCTTCGAGCTCGGCTTCAGCCTTGGCTTTCCGCTCGGCTTCGGCCTTGGCCTTGGCATCCGCTTCGGCTTTGGCTTTCCGCTCGACTTCCGCGTTCGCCTTCCGCTCGGCCTCTTGCCCGGCTTTTCGCACTTCAGGGGACAGACCGTTCCAGGCCTGTCGTGCACCGGCCAAATCCTGGGCGACCTCCTTCCTCATGCCTTTGACCGACCTCTCCAGATCCGAAATAAACCGTTTGCGCTCACTCTTGGATGACTTGCCCATTCTTATCCTGGCATCGTGACATCCGTTGAGCAGTCTGGAGACTTCTTTTCCGTTATTGGCAACGAACCCCTGATTCTCTCTCTTGATCCGACCGGCCGTCTCCGCACGGGCCTGTTGAAAGCCGGTGAGCAAGAGGGAGACTTCCGTTGCCATGTCCGTTACGAATGAAACGTTGTCTTTCCTTGTTCGGGCGGCCATTGCTCTATGCCGCTCGTGGAAGCCTTTGAGCATCCCGGATACTTCGGCCGCCAAGTTTGAAACGAATCTCACTTGCTCTCCCCTCGTGCGGAGGGCCATGTCCCCGTGTGCTCTGTGAAATTCCGCCAGCATTTCCGAAACCCGGCCCTTGGCGTCCCGATTTGCCTGCGCAAGATCGTCGACGAGCGCCTCACGGGATTCCCGCAAAGCCGCAATCTCCTCGCACAGCCGGGTCACGTCCTGAGTCAAGGTACCCATCAGTCCTCCTTTGCTTACTCGTCACCCCAACCGTCATAAAGGGGGCGACCAGTGACCTATCCGGCGTCGGGCGCCTGAAA
>JAVHLK010000013.1:15102-17720 GCA_031082285.1 Desulfomonilaceae bacterium
TTGGGCACCAAGAAGTACAACGAAACAAGGAAAGCACCGGCATCGCTCCCTTGAATCGTAGGCTTTGAAGCCTCGCTCGTGAATTCCTTGAACATGCCTGCGAATTCGGTACGGAATTCTTCGGAGATCCGTTCCTGCTGCTCGGCCCGGAGCGACTCCGCCGAATAGCGGTCCTTCCGGCGCAGCAGATAAAGCATTCCCGGGTTGGAGCACTCCGGGGACGAAGATTCGCCGGTCGGGGAGTCTGCGGCGTGAGCAGCCGGCCTGTCATGAACCATGACTCTTATTCCCATCTCCGCGCAGCCGTCGAGCCGCCTGAGAACTTGCTTATAGTAATCGCCTCTGGTTTCGAGCAACAGCTCGAGGTCGCGCACGTCTTCCATCACCGATTGAAAGCGGAACGGCACAACCGTGACTTGTTCAAAAAAGGATTCGATAACCTTGTGGTGCCGTATGAGTGCCGATGAGTCTCGCTCGCCCGCCACGTCCGACACTTCGGAAAACGCGGCACAAAGCCCTTTCTTGCTCATCAGATGGACGTGAGCTTCACGGCACGGCGAAGCATGACTCCTCGTCAGGGCTTGAGCCCCGTCAAACATGCAGTAGAGTCGGAGTTTCATTCCCCGTCTTCCATCGTCAACTCCGGTGTGAAGCTGTACGCAGGCCATGGACCCGACATCTGAAAGAATACGCCGCCGGAGTTATGCCCGGCGTTCGCCCGCTCGATGACGCTCTTGAACTCGGCCTCCGCCTTTCGGGCAACGAGAAAGGCCCAGTTGGCGACCCCGACCAAGCCTCCTTCCTCTTGCGCGTCGACGATTTCCCGTTTTCGACGGTCCTCGGAACAGCGCGACAACTCGCCGGCGGCTTCAGTCAAGACGGCACTCAGCCGGGCGCCGACCTCCTTCTCCACCGCGGATCTGAGTTGTCGTTCTTTGAAGTAGCGGAGGCCCGGGGCCATTCCCGCGAAGATCTCGGATTGAGAGGCCAGCCGCTCGGAGAAAAGCTTCTCCGCAAAAGAAGCCCTGGAGGACAGAACCTTTACCGACCATTCGTCGGCGGCCGACACGGCATCCAAGAACGTCTCGATCTTGCTCATGTTCAATTCCACGAGTCTCTTCAGGCCGTCCATGGACGAAAATAGTGTCCCAAAGCGGGAGGGCAATACCGGAGCCATGCCTCGCACCGATTCGATGATCTCTGCATGCCGAATCGCTCGCGGTCCCACCCAGGCCAGGTCCTGTAAATTGTCTTCCGCTGCTTCGCCGCAGTACTCGCTTAACGGGACTTCCGCGACGACCGCGGCGATGTCGCCGAAATCCGTGATTACCACGGGCGCCCCGTTGTTGACGCCCTTCATGTGCAGCTCCGGCAATGAACGGGCTCGAGTCAGGCAATACAAGTAGACCGCGGTTTCCATGATTATTCCTCGTTCAGTTCCGCCAAAGCCGCGTCAATATCGCTGCGGGTCACAACCGTAACGACCTTGTCGTCCGGATGTTCCTTCACAAACGCCACAGCCCGACGGACGGCCATCAGGGCCGCCCTGTTGCATACCAAGGCTATTTCCGCACCGCTGAAACCACTCGAGCGCGAGACAAGAGTTGTCGGGTCCACGCCTTCTTCAAGAGGCTTGTTCCTGAGATGGACCCGGAATATTTCCTCCCGGTCCTTATCGCTCGGCATGGGGATTTCGATCACCTCGTCGAACCTGCCCGGCCGCAGCACCGCGGGATCAAGCATGTCCAACCGGTTCGTCGCGGCAAGGATCAGAACTCCCTTGAGTTCCTCGATACCGTCCAACTCCGCCAGGAATTGACTCAGGACGCGCTCGGCCACATGGGCGTCGGTCGAACCTCCTCCGCGTGCGGGAACAAGCGCGTCTATTTCATCGAAAAACACGATGCACGGTGAAGCCTGACGTGCCTTGCGAAACACTTCTCGCACGGCTTGTTCCGATTCTCCCACATATTTGGAGAGAAGCGCCGGCCCCTTTACCGAGATGAAGTTGACCTTGCTTTCGTTTGCGATTGCCTTGGCCAGCAGGGTCTTGCCGCACCCGGGAGGACCCGACAACAGGATCCCTTTTGGAGGCCTGGTACCTGCCTGCTCGAAAAGGTGAGGATAGTGCAACGGCCATTCCACCGCTTCGATGAGCTTGTCTTTCAGGGCCTCATGCCCTCCCACATCTTCCCAATGGACATCCGGGACTTCAACGAATACCTCTCGAATGGCCGATGGTTCTACCTCTTTGAGTGCGGTGACAAAGTCATCCATATGAACTTCGAGCCGAGCGAGCTGCTCGTACGGAATGCCGGCAACGTCAAAGTCAATTTCCGGCATGATCCTGCGCAGGCGGATCATCGCGGCTTCACGGCACAGGGCCTCAAGATCCGCGCCCACAAAGCCGTGGGTGATCTCCGAGAGGTGGCTCATGTCCACATCCTGGGCCAGCGGCATTCCCCGACTGTGAATTTCGAGAATTTCGAGCCGGCTGTTTCGGTCCGGAATGGGAATGGCAATTTCTCGGTCGAAGCGCCCGGGTCTTCGGAGGGCCGGATCGAGCGCGTTGGGTATGTTGGTGGCCGCGATGACGATGAGATTCTGACGTCTGTTCA
>JAVHLK010000013.1:17819-28298 GCA_031082285.1 Desulfomonilaceae bacterium
CAGCGCGTTGGGTATGTTGGTGGCCGCGATGACGATGAGATTCTGACGTCTGTTCAAACCGTCCATCAGCGCGAGCAGTTGGGCCACTACTCGCTTTTCTACGTCGCCCACGACCTTCTCCCGTTGCGGCGCGATCGCGTCGATCTCGTCGATGAAAACGATGCTGGGACCTTTCTTGGCCGCATCGGCAAAAATCTGCCGCAGATGTGCCTCACTTTCTCCATAGAACTTGTGAATCACTTCAGGTCCGCTCACGGAGAAAAAATTGGCTTCCGTTTCATGAGCAATCGCACGGGCAATGAGCGTCTTGCCGCAACCGGGGGGACCGTGCAGAAGAACGCCTTTGGGTGCATCGATGCCCAGCCGTTCGAACACCTCGGGATACCGGAGCGGCAGTTCGATCATTTCTCGTATGCGATGAACCTGGGGTTTCAGGCCGCCGATGTCTTCATAGGACAAAGTGCGTGCTTTCTCCGTGTCCTCCGGTTTTCCGACGACCAAGTCAGTGGTGGGGTTGATCAGCACCGCGCCTTTGGGATTGGTGACCTCCACTTTGAAATCAGCGGAACGAGTCCCGAAAAGGGTGGCCCTAATCATGTCTCCGGCGACGATCGGAATGCCGTCCAAGAGGCTCCCGATGTACTTGAGATCCCGCTCTGAAGGGGTGACGGTGGTGGGCGCGAGAACGACACGCTCAGCCGGACGACAGGCTATCTTTGAAACCGTAACGCTCTCATCCAAACCGGCCTTGGCATTTTGTCGCGAAATGCCGTCCAATTGAATCCGAGCCTGGCCTCTCATCTCCTTATAGGCCGGCATTGCCTTGCACACCGTCTTCCTCTTCCCGGAGAGTTCAAGGATGTCCCCGATGGCGACGCCGAGCTTTTCCAGGTCTTCCGGATCCATACGGCCGTATGCCCGCCCCACGTCCTTGTTGATGGCTTCACTCACCCTTAGCCTGACCTTCGGACCGTTCCCCTTTGACATTTCAATCTCCAAAGCTATTCAAAGCATTTTATGTCCAGCATTCCATTGTTGCACGAGAACTCCACTTTTTCCCTGGAATAGCTCCGAGGAAGCAGTACCTCCTTTTCGTATTTCTTCTCGCCTTGTTCCGCGCGGATCGTCAACACGTCATCCTTGATTTCCAACGTCACGTCATCGGGCCCGATCCCGGGCATTTCAGCCACTATCCGGAGGTGGTCGTCCTCTTCGAACACGTCGACCATGGGTTCCCTCACCTCTTGAACGATGGTCTCACCGGACTGCCTGTCTCGTTTGATGTTCCCGAAGGGCTGCACCTTGATCCGATCTTCCCCCAGGCCCACCTTGACGTTGAATCCGTAAACCCCTTTAAGTTGTTTCCCCAATCCGAGGTCTGAAAGGTTCCCTTCTCCGGATATCTCCTTGGTCTTTTCCGCCAGTTCCCCGAGTCTTTCGACGATTTCGGTGAGGTTTCCGAGGAATCCCGCAACCCCGCCTTCGGAACCCTTGTCCTCGGTCTTGCGTTTATTCTTCCTGCTCATCACTTACCTCCGAGTGTATGGTGATCCCGTAGCGCTTCACTTTGGTATGCATGGTCTTGTAGTCCACTTGCAATAAACGAGCCGCTTCAGCCTTGTTACCTCCGGTCTTGCGCAGTACGCTGGTGAGAACACGGCACTCCAACTCGACGGTGCCACGTTTGACGATTTCCCTGAGGGACAATCCGTCCCACGACGTAACATCCGGGTGAGGCAGGACCACCGTATCGGTCTCCCATGTGGGACTCTCAAGCGACAAATGTTCCGGCTGGATCACGCTGTCCGCCTGCAGCACCGCTCGGCGTACGGTGGAACGGAGTTGACGCACGTTGCCGGGCCAGGGATGATGGACCAGAAGGTCCTCCGCTCGGTCCGAAAAGCCTCGAACTTTCTTGTTCAACTCCAGGTTGGTAGCTTTCAGGAAACGATTGGACAAGTGAACGATGTCGGCCGTACGTTCCCTCAAGGGGGGGATGGAGACGGTGAACTCGCTCAGACGATAGTAGAGATCCCGGCTGAACGTTCCCGCGGATATGCGTGTGCCCAAATCCTGATTAGTCGCAACCAGCAATCGTACGTTTACGTCGACCGGTTCTTTTCCCCCTACCCTGAAAAACGTCCTTTCCTGAATGGCCCTGAGGAGCTTCACCTGGCAACTGATGGGCATGTTGCCGATTTCGTCCAAGAACAGAGTTCCTCCCTGAGCCAGCTCGAATTTCCCGGAACGTGGGCTGACCGCGCCGGTGAACGCGCCCTTCTCGTATCCGAAGAGCTCGCTCTCGAAAAGAGTTTCCGGAATGGCCCCGCAATCGAGGGGAACCATACGCCGCTTCGCTCTTTCACTGGCCTGGTGGATCGCCCGTGCGACCAACTCCTTGCCCGTGCCGGTCTCCCCCTGGATTATTACGGTGAAATCGGAGGTTGCCACCAGTGCTATGTCTTTGATAACCTTGGAGATAGCTTCACTGGGCCCCATTATTTCCCGAAGGCGAACACTGTGCGCGTCCTTGGCTGGATCCGGCCGCCTCGAATCACCTTTCAGCGGTGCGGCGAGCGAAATCGCCCGGGTAAGCTTCTCGACGAGTCCCTTGTTGTCAAGCGGCTTGACAAGAAAGTCGTAGGCCCCTTCCTTGATCGCTTCCACCGCGTCGCCGACCCCGCCGTACGCGGTCATGATGAGAAACGGAATACCGGGCTGCATCGCCTTGGAACGTCTCAAGACTTCCATCCCATCGATGCCGGGCATCCGGATGTCCAACAGCACGGCATCCGGAAGGCCTCGCCGAATCATGTCGAGTGCGGATTCTCCGTTGTGCGCGACCATAGGTTCGAAGCCTTCGGTCTTGAGCAGCACGAAGAGGACCTGGCAAAAGTCTTCCTCATCGTCCACCACCAGAATCCTGCCTAACGTGTGTCCCATGTCTTGGTTCCTCATGCAGAGTGACTGCTCGAAAAGGGGGGCTGCGGCGTTCCCTCGGGCGGGTCGGCCTCGTACGTCCACGACGAAGGGCCATTGGTGCGTATCGGCTGTGTGTCCTCTGTTACGGCTACTCACCGGATCCCGGGAGGCCTCGTTCCGGCGGTCGTCCAATGGGAAACAGCACACGGATGTCTTTCGCCAACCACGGCTCCAATGTGTGCAGCATTCCCAGGAAGACGATCCCCGTTTCTCCCTCTTTCAGGGTGTCATTGATGCGTCCCGCAATGAATTTGTCTCTTCTTTGGAGTAGGGCGGCGCTTTCAGCACGATCGGCCCCCCCTGAACGTGCCGATCCGTCGGACGACAGTTTCCGCCTGGCCATTTCATACTCCTCGAGGAGCAGCTCGGGAGATTCCGATCCCATGAGTTGAGCGCCGCGTTCCATAAGGCGAAGAAGCAACCGATGGTTGCGGCTCCCCGAGTTTGCCAAATCCTTCACTATGGCCGCTTCCTTGCCCGAAACCGGTAAACCGTCCTGGTAAATGCGCACCCTCTCCCATGTTACGGATAATCCCTCCAGGACCGTCTCGATATCGTCCCAAAGCTTCTCAATGAGGTTCTGTTTCCGCTTCCAGTTTTGCCGTCCGACCTTCCTGACGGAAGCATCCTTAACCGATTCGCTCAGCGCTCCCATGTCGGCCAGGTTGTGAACAATGGGTACGTAAATCAGGATTCGGTGCCCGGACTCAGGGGCGCGTGCGTCATCCATGGTCTTCTCCCGAGCTTGGTCGGCCTCAGCCGACTATGGAATCAGTTCCATAGTTAAACTACCATATGTTGTGGTTCATGTTCCATAGTCATGTGTTCCGACGTCGAGGAGCCTGAGGATATGGCGTGCATGGGAAACACCAACGAGAATACGGGTGGATTGCCCGCCCCGGCTACGGAGCACTGTTCGTCTCGGCAGGGGTGCAAGGCGTGTGCCGGCGCCATCTGTGCTCCGGAGGCCCATGTCCGGGGTGCCGATCTGTGAAGACTCCAAAAAAAGCAGGGCTTGCATGCGTCCCGGTCCCTCGGACACGACGCGACGGCCGGCACGGTGGTTGCACTACGATCTTCGGAGGCCGATGGATGGAGCGAGATACGCAGGCGTCCCACTCCGATTGGGGGGTGAGATCCGCAGCTCCTCACCTCGGTTGTTCGTCGTAACCCATATTGCTGATGGTTTAGCCGCACTTACCGATAAATCCACAACTCGTTTCAGTTCAGGAGGATTGGGGTGAAAAAGATACTCGTCGTCGACGACCGGCCGGAGGTTCGAGAGCTGTTGAGGCGAACATTAGCGAAAGGGAGCTATGAGACTTTCTGTGCAGACAACGGGGCCGATGCGCTCACAATGGCTCGAGAACGCAACCCCGATCTCATTCTGATGGACATTCTGATGCCGGGAGATCTCAACGGAACAGAAACCGCCCGAATGTTGAAATCGGACCCTCAAACCAAGTATTCTAAGATTGTGATACTCTCCGGTAGGGACGAGCCCGAGGTGATGAGCGAAGCCCTTGAGGCCGGTGCCGACGGCTACTTTACCAAGCCCTTCAGTCCGTTGGATCTGCTTCGAAAAATCGAAGAGCTGCTCGTACCGGCCGCTCTCTGAATGGGAGGAACGTGAAAGACATCGAATTGAAGAAAATGGCCGAAGTTGAGGAAAAGGCCTTCTCAAAAGAACAGCTGCTGAAGTACGCCAATGATATTGGAAAGCTCTATGAGGAGGAACGATCGCAACGAAAGGCTCTTGAGCGTGCCAACGCCGAATTGCAGAGAGAGATTCTCGAGAGGACAAGGCTGCAGGATGAGCTCCGGCGGAGTGAGCGTGCGTACCGTTCACTCTTTGAAGAGTCTCAGGAAGCGATTTTCATCACCACTCGAGAGGGAACCCTTGTTGACGCTAATAATGCGTTCCTCAAGCTTGTCGGTTATGAAAGAAAGGAACTTGTTGGTTCCAGTATACTGAAGACGTACGAAGACCCGTCCGTCCGGACTCTCGTCATACAGCTGGTGGAAGAAAATGATGGATTGAAGGACTTTGAAATCCGATTGCGCAGAAAGGACGGCATCGTGTGCGAATGCGTACTGGCGTGCTCGGTCCGGAGAGGCCCAAACGGGAGCATTCTTGGGTATCAAGGAATCATTCGAGACGTCACCGCGCAAGAACGAGTCCGGCGAACCCTGGAGCTGGCGAGAAGAATGGAGGCGCTGGCCCATATGGCCGGAGGGATTGCCCACGAGATCAGAAACCCGTTGGCGATCAGCTCATCCGCGGCGCAGCTCCTGCAGAATGCCCAACTGGCACCGGATCTCGTGGAAACATGCGTGGGAAAGGTCCTCTCAGGCATACACAGAGCGTCGCTCATTATCGAGAATCTCTTGGTTTTCGCCAAACCACTGACCGACTATACTTTGACGCATGTGAACGTCGCCGAGTTGATTGCCGTCACAATGGAAGAATTGTCCTCAAGGGCGACAAAGCAGAGGATCGAGATAATTTCGAAGTTGGATTCCGAACGCCTGTTCCTGAGCGGTAATCCCGAGCTACTCCACAGGGCCTTTCTCAACCTTTTCCTGAACGGCTTTGCCGCCATGCCGCAGGGAGGATCTCTGGCGGTCACCGCAGGCCGCAAGGATCTCGAGGTTACGGTGAACGTTACGGATTCCGGCAAGGGAATGTCAAAGGAGCAGTGCGACAGGGCCTTCGATCCATTTTATCATGACCATCCGGCAAAGGGCGGCATCGGGCTCGGGTTGTCCGTGGCGTATTCGATTGTGCGTGACCATGGAGGCACAATCCAAGTGGAAAGCCGATTGGGCGAGGGGTCGACCTTTCTGGTGACCTTGCCGCTGAGCGATCCGGAATAGTCATAGAAAAAAGCTATAGTGACGCGCTTTGCATTTCGCGGTGATCTTAACCCATTTCTTCAACGCTCCAACCTATCGCTCCTGTCATTGCGAGGAGCGCAGTCCCGCGCAGAACGCGGGAAAGCAATCTCAATGCTTCATGAAAGGCCGGCATTGCCGTGCCCTCCCAAAGCCTCGGGCTCGCAATGACGAACGTGAAGGTGTCCGCAGTATTCAAGGGCCGACACTATAGTGACGGGGCTTGCTTCTTGAAACAGATTGGAGCAGCGCACCCTGACTGCTTTGTATGTTGTTGATTCAAGAAGCAAGACCTGACCCCGACTCCTCGGGGAAAGTCCCGGTTTGATCAAGTTGTTGACACCCCCGTCATCCGAGTGTATGTATACCTGATGCAACTTTCGGATCCCGGCGTAGTGAATCGGCCGGGTCTGCATCCCGTTTCGACGCGCCCGTAGCTCAGTTGGATAGAGCAACGGACTTCTAATCCGTAGGTCGCAGGTTCGAATCCTGCCGGGCGTGCCACAAGCTCCGTGGTCACCAACTGATGTTGGGATCGCGGGGAAACTTGATTTCCTGCCACATCTCTCCCCACAATTCCTCGAACCGACCGCCGAGACGTGACTTGAGCTTTGCCCAGTGCGTCCTCCCCTTCTCCGCCTCTTCGAGGACCTCGGCGATGAGTTCGGCGAGTCGAACGAGCTCGTCCTTGGGAAGAAACGACAATGCGCCCTTGTCGATGGCCTTCTGAAGACTGTCTGGGGTCACGGAGTGAGCCGTCAGCATTACCGCGGGGATCTTCTTTCGGGTCGCGATGTCAAGGAGATCGAATCCTCGGACGCCCATAATGTCCAATACCGCGAGATCGTAGGACTCCTTTTCGAGAAGATCCTTTGCCGTGTCGTAGCGTTTGGCCTTAACCAAAATGCAGGATTCCAGTTGTTCCTCGATTACCGCAAGCACGTCCTCTTCGTCGTCTACCGCGAGGATCTTCTTGCCGGCAAGAATGTCGCGATCGGTCATGTCAGCCTCCATGCGGGCGCCTCCACTATCTTACAAACGAAGGAAGAAAGAGCACGAGTTGTGGGAAAAAGAGCATGAGAAGCATTACGATCCAGAAGGCCGGGAGGTACCAGGTCACCCCCTTGAGAACCGTGCCAAGGGAAATGTCCTTGTCCATTCCGGCCACCACGTATGCGCATATGCCCACGGGCGGAGTGATGGCTCCCATCGACGTCACCACGCACAGGATGCACCCGAACCATATTGGGTCGTATCCCATCTGGACGATCACGGGAAAGAAGATCGGAATGGAAACGAGAAGGAACCCCAACGCGTCCATCACTATGCCGGCAATCATATAGATGCCGAGGATTGCCAGGATGATCACCCAGGGTTCGACTGGAAGGGCCGCTATGTAATCCGCAACTTGGAAGGGCATCCGGCTTATCGTGAGGAATCGTCCGAGAATGACCGCGCCGGTGACGATGAGTACGATCATGCAGCTCACCTTGAGCGTATCGGTCACGGAAGCGATGAATCCCCGAAAGGTGAGTTTTCGCCTGACCAGACCGAGTACGAGGGCAAAGAATGCGCCTGCCGCGCCGGCCTCGGTCGGCGTGTACTTTCCGGAATAGAGGCCTACCATTACCAGAGTGAACAGGACGAACATTTCAAACGCGCCGGGAATTGCCTTTATCTTCCGCCACAACGTGGTCCGCTCGCCGGCCGGCCCCCACTCGGGACGGAACAGGCAGAGGACGTACACGGTGAGGCACAACAGAACGGCCAGAAGAACTCCCGGTACCGCGCTCCCCCAGAACAGCTTGCCAATGGATTGCTCGGTGTAGATGCCGTACACGAGCAACACCACACTCGGGGGGATGACGACCCCCAGGGTGGATCCCACTGCAATGGAGGAACTGCTCAGTATTGGATGGTACTCGTGCTTTTTCATCTCCGGCAATGCAACCGCGGTCATGGTGGCCGCGGTCGCGGTGTTCGACCCGCAGATCGCGGCGAATCCCGCACAGGCCATGACGGTTGCCATTGCCAGTCCGCCTCGTGTTCGGCCCATCCATGTGTGCGCCGTATCGTAAAGATTCTTGTTGACCCCTGAATAGAAGCAGATCTGCCCCATGAGGATGAACATGGGAATGACGGTGAGGCCGTATTTAGGGAATACGTTCCATATTTCGTTTCCAAGCATTGTCACCGCGGCCTCTGGAGTGAGCATGTACCAGAGTCCTCCGAACCCGACGATTCCCATCGCAAGTCCAACGGGGAGTTCGAGAAAGAACAACAGGCACAGTAAAAGGACGATACCGATGAGTCCTTCGATCATTTCTCACCCCTTTCGGGAGCTTCGAACATTCCGAGAACATCCACCAGAAGACAGAGCACCATAAGACCGCATGACACCGACACGGCATATGTGAAAGGCCAGAAAGGCATCTTGAGCGTTTCGGACACCTCACCCGCGTCCCGAAGGATGTCTGCCAGGCCGGCGATCTTCCAGGCGGCGATGCTGAAGAACACGATCCCCAGCACATAGCTCATCCCCACCGCGGTTCGCCTTACCCAAGCCGGGAAAAGGCGAGTGACAATGTCTACGGCGATGTGACCTTTCTTGAGCTGGGTATATGCGAGAGGCAGCGCGGCCACAAGGGCGCCGAGGTAGCAGACGAGGTCGTAAATCCCGGCAATCGGATATCCCAACCAGCGCAGCCCCATGTTCAGGCACGATACGGCCGTCATCGTTACCAAGGCAATGCCGCCCACCCAAAGAAAGACATCGCTGAGCCATTGATTGATTGTCTTAAGAAAGCCCATGAGCCCTCCCATACCATTGCCGGCTCTGTGCCCCGCCGCCGAGGCGATCGACCGCGTGCAAAAGCCGCCCTCCGTTCCGATGGTTCGGTTCCCCCCTTGGGAGACCGTCCCATGGAAGAAAATTTCATCCCCTTTTCGGGCAGGGTCCCCGAATCGAGACGAAAAGATCCGATGCCGCCGGACACTGAGGACGGGCGCAAGCCCGTCCCCTGTCGGCGACTACCCCGAGAAAACCTCGGTCCGGCCAATCACTTGAGTTCTTTGGAATACTTTTCGGTCAGTTTCTTTGCATCCTCGACAATTTGCTTGCCGGGGAGTTTTGCAGCTTCCATCTTCGTGATGTACTCGTCGATCAGCGGTGCGGCCTTGGCCGTCCACTCGGCCTTCTGCTCAGGGGTCAGAGCGATAAATTCGACGTTGTGCTCTTTCTTGGACCATTCCATCGCGTCCTGGGCGTGTCCATCCACGTATTTTCCGGTCCACAGAACCTGCTCTCTTCTCAGGTCATCGAAAACCTTCTTCACGTCGTCGGGCATGGACTCCCACTTTTTCTGGTTCATGACGACCGCGAAGGGGACTACCCAGAGGTCTGCGACGGTCACGAACGGACAATACTCGGCGTATTTCATGTCCTTGAGCACGTCCATTGACGTCACGTTCCCCTGAATTACGCCCTTCTGCAGAGCTTCGGGCACATCGGACTGAGGCATGCCTACCGGCGCTGCTCCGAGAAGCTTCATCCACGCCACGCCGGTCCCTGCGGCTCTCAACTTAACGCCGGCAAGGTCGTCCAGGTTGCGGATCGCCTTCTTGGACAGGACCTGGGCAGGAGCGCACGTGAACAGGGCGAGCACTTTCACCTTCTGAAGCGATTCGGGATTGTACTTTTCGAACAGGTCCCACATCACCGCGCCCGCAACTTCGGCGCTGGGGAAACCGATGGGCAGGTCCATGACCTCCAGTTCCTTGAAGCGCCCCGGCTGGTATGCGGTTGCGAGGCATCCGATGTCCGCGCCGCCTGCCACCACGCCGTCAAACATGTTCTTGGCCTCGAGGAGCGTGCCGCCGGGAAACGTCTTCACCTTGACTTTACCGTTGGTGCGTGTTGCCACCTCCTTCGCCCATCGCTCCATCTGGACACACGGGAACGTACTGGCGGGTGGGAAATTAGCGTAGTTGAGCTCTATCGTGTCGGCCACGGCAGGTCCGGCCGACCAGGATCCACCAATCAGCGCCACTGCGAGCAGCGCACAGGAAAAGATCCAAAACAAACGGCTCTGTTTCATCACGTACCTCCTTGGGGTTGAGATTTCTTTGGGATGGCCTTACGGGACGGATGCCCCTGCCCTCCGGAATAACCAGGCCTATAAGACTCGTACCTTCCGCTCCCGATGTCCCCGCGTCTCCCGGGTCGTCCGTGCACCTGCCAGGGTTCCGCGAAGTACGGAACATCGTCTCGCCATGTGAGAGTGCGAGGCGAAGCCTCCCGGCAGGCGTTTTCAAGCGGTGCCTGAAAACGTCATCAATTAGGCCGACCGGGGCTTTCGGTTCCTCGTGCCCACATCAAAACAGAGAGTTGAGGCGCTTCCCCTCCACATGGAGAAGGGGGGAGTTAGGGACCATCTCTTATACCGTCCGACGATCGCCATACGGCTCGACCGATTCACGGCATGGACAGATCGATGCATGGTACCAGATCCGAGTCCGCGTGCTCACGTCTTTTTCGCCAAGGCCTCGAGAATCTTGTCCGGGGTAATGGGAAGATCGGTCATGTAAACCCCGACTGCGTCG
>JAVHLK010000013.1:28647-32171 GCA_031082285.1 Desulfomonilaceae bacterium
TAGTGCCGAATGAGAACGCTCCGCACATCTGTCCGAAGGGGTTCTTGATCCACTCCCTCTTCGGGTCCACCTTCGGCCAGTAGTCGCCCTCGCCGCTCACCGCTTTGCCACGAGAGAGTACGCGCCGAATCACCTTTTTCAAGGGTATGCCGGTTGCCGGAGATCCTGAGACGTAGATCATCCGATCACGCGCCACCAGATCGTCAGGATCCGCCTCCAGCATGTCGGACGCGGCCTCGAAAAGCATTTCCCGAACCTTGCTCGCCGCATTCTTGACCGCATGCCCCCCGATGAAGGTGGAGACCTGGGAATAGGCTCCGGGGTCGGACGGAGTCACCTCGCTGTCGGCGCTGATCAGCTGCACGTCTTCCGGCCGGATTCCCAGTTCTTCCGCGGCAATCTGAACCAGCATATTATCGTTCCCCTGGCCGTTGTCAACAACTCCCGAGATGACGGTCGCCCCTCCGTCTTCGTTCATCTTGATCAGGGCCTCGGATCCGCCGCGAATACCCATTGGAAAGCCGGTCTGCACGGAATTGCAGCCGATGCCGATCCCCCGCAACGGCGGGAGCTTTCCCCACTTTTCCTTCCAGCCGGCCCGTTCCGCAGCCTTGGTGATGGTTTCCTTCATCGCGCAGCTTGCAACATAGGACTTGGTGTTCGTATATTCACCGGCTTCCCGCGCGTTGATCATGCGCATGTCCAACGGATCGATCCCCAGGTGTTCCGCGATCATGTCCAATTGCGTGTCCACCCCGCAGGCGAAGGCCCTGCCGTGGATGCGAATCATGCCCCGCGGAGGCTTGTTGGTGTAGATGCGATACCCGTTGTAGCGCACATGGTCCATCTTGTAGGCCTGTTCCATGCACAGGAAAGGCACGCTGACGGCAATCGGGCCGGTGGAGCTGTACGCACCGCCGTCCATATAACAGGTAACGTCGCGGGCAATGACCCTCCCCTCCGGGTTTACCCCCGTCTTGATGGTGACGATCAACGCGTGCCCCTGACGCGTCGCGATGGAATTCTCTTCCCGGGTATAGACGATCTTTACCGGTCTGCCCGTTTTGCGCGCGAGCAGTGCACAGATGAAATCCGCGGGCGCAATCTCGCTGCGACCGCCGAACGCCCCTCCGATCGTGATCTTCCGGACCCGAACCTTGTTCAGGGGCATCCCCAGAGCATTGGACAGAGGCTTTGCCTTCATGTGCGGGCCTGCGTTGGGCATCCAGATTTCCAGATTGTCGTCCATGTCGAAACGTGCCGCTACGGCATACGGCTCGGCCTGGAAATACGAATCCTCCGCCGCGGTAAACGTATCTTCCCGAACGTAGTGAGACTCCGAGAATCCCTTTTCCACGTCACCGACGTCTATGGGGACGTGTATATTGATGTTGTTGGGAAAACCGTCGTGCAGGAGAGGCGCTCCCGGCGTTATGGCTTCCATGGGATCGAATACGGGCTCGAGGATCTCGTACTCCACACGGATCCGGTCCAAGGCCTCACACGCCGCATCTTCGTTCACCGCGGCGACCGCGGCCACCTCTTCACCGACGAAGCGAACCTTTTCGGTGGTGAGGAATTGCTGGTCCTGGGTGTAGGCGAACACGCCCCATTTCTTTCCGAGGGTGTCTTTTCCGGTCACTACTGCCTTGACTCCAGGAATGCGAAGCGCGTCCGACACGTCGATGTCGAGGATGCGAGCATGTGGATGCGGACTGCGAAGGATCTTTCCCGTAAGCATCCGAGGGAGCTTGAGGTCCGCAGTGTACAGGGCCTGGCCGGTCACCTTGGACTTACTGTCGACCCGGGGCATATTCTTTCCAATAAAGGCGTAATCCGACATGCGCTTCACCTCTCCTTTGCGGACGTGTCCGCCGCCGCCTCCACGGCTTCGGCAATCTTGGCGTATCCGGTACATCGGCACACGTGTCCGCTCAGCGCACTCAGGATTTCATTCTTCCCTGGTTTCGGATCCCTGAGCAGAAGCCCCTTGGCTGTCATGAGCATGCCCGACGTACAAAAGCCGCACTGAACCGCACCGTGGTCTATGAACGACTGTTGCAGGGGATCGAGCACTCCGTCCTCGGCAAGTCCTTCAACAGTGGTAATGTGACACCCCGCGGCTTCAAGAGCCAGCGTCAGACACGCGCGAACCGGATTTCCATCCTTCAGGACAGTACAAGAACCGCACACTCCTTCCCCGCAACCTTCCTTGGCGCCGGTGAGATCGAGATCGTCCCGCAGCACCTGGAGCAGAGTACGGTTCGGTTCCACACTCAGCGAATAGGGTTCGCCGTTTACGGTCAGTTCAAGAGGTAGTCGCTTCATGTCGCCTCCGTCATGCCGGTCCTCGATAAGGCTCGGCTCAACGCCCGTTTTGCCATAACCGAAACCATCTGCTTGCGGTACTCTGCCGGCTGAGCCATGTTGTTTGCAATGAAGGCTTCCGCGGCATTCGCGGCGGCGCGTGCCGCTTCATCCAGGGCCTCCTCGTCTCCGGGGGGTCTTCCCTGGAGAATATTCTGCGCCGTAGGAATGCCGAGCGGCGCTCTTGAAACAGCTCCGATGACCAGCCGCGCTCTCGTTATGCGCTCGCCTTCCGTCTGCACCAGAGCACCCGCGGAGAGTACCGCATAATCGATTGCCGATCGGTAGGTCAGTTTTTCAAACGCGGTTCCCGTGCCCGGGCCGGGATTGGGAACACGGATTTCCGTGAGCATTTCGTCATCCGCCAGGGTCAGCGGTCTCTCTCCCACCGATGAATAAAGCTCCGCCAGAGGCATGGTCCGTTCCCCTTGCTTGGATCGCACGACCACCTCGGCTTCCATGGCCATGAGCACGGGGGCCGCATCGGACTGACACACGGAATAGCACTTGTCGGACCCTCCTTCCCACGCATAGCAGGTCTTCCCACCGGCTTTGTTGCAGGGTTGCCGTGCTTTTCTGAAGAAGCTCGATTGATTGTAGAACTGGCACCGGTTGTCCTGACAGAGATTTCCGCCAATGGTACCCGAAAAGTGTTGGATGGAAGGCGCCCCGATCGAGGAAACAGCCTCGAAGAATCCCGGGACGCGGTCCTCAAGCGTCGGATACGTCAGAATATCCCTGAGTCGCACCGCGGCGCCGATGCGAAGCCCCACTTCCGACTCCCGGATGGTCGCCAGTTCCGGCAAGGCTTTCAGGCTGATCAGATGCGTCGGCAAAGCGAGGCCCTGTTTCATCCGAACCAGAAGATCGGTACCTCCGGCCAGAATCTTGCCGTTGGGCCCGTAGGTGTTCAACAGTTCCAGGGCCTCGTCCAGGTTCCCGGGAAGCTCATAATCAAAGGCTGGTAAGCGCACGGTCTCCTCCCTGATTGTCTCGCTCCACTGTTACGCACATGGTTGCTCTTTCTCGGTCAGCAGGTCAATCCCACAAGATTCCCCTTTTTTTTTCTTGAGCGCGGCCAGTACCTTCTCCGGGGTAATGGGAAGATCCGTGATCCGGACCCCGACGGCGTCGTACACGGCATTAGCTATGGCAGG
>JAVHLK010000013.1:32177-61552 GCA_031082285.1 Desulfomonilaceae bacterium
ATGGGAAGATCCGTGATCCGGACCCCGACGGCGTCGTACACGGCATTAGCTATGGCAGGCGCGGTGGGCACACAGCCCGGCTCGCCGATACCTTTGGCGCCGTACGGGCCGTCCTCGTCGATCGTTTCAATGACCACCGGCTCCAGTGAAAAGGCATCTTTGGCCGTCAGAATCTTGTAATCGCGGAAGTCGGGGTTCATCATTCGCCCGTTTTGCAACACGACCTGTTCGGTGAGGGCATACCCCACTCCCATCAGCACGCCGCCGTAGACCTGGCCGTCCAGGAGCAACGGATTGATGGCGCGCCCCACATCATGGGCGGCCACGTAGTCGAGTATGGTAACCTTGCCGGTCTGATCGTCCACCTTTACCCGTACTCCATGGGTGCCGAACGAATAGGTTGCGGACATGTTGCCTCGAAAATCGCGGCCCATGTTCTCGTTGGGCGGATCGTAGAAGTAATCGGCCATCATCATTTGACCTTCGGGCGAGAAATGCGCGTTGCGCAACAGTTTGGCAATGGGCACCTTGGTATCCGGACAACCAACCACGAATGCCGAGCCATTCTTCAGGACCACGTCGTCCACGTGGGCCTCGAGAGCGTCGGCCGCGATCTGCAGGAGGCGTTCCCGAATTTTCTTGGCCGCGCCCAAAGCCGCGTTGCCGGCCACAAAAGTAGTACGGCTGGCATGCGCCCCCACGTCCCAGGGACACACGTCCGTGTCCTGATGTATCACATGGACGTCATCCACTCTCAGTCCCAGTTGTTCGGCCACGATCTGGGCCACCACGGTGTCGGATCCCTGGCCCATGTCCGAGGCGCCGGTGAACACGTTCGCCTTTCCGTAATCGTCCATTTTGATTATGGTTCCGCACCCGTCGGACTTGTAAATCCGCGCGCCTCCGCCGACGTGAATCAATGAAGCCACGCCTACTCCCACGCCCTCTTCCTTCGTCCGGCCCGGATCGAGCTTGTCCACCACCGCTTCGATGCATTCGGGAAGCCCGCACGTGGTGATGCGAAAGCCTTGAGGCGTGACGTCTCCCGGTTGGTTGGAATTGATGCGGCGGAATTCCATGCGGTCGATTCCCGCGGCTTCGGCCAGCATATCCATCGCGCTCTCAATTGCAAAAGTCGCCTGGGGATTGCCGTAACCCCGCATGGCCTGAGAATACGTGTTGTTGGTGTACACGCATTTCGCGACGTACCGCACGTTGGGCACTCGATACAGTGAGGTAATGGGCATCATCATGACGGACGGAGTCGTGACTCCCCAGGATGTGTACGCACCGTTATCCAGAACCATTTGCATATCGCGATAGAGCAACTTGCCTTCGGCGTCACACCCCATGGAAATGTGGATTATGGTCGGCTGGCGGGTGGACGTGGCCACAAACTCTTCTTCACGATCGAATAGTATTTTCACCGGGCACCGTGCGTGCCACGCGAGAAGAATGGCCAGGTGTTCGTACGCATAGGTGTCCAGCTTGCTTCCAAAACCGCCTCCGATGTACGGTTTGATCACCCGGACGCGCTTGTCTTTCAGCCCCAGGGCCTTGAGTGTTTCCAGGAAGTCTTTCTGGGCGAGAGACGGAATTTGGGTGTTTGTGTGGACGGTCAAATTGTTGGCATGGTCAAAATCCGCGATGGCGCCGCTCGTCCCCATGCAGCAATGGGTGACCCAGGTGGTGGTGAACCGTTCCTCCACCTTGAACGCGGCTTCGCTCTTGGCCGCTTCCACATCGCCATAATGGAGCTTCCAAGGCATCTTGAGAACATTGGTCTTGTGCTCTTCGTGAACCAAAGGCGCATCGGGTTTCATCGCCTCTTCAGGATCGAAAATCGGGGGCAGCGCCTCATACGTGACTTCTATGAGATCGATTGCCTGTTTGGCGATCTCCGGATCCGTTGCCGCGACCGCGGCCACCTCATCCCGATAGGATCTCACCTTTCCGGCCTTCAAAGGCGGATTGTCCTTGTATACTCCCATGCGAACCGGCGGAATATCGTCGCCGGTCAGAACCACGCGCACTCCGGGCAAGGCCTTGGCTTTTTCGGTGTCAATCCGGACGATGCGGGCATGGGCATACGTGCTGTACAGAATCTTACCGTAGAGCATCCCGGGCAATTTCACGTCCTGGATATAGTGAGCTCGGCCTGTGGCTTTATCGACCGCGTCCAACTTGGGGACGCGCTTGCCAATTGCTGTAAAATCCTGCTTTGTATCCATCTTCATCCTGTCCTTTAGTGCTCGTAGCACACGTGAATCGGGTGTTGCCGGTACGGACACATTTCGCATCATGCGTAATCGGGAAGAGGATTTCCATTTTGAGCACCTTCCGTGACGTCTCGTCACACACTCGACAGACGGCCGATTGTCCGACTCAGACCGGCCGGCGGTTGCACACTCAATTTAACCCCGACCGAGCGTTCGTCATCTGCGGGGCCGATCGTCAAATATTCCCTCTTCCCGTCGAGCATATCACCATTCCCACAAAGTCGCTGCATCCCGCGCGACGACCGGTTGCCGTCTCAGTCGGAAGGAGACTCGCTTTGCCGCACCACGACATCCACCTCTTCGATGCCCTGATCTATGACCGCCTGTATGGAAGCGAAAATGGGTACATATCCCGTACAGCGGCACAGGTTTCCGGCCAGTGCGTGTTTGATTTCGGCTTCACTCGGACGAGGATTTTCGTCCAGAAGAGCCTTGGACGCCAGAATCATGCCCGGCGTGCAGAAGCCGCATTGAATCCCTCCGTTCTCCACAAACGACTTTTGCAGGGGATGCAGCGTTCCGTCTTTCCCGGCAAGCCCTTCGATGGTCAACACATCTTTGCCGGCAACGTCCACGGCAAGATAGAGGCATGAATTGACCGCGAGACCGTCCACGACGACCGTGCACGCGCCGCATTCGCCGCTGCCGCATCCTTCCTTGGTGCCGGTCAGACCGAGTTCCTCCCGCAACAGGTGGAGCAGTGTCCAGTGGTCCTCCACGGTCATCTGCATTCTATTGCCGTTCAGCTTAAATCGTACTTCCGTCGCCATATAGAAGCCTCCATCGGAGCCTGACGGAGCCCGTGGTCAAGCTCCCATCTCCTTGATTCTTTCCAGGCATTTCATTCCCATGCGCTTGACGAACACCTCCACCATCTCACGACGGTACCAAGCCAGGCCGCGAACGCTGTCTCTCACGCGGGACTCGTCCGCCGCCAACTTTCCGGCTTCGCCCAAGGTCTCTTCCGTGATTTCCTTTCCCACCAGGTAATGCTCCGCGGCCAAGGAGCGCATGGGAGTCGGTGCAGCCACTCCCAGAGCTATCCGTGCCTTTGTGCAACGGTTCGAGCCTTGTTCCAGACTCAGTTGCACGCCGACACCGATGAGAGGAAGCTCCATCGCCTCCCGACGACCGTACTTCTGGTATGCGCCGGCCGAAGGGGCCGGTTGCTTGGGAACCACGATTTCGGTGAGAATCTCTCCGGGAGCCAGCACGGTCTGTCCGGGACCTTCGAAGAAATGTATGAGATCCACGGTCCGCTCACCCGTGCCGGCGTAGACTTTTGCCACGGCATCGAGCGCGATCAACGGGATTGCACCGTCGGCCGACGGCACGGCATTCACCAGATTGCCCCCGATCGTGGCAACGTTGCGAATCTGCACGGACCCAATGTGCTGCACCGCGTCGTGGAGAATGGGGTAATGGCGCTTGATCGTCGAAGACGTTTCCAACGTGCGGTGGGTTACCAGAGAACCGATGTGTAATTCTCCGGTGTCCGAGTTTACCCGCAGTTGAGGAGAACCCAGAGCATGTTTGAGGGAAATCAGATAATCGGGAGTTATCTTTCCCGATTTGACCTTGACCATTACATCCGTGCCTCCGGCCACATACATGGCTCGATTCCCGTGGGACTGATGCAATGAGACGGCCTGGTCAAGCGTCTTGGGAACTAAGTAAGCAAATTTTCTCATCACGGCCTCGGCTTGGTGGATTTCAGACGTTAAAGGCGAACGGGCGAAAAAGGCACAGTGCCATGGTAGACGTTCTAGAACGATCGATGGTCGAACACTCGCTTGGATTTTCTCTCCGAGCGCGGCAGAGCGCCATAGTCGTTGACCTCCACGTCGCAGCTGACCAGGACTGCCTTCTTTACCGCGCTCGCAACCTTGCGTTCGATTTCCGGGTAGTGCGACCGGTCCGTACCGTCCCGACTCTCCACGCGCAAGGTCATGTAATCCTTGCCGTCATCCCTGCGTTCGAGAACGATTTGATATTCGGAACTTACTTCCTCGATCTGCGAGAGGGCCGAATCGACTTGACCCGGATAAATGTTGACTGCACGAAAGATAATCATGTCGTCGGAGCGTCCCAAGATGCGATCGTGCATCGGCAGAATGCTGCCGCATGAGCACGGACGGGTGATCAGACGACTGAGGTCCCGGGTTCGGTACCGAATCAACGGAGTGGCTTCCTTTTGCAGAGTCGTCACGACCATCTCGCCCAGTTCTCCAGGGGCAACGGGCTGCAACGTATCGGGATCCACGATTTCCAGCAGGTAGTAATCGGCCCAATAATGAATGCCCTCATGCCGCGTGCAGTCCTGACCGGTGCCGGGCCCGTACAGTTCCGTCATTCCGACGATGTCGAACATCTCCTCCAGCCCGAGCAAATCCTTGATGCGCTGCCGCATGGCATCGCTGCTGCGTTCCGAGCCGAAAATCATCTTGCGGAGGGCGATTTTGTCCTGCAGACCGCGGCGATGAATCTCCTCCGCCATGAGGAGCCCCATGGAGGCGGTACAGCACATGACCGTCGATTGGAGATCGACCAGAAAGTCACATTGCATGTCGATGTTTCCGGGTCCCGCGGGAACGGCCATGGCCCCGAAACGCTCGCATCCCAATTGAAAGCCGACGCCGGCGGTCCAGACCCCGTATCCCACGGCGATTTGAACGCGATCTTCGGGAGTGAGCCCGGCCATTTCGTAACATCGGGCGAAAAAGTGTCCCCAGTCGTCTACGTCCTTTTGGGTGTAGGCGAGGATTTTGCGTTTTCCCGTCGTGCCGGAGGACGCGTGAATACGGACGACGTCGGAGAAAGGCACCGATAAGAGGGGAAACGGGTATCCCGCGCGTAAGTCGTCGGAAGTGGTGAAGGGCAGTTTTTGGATATCATCCAGAGACTGAATGTCCATCGGCTCTACACAGGCCCGATCCATGGCGTTGCGGTAATGTTCGCATCCGCGGTACGCGTGTTGAACGGTCCATTTGAGGCCCTCCAGTTGCCGGCGCTCCATCTGCGCCTTGTCGACGAAAGAGGGAAGAAACGTCTTGGGCATCACACATTCCTCCACAAGATTCTCCAGCCGGCTAAGAGCCGTCCCACGCGTTGAGCGCAGGGAGGACACCGACCGGTACTGCGAAACGCGAGCCGCCGCAAAAGAACCAAGAGATCCGCTCTTCACGTTGCGAGAATCATTTCTTGCCGCGACAGGCCGCAGTTGCCGCTTCATCCACCGCAAGGGTGTCGGGCAAGATGACTACGCCATAGTCCTCACGGGCCTTATCTCTGGTGACGTATCCATTCTTGACGTCCTCGAGCACTTCTTCGGGGTCGCGTTCGAACGGGTCGCCGTAGCCACCGCCGCCTGCGCTGTAAAAGGCTACACGATCTCCCGGGTCGGCAAAGGTCAAACCGCTGGGATCCGCGGGGGCATGGTTCTTGAGAAAACGGGCAGCAGCACCGTTTCCGCCGCCGAAGAGCCCCTCGGGGGGATAGCGAAAGCGACCGGCCTGCACGGCAATGGTAACCGGCACCGGTGGAGCGAGTTCGTCATTGGGCACCCGGATAACCATTTTACGGCCCAAACCGCCTCGTTTTCGGCCAACGCCCCCGGAATCGGGCAACAGGGCTCTTTCCTCCACAATGAGCGGGGTATCGCTTTCCAGGATCTCCACCGGAGTGTTGGCTCCGTTTGCCGGGAAAATCGCGCAATGATGCCCGTCCATGGAATTGCCGGCACCCATGCCGCCGCCGCGTATGATCATCGTGAACCAGGGCTTTCCGTCGTGACGCTGCCCATAAAGGATGTTTGTCTGTGCCGGGGTGCCTCCCGAGCCTGCGATGATGCGATCGGGAACCGCGGGAGCGAGGGCACGAAAAACCATTTCGGTCATGAAATGTCCGACCTGCATCCGAGCCGCCACCGCGGCGGGGAACGTGCAGTTGACGACCGACCCCTCCGGAGCCGTCATTTTGACCGGACGAATGGCCCCTTCATTGATGGGGATGTCCGGATCGAACGCGCTCTTGACGGCCATAAAGACATACGCGTACGTAAAATTGTACACCACGTTCACGCCCCATTTCACTTGTGGGGACGTGCCGTCAAAATCGACGTGAATGTCGCTTCCCTTGACGTCCACCGTCAACGCGATCGTAATGTCGTCCCGCAGGCCCGCACCCTCGATAACCCCCTTGTACGGGTACCTGCCGTCGGGTATTTTGGAAATGGCCCGGCGCATGCTCGTCTCGGTGCGATCGATGATTTCGGCCGCGAGGTCGTCCAGGGTGTCAAGTCCTTCGTCGGAAAGCATTTCAACCACTTTTTGAGCACACACGTGATTGGATGCCACCTGGGAACGAATATCTCCGATGACTTCCTCGGGCGTACGAACGTTCCACCGGATCATGTTCATCAGCGCTTCATTGGGCACCCCCGCGGTGTAGAGCTTCAATGGGGGTATGAAGAGCCCTTCTTCGTGGACTTCCCGGTTGTCCGACGCAACTCGGCCTCCGATATCGGAGTGGTGAAACACGCACGCGGTAAACGCGACAATGCGGTCCTTGTAGAAGATGGGACTCATAACGCATACGTCGTTGAGATGTCCGGCGAGCAGCCACGGATCGTTGACGATGACCACGTCACCCGGTTTGTACTCTTCGTACGGAAATGCACGGATGATCTTCTTCACGCCCAGTGCCATCGCGCCGGCCTGGCCCGGAGTACAGAAAGTGCCCTGCACGAGCTCGTTGCCCCGGCTGTCGGTAAACATGCATGTGTAATCGTGCGCGTCCCGCAGCAGGCTCGAAAACGCGGTACGGGCCACCGAGGCATCGGCTTCGTCCACGATTGAAATCAAGCGGCGCCAAAGAATTTCAAGAGTAATCGGATCGAACTTCTGCTGCATATTCCATGTCTCCTTCAGAGGTACACTGCTGTTTTGGAACCGGTAACCGTTCGAGACCGCGCCCGTCGTGACGGTATCCGCAGTTGCCGCGCAATCGAGAAGGAACCCGAATCATGTGCCTACGGATTTATCAAAGGTGATCCATACGAAGCCGAAGTCATCCACAGAGGCCTTTGCGTCCTCACCTACCACGATGGTGGATTCCTTCTCTTCTATGATCGCCGGACCGTCAATCCGTGCCCCGGAAAACAACTTGAGTCGATCGACCACGGTGAAGGGGATGTATTTCCTCTGAACCAGGGAGTACGCATCCCGTTGTCCCTTGATGCAGTCCTCCAATGTCCCCGCGGTTGCGCTCAGGCGGGGGATGCGAAAGGGACGTTCCGGAAGCCCGGCACGCAGGCGAAACGTGATGAATTCAACTCGTGTGTCCGGGTATGTCCGACCGTAGAGCCGTTGATAGGTTTCGTCGAAGAGCTGCCTGATTTCATGTTTTTTCCATTCACTGAAATCCTTGTTGGCAATAGGCAGGTTCGTTTCGGCTCCCTGGCCCACAAAGCGCATCTCGATGGAGCGCGCGAAGGCGATGCCGTCGGTCTGACCGCTTTGCTCTAAGATTGCCGAGGCTTCCCTCTCCAGTTCGGAGAAGAGTTTTTCGATTTGACCGAAATCTGCATCGTCAAGGGACTCGCGGTGGCTCCGAACAAGATCGAACGCGATCGGCGCGGTAAAGAAACCGAGCGCCGAGCCTACGCCGGCCAAGGGCGGAACCATCAGGCGGGGCGCGCCGATCTTTCGTGCCAATCCGTAGGCATGTACCGGCCCTGCGCCACCAAATGCGGCCACGGTGATGCTGCTCGGGTTTCCGCCCTTTTCCGCAATATGGGTCTTAGCCGCCGCGGCCATGGTTTCGTTGATCAGATCATGGATGCCGTGAGCCGCTTCGGTAACCGTTGTGTCAAGCGGTTTGGCTATTTTTACCTCAATCGCGGTGCGAGCCTTCTCCAAATTGAGAGGCATGGTGCCGCCCAGGAAATAATCGGGGTCCAGATAGCCCAAGATCAGGTCCGCGTCCGTTACTGTGGGATCCTCTCCTCCCAGGTCATACGCGACCGGCCCGGGATCGGCTCCTGCGCTCTCCGGTCCAACCTGGAGAAGCCCCATCTTGCTTATGCGGGCAATGCTGCCGCCGCCGGCACCGATTTCCATCAGATCCACCACCGGGACCTGAATGGGGAGACCGCTGCCCTTCTTAAAGCGTTGCACGCGGCCGACCTCGAAGGTGGACACCAAGCCGGCCTCGCCTTTTTGAATGAGACACGATTTGGCCGTTGTGCCTCCCATGTCGAAGCAGAAAATGTCCTTGATGGAAAACATGCGGCCGTAGTGTTGGGATGCGATGACCGCCGCGGTGGGACCCGATTCGATGATGCGTACCGGAAACTCGCAGGCCGTGGCCACCGTGGTAATGCTGCCGCTGGAAAGCATAATGAACAACTTGCCGTCAAAGCCTATCGATTGGAGACGTGAGTAAAGTTTCTCCAGGTACTTGACGGTGATCGGCTTCACATAGGCGTTGGTCGCGGTGGTGCACGTTCGCTCGTACTCGCGGATCTGGGGCAACACCTCGTAAGATGCGGATACGGATAACTCCGGCGCCAGGTCAGTCACCATCGCCTTGACTCTTTCTTCGTGTTCGGGATTCTCGTATGAGTTGATCAGGCTGATCGCGACCGAGTCAACTCCGGCCTTGAGCAGTTCGTCCACCACCTGTTTGACTTCATCGGCGTCCAGCGGCTGCAACACCCGACCGTCGCTTGCGATCCGTTCGGTCACTTCAAATCGCAGAGAGCGGGGAACCAGCGGTTTGGGGTATTCCGCGAAGATGTCGTACGCATCGTATCTTATTTCACGTCCCAGTTCCAAGACGTCCTTGAAGCCTTTCGTGGTTATCAAACCGGTTCGGGCGCCTTTTCTCTCTATGATGGCATTGATGACCAACGTGGTGCCGTGGATAATCTCAGCCACGTCGGGAAGGAATCCCGGGGTCTGTTCGGCCAGGCCTCGTATCCCGGTTTCCACCGCGTCCGACGGGTCGGCCGGCGTAGTCAAACATTTGTAGATGGAAAACGTGCCGGTTTCATCGTTCACGAGCACAAAATCAGTAAACGTTCCGCCGATGTCACAACCCAAACGAAATGCTCTGTCCTTCATGAGTTCTCCGATGTTGACCTACACAGTGCCTTTATGGTCCCGGGTGTCGAACCGCCGGCCGGCCGAGCCGCGCCTCTATTATCGAGGTCAGAACAAACGAGGCTCGCTCCACTCACCAAAGACGTCCCGGAACACGCCCGTCATTTCTCCCACCGTAGCGTACGCACGACAGCAGTCCACGAGGGCCGGCATGACGTTGCCGCCCGATCGTGCCGCCTGCTCAAGCGTCTTGAGCGAACGAACGACCTCCCTGTGGTCCCGCGTGCGCCGCAATTCCTCCAGCCTGGCGATCTGAGTCCTGGCCCAGGAATCGTCGTATTCGTGCAGTTCCACATCAGGCTGTTCACCTTCGACGTACTTATTGACGCCGACCTTGGTCACCTCACCGTTTTGAATGCTCTTCTCAAACTCGTACGCCTGCCTGGCCACTTCACGCTGGATGTACCCCTCGGACACGGCGTGCACCATGCCGCCCATGTCCTGAACACGTCGCATCTCCGCGATGATCCGCTCTTCCATTTCCTTAGTCAGGGTTTCGATAAAATACGACCCCGCGAGCGGATCGACCGTGTCTCTCAAACCGACCTCTTCCATGAGAATCTCAAGGGTGCGTAAGGAAAGCAACGCGGCTCTCGGAGTCGGGATGGTGTACGCTTCGTCGAAAGAACACAGGGCCGTGGTTTGAGCCCCGCTGAGCGCGGCCGCCAACGCATAGTACGCGCCGCGAATAATGTTGTTTTCCGGCTGTTCCTTGGTCAACCCGCTTCCGCCGCCGCCGAAAAGACCTCTCAGGTAGAGATTCTTCTTATCGGAGACGCCGTAATCTTCTTTGAGCATCCTTGCCCACAGTTTGCGGGCGGCCCGGAACTTGGCCACTTGTTCCCACAAATTGCCGTACACGTTCAAATTGAAGGAAAATCGGCCCACAAATTCGTCCGGAGAAAGACCGCGATCCTTCAGATTGTCTATATACGCGCGGGCTATCTCGAACGCATATGCAATCTCTTGCACCGGGTTGGCCCCGGACTCGCGAATATGATACCCGCAAATGCTCACCGGATTACAGCGGGGCAAGTGCTTGACCGAGTACTCGACGGCGTCGCATACCAGTCGGACCCCCGGCTCCACCGGGAAGATCCACGCTCCTCGTCCGATCATTTCCTTCAGGATATCGTTTTGCGGCGTCGCGCTGATCTGCTCTTTTGCATACCCGAACTTCTCGGCAACGGCCTGGTACATGGCCAACATGATGCTTGCCACGGCGTTGATCGTGAGCCCTGAGCCGATACTGTCGAACCGGATACCTTCAAACGCGATCTCGAAGTCCCGGAGGGAATCAACCGCCATGCCTACCCGACCCACCTCGCCTTCCGCGTTGGGGCTGTCGGAATCATACCCCATTTGGGTGGGCAGGTCGAATGCCACATTCAGCCCGGTCTGCCCGTGCGCGATCATGTATTTGAAACGCTCGTTGCTCTCCTGCGGGGTTCCGAAGCCCGTATACTGTCGAGTCGTCCACGCACGGGAGCGATAGCCCTGGGGATGGAGGCTCCGTGTGAACGGGTACTGCCCCGGATCGCCCAGATCCTTCTCATAATCGAAGCCGATCTCCTCCAGGTCTTTTGGTCCGTAGACCGGTTTCACTTTGATACCCGACTGGTAGATGACCTCTTCAATCGCATCCTTATCGTTTTTCTCGTACCTTGCGACGCCCACGAATTGCCTCCCTTAAAACCACGAACGGATGGAATGGACTATGACGTCGAACCGGGTTCCCCCGGGGAAAACGCCGTTGGCTCCTATGGCCTCCAGTTTTGGTACGTCGTCCTTGGATATGACGCCGCCTACCGCCACATGCACATCACTCATGTCCTTTTCCTTCAGTCGTTCCATCAGTCGCTCGCAGATCGGTAGATGCGCGCCGGACATGATGCTCAGACCGATGACATCGACCGCTTCCTGCTCTGCAATGGCGACGATCTCATCAATGCTCCGATGGAGTCCGGAATAGAAAACCTCCATTCCGGCATCACGCAACGCCAGGGACACCACCTTGGCCCCGCGGTCATGGCCGTCCAGTCCCGGTTTGGCGATAAGCACGCGAATTCTCTTTCCTTCCATAATATCTTCCTTCAGGCTTTCAGTCCGTTTGGTTCTGTTGTTCCTTGTCATATTCGCGAAGCACGGCCGTCTGGCCTCGCAGTATATGCTCCCTGACCAGGAGCTCCACTTCTTCCGCCCGCCGTTCCCGCATCATGGCCAGCATGTCGCTGTGGTCCTTGTGGCTTGCCCGAGCCAGCGTCTTGCTCTTGAGTATGATGATGCGAAACCGCAGGATTTGCTCCTTCAGGTCGTTGATCATCTTGATCAGTCTGGGACTGCCGCTCAGTTGGTAAATGATGTTGTGCAAGTCTGTATTGATGCGCGGCAATGCCTCAAGATCGTCGTTTTCAAGGTGCTTTTGGAACAGATCGATCTTACGGATCAGGGGTTTCAGTTGTCCAGGCGTATGCCTCACGGTGGCCAACCGCGCGGCGTACCCCTCCAGTACCGCACGAATCCCGAAACACCCTTCGATATCCTCTCGAGTCAGCCCGGCCACGGCAAAACCGCTGTTGGGCTGCTTCGTCAAGAATCCTTCACGTTCGAGCTTGTGAATGGCCTCGCGAACCGGAGTCCGGCTGACTCCCATGGTCTCGGCTATCCGGGTTTCCACCATCCTGCTGCCGGGAGGGATGTCGCCGCGGATTATGGCCTGTTTCAGATGTTCGAAGATATGCTCGCCCGCGGACTTTCTATTGCCCAGCGGTCGCAAGGCATCCGCGAAGCTCTCTGCCCGACCCGACATCATCGAAGGTTGCCTCCTCTGACTCCCCAAAAGCCTCTCACTAAGCATTGGTTCACTTCCCGCAACCACATCGGACGCTTATACCCCGGCCCAGCGTGCAATGTTTCCTTGCAGCACTTCATGGGTGCCTCCGCCGCTCAACAGAAAGCGCGTATCCCGGTAGTACCGTTGAGCAGTGTATTCCATGGAATAGCCGTACCCGGCAAAAATGCGCGTGCATTCGTCCGCCGCGCTGCACGCGGCTTCGGTGGCGAAATATTTCGCCATGGTGGCTTCCTTGAGCGCGTCCCGGCCGGCGTCGATCATCGCGGCGGACTTGTAGGTCAACAGCTTCGAGGCCTCGAGATTGGTTGCCATATTGGCGATCTTGGCCTGGATGAGCTGGAATTTGCCGATGGTCTGACCGGACGCCACCCGTTCGTTCGCGTACTTGATGGAATCGTCCATGGCCGCGCGCTGCAGGCCAATGGCCAGAGCGGCGGTCATGGCCCGAATCTCCGCGATGATCTTGAGGAACGCGTTCAGGCCCTCCCCCTCGGGGGTCAACCGGTACTCCTTGGGTATAAATACGTCTTTGAAGGCCACCTCGCAGATCGGCGTGGTGCGCGTTCCCAGGCATTCAAACCGCGGGCTGGTTGAAACGCCCGGGAAATCCCTTGGTATAAAAAAATATCCTATTCCGCGGAGCCTCTTCTTTGGATCGGTCTGGCACATGACCGTATAGAAACTGGCCTCGGGCCCGTCGGTGACCCATGTCTTCATGCCGTTGATCAGATAGCCGCCGTCGACCTCGGTCGCCCGCGTGGTGATTGCCCCCAGATCCGAACCCGCGTCGGGTTCGGTCATGCAGAAACAACCGATTTTCTCACCCCGCATTGCCGGCAGGAAGTACTGTTCCCGCATCTCCTCGGTCCCGTAGTGAAACAGAAAATTGGTGCCCATCAGGCACTGCATGGCGGTAATGGAGGCAACACTCACAAGACCTCGGGCGAGTTCTTCACAGATAATGCAGTATAACGTCGTATTGCCGCCCGCCCCGCCCTTGTTGCGGGGATACCGGATTCCAAACAGGCCCATCCGCGCCAACTTCTCGAATATTTCTCTCGGAAATTCTCCCTTATTGTCCAATTCCTGGGCCACCGGAATGATTTCCGCGTCAACAAACCTCGCTATGGTCTTTCGGATGAGTTCTTCGGGATTTGATCTGATCATGAGAGAAATCCTTCTCAGCTCTTAACCCGGCACTACGGTACCGGGCAACCGTCCGCCGCCTCTGCCTGGGCTCGGGAGCCGGGGAGTTTCGGGACGGCGACTAATCGCACATCACTTGGCAGACCGCCCGTACTTGTGCGGTCAGTTCCGGAACGACATCGAAAACGTCTCCAACGATCCCCCAGTCGGCAACTTTGAATATGGGAGCGTACGGGTCTTTGTTGATGGCCACGATGAATTTGGAATCCATCATGCCCGCTCGATGCTGAATAGCGCCGGATAATCCGCACGCAATGTACAGGTCCGGCCGAACCGTCACACCCGTCTGGCCGACTTGTCGGGAAGCGGGTATCCACCCTTCCTCGAACGCGACGCGGGTACCCGCGAGCTCGGCTCCCAATGCCGCAGCCAATTCGCCCAAAAGTTCAAATCCCGCGGCGTCTCCCACACCTCGTCCCCCGGCCACGATGACCTTTGCCTCGGTCAGGTCCGTGTGCGTCTTGGGCTCTTTCACGATCTCCAATATCTTGGTTCCGATCCGATCTTCACTCACGCGGGTGACGTGAGTCACGATCGAACCTTGCGTGCCGGCCGCGGAGACCACTTCCATAACCCCCGGCCTGACGGTTGCCATTTGGGGCCGCGAGTATCGGTTGATGATGGTGGCCATGACATTGCCGCCAAACGCCGGCCGCGTCTGCAAAAGGATGCCTTCGTCGGGGTCTATGGACAGCTCGGTGCAATCCGCGGTCAACCCTGAGCCGACACGCCTGGAAACGCGCGGGGCAAGATCGCGGCCGATATGAGTCGCGCCCATGAGCAGTATGTTGGGCTTGTGCGCCTCAACGAGCTCCTTGAAAACGTGAGCGTACGCTTCGGTGCGATAGTCCCTGAGGATCGCATCCTCCACCAGGTATACCGTGTCCGCCCCGAACTCAACCAGGGTATCCGCAAGACCGGCCACCCCGTCCCCGATCAAGACCGCGGCAACCGTTTGATTCAGCTGCGTGGCCAGTTCTTGCGCCTTACCCAATAATTCCACCGACACACGGTGCAGTTCGCCTCCCCGCTGTTCCGCGAAGACCCAGACTCCTTTGTAGTCACTGAAATCAGGTACGACTCTGGGTTGGGCGTCGGTGAGAATCGCCTCATTGCGACACGCTTCCATACAAGCACCGCACGACGTACACCGGTCTCCTATGTGCGCTTTGCCTTCCCTTATCTCCACCGCGTCGTACGGGCAGGCTCGCACGCATCGGCGACATCCGTCGCAAAGATCGACTTCAACCCAGATTGCCATAATCACCTCGCACGTTCATGACTCATACCAGCTTGTTTTCTCTCAGGTGTGCCGTCAGCGTTCGCACCACGTCGACCGTGCCGCCCTCAAGCATTGTCCCTCGGCGTTCGAACTTGGGGGCGAAGGTCCTCATGACCTGCGTAAGCGACCCTTCCAGTCCCACTTCCGCAGTGGTAACCCTGATGTCCGCGGCGTTCCAAACCTGGATGGGTGCTTTTTCCCGGCAGGCCAGGAGCAGCCTGGACGCCATCGGGTAACGAGGCTTCCCTGCACCGGGAATGACGGTCAACAGTGCGGGCAACCTGCATTGGATACGCTCGTACCCGTCTTCGAGACGACGCTTGACCACCACGTAATCCGCGTGCACTGCTTGGATGTCGAACACGTACGTGACCTGCGGCAGATCGAGAAAATCCGCCACCTGAGGGCCGACCTGAGCCGTGTCGCCGTCGATGGCCTGGCGTCCTGCAAGTATGAGATCGACCTCGCCCATGTGCTGAATGGCTTTTCCCAACGTGTACGAGGTCGCCCACGTATCCGCACCCGCGAAGGCACGATCCGAAAGAAAGACTGCTTTGTCCGCTCCCATGCCCATTGCTTCGGACACAGCGTCGATTGCCTGAGGCGGGCCCATGCTCAGGACGGTCACCACGGCCTCATGCGTTTCCTTCAGAGCAAGAGCGGCTTCCAGAGCGTGCAAATCGTCGGGGTTGATGATTGTTTCAACGCCTTCACGAATCAGATTGCCGGTCTTGGGATCGAGTTTCACTTCGGTCGTATTGGGCACCTGTTTGATAAGGACAATGATGTTCATGCGGTTACCTCGCCGGCCTCGCAGTCGCTTACTTCTTTCGGTACTCCTCGGGACTTAGATGACGCCGTCCGCCTTCAGAGCCGCGATACCTTCTTCCGAAATACCCAGTCTGCCGTAATACTCGCTGTTGTGTTCTCCGAAACGGGGTGGAAAGGTCAGCTTGCCGCCGCCGGCTTCCAGAAAGGGAGTCATGTTCGGCGGAGGCGCGAGCGTGATCGTGGTTCCGGTCTTCGAGTCGTGAGTCGAAAGCAGCCGTCGACGGACCAGCGGATCCGCCAGGGTTTCGGGGATGGAGTTGATTTTGCTTACGGGCACGGTGATCGACGTGAAAAACTCGATCAACGCTTCAGAGGTGTGCTTGCCTATGATTGCCTTCAAGGCCGAGTTCAAATTGGCAACGTCTTTGATGCGGCCCGCGTTCTTTTCGTACTCCGGCTTGTCCAGAGTATTGAACAGATCATGAGAGACCATGGACTTCCACTGGCGGTCGTTCCCCACCGCGAGATAGATGAATCCGTTCGTCGTTTGATAAACGGACACGGGAGCAAAGAACTCGTGCGTATTGCCGGTACGGGTGATGCGCTTGTCGCAGGACGCGGTCATGGTGATGGGAACCGTCAACCAGGAAACCGATGACTCGAACATGGACAGGTCGATTCGCGCGCCCCGGCCCGAGACGGCTCGGTTGAAAAGGGCTTTCATCAACAAGCCGTACGCATGTTCGCTGGTTCCCATGTCCGGCAGCGGGATGCCCAATACCTGGGGATCGCCGTCCGGTTCCCCGGTCAGCTCCATGAGTCCGGAGCGGGCCTGAAGAATGGGATCGTACGCGCCCTCGTTGCTGTCCGGGCCGAATCCGGTGGCGCCCAGCCATATGATGTCTTCTTTGGCGGCCTTGAGAATCTCGTAGTCAATTCCCAGTTTCTGATAATTCTTGGGGAGCTGATTGGTCACGAAGATGTCGACGTCCAACTGTTTGATCAGGGCATGGAGAAGTTCCCGCCCTTTGGGCTCGGCCAGGTTCAACGTAAGGGCTTTCTTGCCCGCGTTGATGCAGAGAAAATAGGCGTTCATGCGTTCTTCATGAAGTATGTCGTCTCCGATCATGCGGTTGGGATCGCCGTAAACCGGGTGCTCGAGGCGGATGACTTCCATGCCGTCCATGGCCAGTCGGTACGTGAGGTACGGTACGACCGTAGCCTGCTCCAACGAAAGAACCTTCACATTTCTAAGCGATTCCATGGTTGCCCTTTCAGTTGACCGTCGTGCCGGAGGACTCCGGGAATAGTCGGCTGTGCCGGGCGCGGGGTCGGAGGCTTGGGGACTGCTCGGTTCTTGAACCATGCAGGACTGCCCGGGCGCCCGGCAGGAGATTCCGCGGATCCGTGCCGGGTGAATTGCCCGGCGGTGCGGTGGTTGGTATGGGCCTCAGTCTTGGGAAAACCGTGCGGTACGTATACGGTGCACTGTATACAGTGCACACCTGAGGTAACATGGCGCTCCTCTCCCTGTCAAGCCTTTTCCGTACGTCGGGCCAACTTTCCGCTTGACGCAAAGGCCACGGCAGAGTACGCTCCAAATCGGGAAATACCGTCCTTTACCGCGATTCGACTGCGACATGCCTCTCTCGGGTCGGAGGCGGGACGTTACGGGGCTTTCAAAGGGTGCGGAAGCGCACCATGCACGTAGTGCCCGTGCCGTGGTCCCGACATGACTCGACCTCCGCATCCACACGATACAGCGCGTGTTCTTTGCCGGCCAAGGCTTTACCGGGGATCTCACGATCCGCGCAACGAACGTCGACCGTACGCGAAGGAGCCGGAGGGTGCCGCGCACGCGCGTTCGGCAATTCAGGTGCCGCAGTGAGACCATGTCCCCCTTGAACCTCTGCAAAGGGGGAAGCCCGAGTCTTCCCAAATGGTCCGGGGCGGCAGGGAGCATATGCTCCCCAGAGCGTAGCGGGCATTCGCCGTACTTCGATGCCCACTGAATACCGGCTTTTCCGGGACATCTGCCCCGCGGCGTACCGGAGAATCCGACATGGAGCAGGAGATATTTCTTGAAAGTCAAAGAAATCGATCACATCTGTATCGCCGTCATGAGTGTGGACAAGGCCCGAGAGGTGTACGAAGGAACTCTGGGACTGAGTCCCTCATGCGAGTATGTAGCCGAGGAAGAATCCATAAGAGTAATCCGCTACTATGTGGGAAGCGTCGCGGTGGAGATCATGGAGCCGACCGATGAGACCTGCGACGTGGCCAGATTCTTGAAAAGCCGAGGCGAGGGCCTGTTTCTCATATCGTACCGGGTCGACGACGTGGAGGAGGCCCTCGAGGAACTGCACCGTGCAGGCCGCAAGACCATCGACCGGAAGCCTCGGTGCCTCATGGGGAATCGGTACGCGTTCATCGACCCCCCCGGCGCGCTCCATGGGGTGCTCACGGAGATCCTGGACGGTGAATTCGAGTGTCCCGCTCCCGCGACGGAGTCGAGCGGAGCGCCGTGATCGTGAGCCTCACTCGGCTCGGAAGACGAGCCATGAAGGCGCCGCGATACGCAATCATGGGGATCGGAGACATCTCCCCTCGGCCCCCGGACCTGAAACATCGTCATTTTCTTACGGCGACACTCGCCGTCACGGACCTTCGAGTCCGCGACGCGGGCGGCCGCGAAACACTTAGTGAAGATCAAGGAGGATCGGAATATGCGTGTAGTGGTATTAGGCGGAGCAGGCGGCATGGGCCAAGGCGTTGCACGGGACCTGATAAAACAGCCACAGGTTTCAACCGTGGTCCTGGCCGATTTGTACCCGGACCCGGAGAGACTGGCGCCGAAACTGCGCGACAGCGAGAAGGCGAGCCTGATCAAGATGGATGTCAACGATCATTCAGGAATGGTCGCGGCCTTCAAGGAAGCCGACGTCGTGGTCAACTGCGCCGGTCCCTTTTACAAGACGGCCGTACCCGTTGCAAAGGCGGCCGTCGACGCCAAGGTAAACTACATCGATATCTGTGACGACTATGAGGGAACCGAGATTCTCTTCAATTCCGATATTGACAAGGCGGCAAAAGAAGCGGGCATCACGGTGCTTACCGGAATGGGGTCCGACCCCGGAACCAACAATGTGCTCGTGAAGTGGTATGCGGACCGGCTGGACAGTGTTGAAGAGATCTATCTTTACTGGGTGGTGAGTATTGCCGAACTTGCAGGCGCGGCCTGGGACCACAGCCTTCATATGACCCTCGGAAAGATACCCCAGTACCTGAACGGAGAGTTGGTGTATGTGGAAGGCGGCACCGAGGTGACGGCCGAGGAGTTCCTGGAGCCGCTCGGGACCTGTCATGTGCGCTACGTGGGGCATCCTCAGCCGTTGACCATTCCCAAGTACATCAAAGGCGTCAGGAATGTGATCATTAAGGGAGCCCTCATCCCCCTGTGGGTGGACGAACTGATCAAAGAGCAGAAGGACACGGGCCTCTTGGGAAAAGAACCCATTGACGTCAAGGGTACCAAGATCACGCCGTATGACGTCGCACTCAAGCTGTGGGAGACCATCCCCCAAGGAAGAGATAACGGTCCGCAGGCTTCCGGCCTCAAAGTCATCGTCAAAGGCGAAAGGGACGGTAAGAAGGTGACGTACACGGCCGACATGGTGGGAAGGATGGCGCCCGGCACGGGACTTCCCGCATCCATTGCCGCGCTTATGATGGAAGCGGGTGACGTGACCGAGAAAGGCGTGGTGGCCCCGGAAGGATGCATCGATCCGGAGAAATTCCTCGCGGCGTTTCTCAAGCGAGGCGCGCGAATCCATCAGACTGAAAAGATCTCATCCATGTTTGAGGTTTAGCACAAGGACAGGAGTCTTTCCATGAAAGAGACTGAAAAACTCAATATTACCCGAAGCCTGGAACTGTATGAAGAGGCCCTCGGCCTGGTGCCGGGGGGGGTGTTGGGTGCGAGAAAACCCGCGGATTTCATTGTGGGCGAATACCCCATTTTTCTTGAATCCGGTAAGGGTTGCCGCCTCATCGACGTTGACGGAAATGAATTCATCGATTTTCTCTGCGGTTACGGCCCCATTATCCTGGGTTACCGTGAAGAAGAGGTGGATGACGCCGTATGCAGGCAGATCAAGGACAAGGGGTTCTGTTTCACCCTAACTCAGAAATACCAGAACCAGTTGGCCGGAAAGCTCACTGAACTGGTGCCCTCATCGGAGCTGAGCATTTTTCTGAAAACCGGTTCCGATGCGACCACCGCGAGTATACGTATTGCACGGGCACACACGAATAAGCTCAAGGTGATGCGTTGCGGTTACCATGGGTGGCATGACTGGTGCGTGGAGATGAAGGGCGGCATTCCGTCCAAATTCTACGAGGATGTCTTTGAGTTCCCGTACAACGACCTCGACGTGCTCGAAGACTTGATGAAAACCCATGGCGATACTACCGCGGCCATCATCATGACGCCTTTCGGTCATCCGAATCATGAGAAAATGCAGATACCAAAACCCGGCTTTCTCGAAGGCGTCAGAGAGATTGCCGACAGGTACGGCGCGGTGCTGGTGTACGATGAGATCCGTACCGGCTTCAGACTTTCCATGGGAGGCGCACAGAAGCTTTATGGCGTCACTCCAGACCTGACCGTGCTGGGAAAGGCCATTGCCAACGGATACCCCATATCCGTCGTGACCGGCAAAAAGGACGTCATGATGGCGGCCGCGGACAAACTCTTCATTTCCTCGACCTTCTTCCCGAACAGCAAAGGCTTTGTCGCTGCGCTCAAGACCATTGAAATCCTTGAACGGGACAACGTGCTTGCCGACATCTGGGAAAAGGGCGAAGGGTTCATGCAGAAGATCCGGGCGGTGATCGACAAGTATGACGTGGGGGCCGAATTGACCGGCATCGCACCCATGTTTTACGTCACCTTCGAAAAGGATGATGCCGGAATGTACAAGAGCAGACGGAAGGGCTTCTACTCTCAGCTCATACGCAAGGGGTTCTTCTTCACGCCCTACCATCATGCGTACATCAGCTATCGACACACGAAAGAAGACCTGGACCTGACCTTGAAGGCAATTGACGAGTCATTGGCCTTCATCAAAGGGACGTAGGCTCCTCCCGTACGCATGCACGTGGCCGCCTCTCTCGATTTACCGTCACGCGCATGCGGACCGAATCCCGGATCCCTGCGGGGCGATTCTCTTGTTCGGCATCTCAGGACGACCGGAGGTGCCGGCCCTCGGGTCCCCCCGGACGAACACGAAACCGTGGTACGGCCGCGGCTCAATTCTCCCTAAGCAGTCTCTTTGCCGCCGCGAGGCAGAGTATTGCCGCAGGCAAGACCAGTTCCTCGTATTTCAGACAAATGGTCTGAGCTGCGATGACTCTGTCGAGAAACGCGACAAACAGTATGATGATGACCAATTGTGCCACGGTCTTCTTGAGCTGATCCAACCCGTCCATCTTGAGCCACTCGAAAGGCCCGGCTTCCTGCTCCGCCGTCAATCCCTTAAGGAAAAGGGCGTACACGCTGTACGCGAAAACTATCAGGAAGAGACCGACGAGGAACGCATCGACGGATCGAATGAGCAGGACCGCCACCTCATAGCTTCTCGGCGACGTAGCTGGGGCATCGAGATCCGTGATGGCCGTCAACAGGACGGAAATGGCCTGGATCGTCTTGGCCGAGCCCATCAAGAACATCAAGAGGGATCCGATCAGCGCAGACACGACGGGCAATATGCAGAGATGTCGAAAGACAAAGACCTTTTCCAAGTCCAACGGGACCTCCTTGGAATTCACGAAACGGTGAACGTTTCCCGCGTGTTCGGGGGAGAATCAAAGAGTTTTGTCTCACACCCGACGGTATAGAGGCGCGTGATACGCCTGCACATCCAGGCGCTCCATCTTTCCGAGTCCCGACCTCAGGTAAGAGCAGGAGGCAGGGGGCTTTCGGAGAGTCGTCTTCAGTATGCCGGCAATCGAATACGAGTCAAGCCGAGGTGAAGCGGAGACGTACGCAAAGGTTCCGGCGGTGGGAAAGTTCAGCGACCAACGTGTCATTATGAGCGAATCACGTCAGTCCGGTGAATTTGGCGGTTCACCGTGGTGACGGAGCCTGCTTTGCGTTGCATCACGGTATGAGGAAGACCCAAGTATTTGGGCCGAGGGCTGAAATACCGCTTCCTGATCTTAATATGCCTGCCGACGTCATATCCGCATTTATTATTCAATTACGTATTAATGGATCACCACCGTATCGGGAGACGTGTTTTATATGTGAACAGACGAATTATTCTGTTTCACGAATTTTTCTTATCCACATGGGAACCTTGCGGCGACATGAATGTCTTCTATACTGACATCTTAATGGAGGGCGTATTGATGAAAAAGTTCAACCTGTCCGTCCCCGATGCGCTCGCTCGAAAGATCGACGCACGCCGAGACCAATTGGGAAACCTGTCGGCCATCTTCCGGGATGCCCTCGCGGACAGAATCCGGAAGCAAGAGGAGTTTGAGGAACGCTTGAAAGGAGATCAAGACATGGAAACGATCATCGCAAGGTTGAAGAAAGAGAAGACCCAGCTCCGAACCGATTACTTCTCAAAGGGAAAGGAGGACGGGCTGAGATGGGCCAAGGCGGCTTCGTACAAGGATCTCGAATATGCGGGAAGATTCGAGCCCGAGGGAAGGGACGGGCTGTACGACCCGACGACCACCCTTCACGACGATGTCTTGGGGCACTACTTTATCGACGCGCTCGAGGCCGACCCTCTGACCGATCCCGGATATGACGAGGACGATCTCAACGAACACGCCAAGAAATGGCTCGATGGATGGCTCGAGGCCGTGCATCAGTTCCGGCAAGAGATTTCCGACAAGATCTGAGAGTTCGGTCGTCACCTTGCCCCCGTTCCAACCGGGCCTCTCACAGGTCGGCCGCACTCGGCGCGGACATGAGAGGCCCTCAACTCCCGGAGCACACGCGGCCGAATGGATCAGACACGCAGTATGCCGATCACCTTTTCGGCAACCTCCTGCAGATCGCGTTCATTGGGTCTGCCCTGAATGTTGCCTAACCGACCGCTCGTGGACAGGTACGCAAGTTTTCCATGAAATTCTCCTACGATAAACCACTCGCCGAGAATTTCGTATCCAAGATGGTCAAACAATTGCCCCATGTATTTAATTGCCGGCACGGCCTCGTTCATTCCCGTATGACCGCCGCCGAACGTGCAATAGATCACGGCCTTTTTCCCGGCCCTTCTCGGCGCGGCCGGCTTGATCTCACCCGAACCGTATTTTTCCCGCTGTTTGCCGATGAACTCCATCAAAGGCTTCCCGGGCATCCACGTGTACACCCCGGACCCAATGAATACGAAATCATAGTCAAGAATTTCTGTTTCCGTGTCCTTGGCGACCTGAATCGTGTCCACCTCATGACCGATCGTGAGAAGTTCCTGTTCAATGCGTTGTGCAACTTTCTTCGTGTTTCCCGTTGCCGAAAAAAAGATGTTAAGGACTTTCATGGCACTCCTCTTTCTGCAAGCGATCACTACGCCTCACCGGCATATTCTCACTTCTACCACGTCACGAGGGATTTGTAAGGACGCTGTACACGCATCGGCACAATTCCGCGGCCGTCGTCGATCGCCATATCGTCATCTCCGTACCGGCACCAATCGACTTGACGCCCCTCTTTTCCGAGGCTATGGTATTTTTGTGCCATTGTACCCGCTGAGGAGCGGCGGGGCCGAACGTAGCCCTTTTTACGGCTGAGTTTCTCATGACTGATGTACCCAAGAAGGCGGCAAGAATCCTTGTTTGTGAAAACGAGCGATCCATCGCCGAAGATTTGTCGCGAACTTTGATGCGTCTCGGCTATGAAACGACCGGAATGGTGTGTGCAGGCGAAGATCCCGTCCACGTGGCCAAAGAGACCGCACCGGATCTCATTCTCATGGACATCGAACTCAAGGGTCTTATCGACGGCATAGAGGCGGCCGAGCGGATCCGTTCACACGTTGACGTTCCCGTGGTCTACCTGATCGATGACGCGGATACGGATGTTCCGGAAAGAGTCGGAAGGACCGAGCCGTACGGTTTCGTGACCAAATCGGTAACGATGGGGGAACTGAGCCGGACCATCGAAACAGCTCGCCGCAGACACGCTGAGGAGAAGAGACTGAGGAGGAGCGAAAGACAGTACCGGGAGCTGGTTGAAACCGCTTCCGACGGCATACTTCAGACGGATCCTGTGGGAACCGTGACCTTTGCAAATCCGGCCTTCCGGCGAATGCTCGGTTTCACGACGGATGAGATTATCGGGAAAACAATACTCGATTTTCAAGTGTCCGAGTCCACGCGTGAGGAGCTGCGAGCCTATCTGGACTACGTGTCCCTCCAACAGCCCGATCCCGCCCCCTGGTTCGGGACTCACCGGACGAACGACGGTAGGCTGATCGTCGTACAGTCGGACTGGAACTACCGACGAGACGAACAGGGAAATCTGATCGGTTTCATCTCCGTAGTCAAGGACATAACCGACCGTGAGAAAACCGTGGATCTCATTTTGGCCCAAAGAGACCTCGCGTTGGCGCTGAGCTCGACCTCGGACTTGCAAACGGCACTGGGTCTGTGCGTCACCGCGGTACTGAAGACGTCCCGCCTGGACTCGGCAGGAATATACCTTAAGGAGCATGACGGGTCATGGAAGTTGGCGGCCCACCGAGGGTTCTCGGAAACCTTTGTGCCTAGGATCCTCAAGCACCGTGCCGATTCACCCGAAGGCCGCCTCCTTGAGACGGGTCAGGCGGTTCATCTCGGCCCCCGGTTCGACCGGCTCTCACCACGGAGTTGCGACGCCATTGCTCAGGAGGGGTTGAAGACGGTTTCCGCCCTTCCGTTGGGCCACGAGGGAAATACCGTCGGCTGCTTCCTTGTCGGGTCTCGGCGAATGCAACACATCCCTGAACGGGTGCAAAACTGGTTGGAAGGAATCGCCGCGCAGCTTGGCGGCGCCATTGTCCGGATCTCCGCAGAGGAGGCCCTCCGAGAGAGCGAAGAGAAGTACCGACGACTGCACGAGACGATGGTGGACGCTTTTGTGCTTGTCGACATGGACGGTCGCATACAAGAGGCTAATCGTGCATACCAGGTGATGGTGGGCTACACGGAAGAAGATCTGAAGAACCTGACCTATGTGGATCTCACGCCCGAGAAATGGCATGCCTTTGAGGCTCGTATCGTGGAAGAGCAAATCCTGCGGAAAGGGTACTCGGAGGTCTACCAGAAGGAGTACCGGAAGAAGGACGGGACCATCTTCCCGGTTGAGTTACGGACTTACCTGATACGGGACAAGGCCGGCCGGCCTTCGGCCATGTGCGCGGTCATACGTGACGTCACGGAACGAATACTGGCCGAGAACACGCTTCGAGAGAGCGAAGAGCGTTACAGGGCGTTGGCGGAAAATTCCCTTACGGCCATCTACGTTGTGCAAGATGACGTCGTAGTGTACGTAAACCGGGTGGGAGCCGATTCCCTAGGCTTTTCAACGCAAGAGTGCGTCGGCAGACCGATTTGGGACTTCGTGCCGGCGGAAGACCTCGATTCGCTCAAAGCAGCGACGGAAGCCATCCTTCGCGGCGATCCCGCCGACGCTCGATTTGAGGCAAGAGCCGTGACAAAGAGCGGCGAGTTCAGGTGGGCCGAGGCCCTGTGCACGGTCATCGAACATGGAGGCCGGCCTGCGATTCTCACCAATGTCTTGGACATTACCGACATGAAACGCGCGCAGGAAGAGTTGCGTGAAGCCAAGAATGCAGCCGAAGCCGCCAACCGGACCAAGAGCGAATTCCTCGCGAATATGAGTCACGAGTTGCGCACGCCCCTGAATGCGACCATAGGCTTCGCGGAAATTCTCGAGGATCGGCATTTCGGTCCGCTCAACGAGAAGCAACTGAAGTATGTGAGGCACATAGCAGACAGCGGTCGTCACCTCCTTCAGCTCGTGACCGAAATCCTCGACTTGTCCAAGATTGAGTCGGGCGCGACATCTCTGGAGCCCACTCAGGTCAACTTGTGTGACATGCTGGAAAACGTCCTGTCCATCATGCGGGAACAGGCGTTGAGTCAAGATCTTGCCATGGAATTGAAAGCGGCCCCTGAGGTCAAAGGAATCACGGTCCGGGCCGACAAACTGAAGCTGAGACAGGTTCTGTTCAACCTCCTCTCCAATGCGACGAAATTCACCCCGAAGGGGGGCGTCATACGGGTTGAAGCACAACGAGTCGACGACGATCTGATCGTCAGCGTCTGCGACAACGGCATAGGAATCGACCCGTCGGACACGTCACTCATTTTCAGGGCTTTTGAGCAAGTGGACTCAGGCCTTTCTCGGCTGCAGAAAGGAACGGGTCTCGGGTTGTCGTTGGCCCGAAAGTTTGTCGAATTGCACGGCGGGCGGATTTGGGTCGAGAGCGACGGGCTCGGCAGAGGCAGCGCATTCAGGTTCACCCTTCCGCTCAATGATCGTTCATGACCGCTCGTGCCTGTTTACGCCTCCCCGGACGGGGGATCCGCGGCCATTTGGTCATGCCCGCCATTCATGAAGCACTGAGATTGACGTTCCCTCCCTTCAGTCGGGCTCGCAATGACAAACGAGAAGGCGTCCGCATCCTTCAAGGAGCGGTACTATGGTGGTTCGACCACGACGCGGGCGATTCCTCAGAACTCGAATACGGCACCCGCGTGGGCGGCATGGAAACGGTCTCCAAAGTGGTTCTTGAGGATTCGATTCGGCCCGGCTCCCGTACAATGGGCCGTTGCCACGAATTGCACCCGGAAGCTTTCCAGCACCTCGATGACCGCGAATGTCTCCGATTCGGCGGCGAATCCGAGATGGGTTCCGCCCAGCACGCCCCATATGGACGTAATCTCCAAATGATCCTTCAAGTGGTGCAGGATGTTGCGCACGCCCGCGTGAGCGCATCCAAAACAGACAACCCATCCCGAGGGCGTATCGAGCAGGAGGGACACGTCGTCTTCCATGAGATCCGGTCGCCACCCTCCCCTGCCCGGAACGAGGAGCCTCTTATCGGGCTCCGCCGCGAGAATCCGGGGAACATATCCGGTGTAAAAGACGCCTCCGGCTATCTCGGCAAACTCCGTCTTCAGATCGAACCTTGCCCCCGCCTTTTCCACCACCGTGGGCCGGTAAGGGATACCTACGTCGTGCGGGACCGATTCGTTCTCCTTCAGGGCGAGATGAGGTTCAAGAGCCTTGGGATGGACCACGACGCGCACTCCGGGGTTGTGTCGTACGACATGGGGCAAGCCGCCGGTGTGATCGTAATGGCCGTGACTCAGCACCACGGTGTCGATGCCCGCCAGATCCACCCCCAAAATGCCGGCATTCCAAGGCAATGCTTGGCCCTGGCCCGTGTCGAACAAAATCCTGTCGGGGCCGCGTTCGATGAGGGCCGAAAAACCGTGCTCTGCGAGCAGGCCCAGATCCGGCCGAACGTTGTTGTCCACCAGGACCGTAATCCGGGTGTCGATGTCCCTGCGCGTCATGGTAGTCCCCGAAGAAAAACATTTGCATACATGGTCGTGGAAAGCGCCGTCGATGAGTGACTTGAAGAGTCCGTCACATCCGGGGAGGCCGCTCTTCTCGGAGCCGTTCCCAAAGGTCTTCGGGCTTCTCGGTCTCGTGTGCCGCGGTCCTCTCCTCTACCGTCTCGTCTTTTCCTGTTGCCGCTTCTTGAGGTCTTCCCACAGTGTGCTCACCGCGCGAGCGGTGTCCTCAAGCGTTCCCTCATTGCTGATAACGAAATCCGCGTACCCCACTTTTTCGTCAATGGGGAGCTGCGACGAGAGTATGTTTTCCGCTTCTTGCTTACTGATGCCGTCCCGAAGTGCAAGGCGCTCCGCCAGTATCTCCTGGGGCACGTGTACGACCAGCAGTTCATGAAAGAGATACTGCAGATTCAGCTCAATAAGCAGCGGCACAACCACCAACACAATAGCGTCGGGATCGCGGGCCGTGATGTCATTGAGCTGTGAAATGAACTGCACGTGGATCTGCGGATGAATAAAGCTCTCCAGCTTTTTTCTCTTCTCCAAGTCATTGAAGACGATCTCGGAGAGCGTTTTTCGATCCAAGTTACCGTCTTCCTGAAGCACTTGCCGCCCGAAATACTCGACGATCTGCTTCCATGCAGGCTTGTCCGGTTCAACCACCTGTCTCGAGATGACGTCAAAATCTATGACGGCCGCGCCCATCTCCCGCAGCATGTTTGCAACAGTCGTCTTTCCGGAGGCAATACCGCCTGTTACGCCCACGAGCAGCCGATTGTCTTGTCCCCGAATGGCGGTCAGTTGATCCAGAGCGCCGTAGGCCACCGGATAGGAGGTCGTCAAATCACGCTCTGCTCCCGCATAGCTGATGGGATAACGAATACCGCGCTTGTACAAGGTTTCCAGGCCTCTCAGGGCCTTTGCCATGAGATCCGGGGGCAGAGCCATCACGAGATCCTCGTCTTGCGCGTGTCCGTAGCGCCTCTCACCGTAGCACGGAATCGCGAGGGAGGGTTTGCCGGTCAAGTAACACCTGGCAATGGCATCCGAGCAGGAGGACTCGCCCACACAAGAGAATTGCATCACCTCATAGTCTTCGAACTGCAGGGCGTTTATCAACAGAATCATCTGAGCTGGATTTGCGTAAATGAGTACAATGTCCGGATCGAATGGGTTGTAGACCAAGGGAGCCATCGCCACGGCCTCATACGTGCCCAGCGGAAGGCGAGGAATGGACTCCTCGTATTTCTTGCCGTCGGCCTTGGTCCTTACCCATACGATGCTGCGGAACGTGCCGTCCTTAACGAGTTCGGGCGTGTCGGACAACCCAATGATCGACGGGCAGACCGGACCGACGAAATCTCGCGCCTCGGCACCCACGGTCCAGTCGAAATTTCTGACGCGGGTAATGAGCTGGCAAAGGGTCACAGGCTCCTTCGGTCTTCTTATGAAGGGTATTTCCTCAAGGTCGGCCTTGCTCTCCAGCATCTTGAACGCGACCGGAAATGATTTCAGCCGCAGCAACAGCTCCATCCGTCGGACTAACTTTTCCCAATCGTAGTGTGCAGACAAGACGCTCCTCTTTTCCTTAAGCAGTGCCCAAGTTCCTGTCCAATTGAGCCGCGCGTCCATGTCCCATGGACACTGCAAGGCTCTACGGGACTCGGGATTCTTAGACGATCCCTTAACCGTGTACGTTGGCTTGTGCCGAGAATATCAACGGAGTGTGTAATGGCCGGAAGAGACGGGTCGCCCTCATGACCGACCAGAGAAGTCGAGTGCACGACTTATATGCCGGATTGCCGGCGATGTTCTGCTCATTGAGAATACAACGCCCTTAGCTCATAAGTCAACGTCCGTAAGGACGGGAAGGGGACTAGTATTCTGTGCGGGGCTGGGGAAGGGAGTCGATACCTATTGAGAATATGCCGACAATGCAGCCTGAATCTTTTTTTTTCAATAATGGACCCACATCCGGACGCGTGTGCGGATCCCTTCGATCCTACTCGCCGTCAGGCCATTGTTGTCGACCCGATGTGAGACCTCTTGGAGTGCTGCCCCGCTGATCTATATGCGGCAAGAGACCTCGCCGAAGGAAGATTCCGCGGTTCCCCGCCTTGACGCGTGGAACCGCCGGCGCGTGTCGAGATACGGAAAGGAGGTCTATCCCACTTTTCCAGTGAGTCAAGTAGATATTCTTGTTGCCGTGATTCGTC
>JAVHLK010000013.1:61558-71704 GCA_031082285.1 Desulfomonilaceae bacterium
AGAGGTCTATCCCACTTTTCCAGTGAGTCAAGTAGATATTCTTGTTGCCGTGATTCGTCGTGGCAGGGTACAATTGACGAGACCTGGAACCGAATATAGAGGGATGCCTTATGAAACTTTTCATCAGTCTGATGTTGTTGGCCTTATGTGCGTGGCTGCCGGCGGTTTGGGATACAACCGAGGTGCGGGCTCAGAGCCGCCAAGAGCCTCGGATCGAGGGGGTCAGTCTATCGGAGATCGTACAGTGGCAAACACGGTACGGTGGAGGCCCCGTGTACGGTCCTCATCCGGGATTCCCGGGATACGCTCCTGACTGCGTTCAACCATATCCGGTGCTGTACGAGCCGGTGAAGCACAACGTCAAGAAGCTTCGAAAAGGGAAGAAGAGTCGTAAGCAGCACTGATGACGCAGGCCGTTGGCTGAAAGCTCGGACGAGGGTGTAATGGAAAAGTCGCGAATTGAGGTTGGCGGCCTCCACGCTCAACAGATCATGGCCCCGTCGCTCACTGTTCTGACCGGAATAAGCGAGTTTGCGGCTAGGCCGGAGGCCGTGATCGTGCATGATCCGGTGGAATCCGGAGGACTTCATGCGCTGACGGAAGTACCGGGGCACGTCGACTTAGAAGAGGAATTGCTGTTTCGTTCCATTCCAAGTTCCCGTGACTACGCCAGGCAGTACCAGGCCTTCGTGAGCGCGTTACGCGGCAATGGGTCCGAGGTACTCCGTTTGCGGGACATCATCGGCGACCATGCGGCGTATGAAGCCGTTGCGGGAAATCCAAACCAGGTCTTCACACGTGACTCTTTGATGACGCTCCCCTGGGTTCCTGAGGGCTATATCGCAGGCCGAATGAAGCCGCAGTTGCGTCGCAGCGAAACAACGGCCATGGAAGTGGCCGCAAATAGGCTGGGGTTGAAGGAAATCATTCGCGTTCCCGATGGACTGTTCCTCGAAGGGGGCGACTTCGTCCCGTTTTCCCGTGAAGGACGAAGGACCCTGTTGCTTGGTTACGGCCGGAGGACGTGCCTTGAAACCGCACATTTTCTCCAACGCACGCTTATACCGACCTACCTGGACGAGATCATTGCGTTGTCCCTTGCGAGCCGGCGGATAAACCTTGACGGAGGTCTCCTACCGGTCGCACCAAACGTCGTCATTGCGGATCGGGAAAGCATTCTTCACGGTACTCTCCTGGATGAGGGAGGCGGACGACCTTTCGATATCTGGGCAATGTTCGACTCGTTGGGCATGACGGTAATCGATACCACCGCTGAAGAGTCGGTGTATTTTCAGTCCTGCAATTGCGTGTGCTTGGGCAACGGGAGCATCATTTATTATGACATGTGCGGTCGCGTCAGAGACCGGTTGATCGCTCATGGTGTGACCGTTCACTCCATTGAGGGCTCTGAACTGGTTAAGGGGCGCGGCGGTCCCCGTTGCATGAGTCGACCCATATATTGCCCCGTTAAGGTCACACCGCGATCAACACAACGACCTTTGTGATAATTCTCGTCACCCGATTGAAAAAATGTCCGGTATCGGGTCCGAGTGATGCCGGCCGGGATTCCGGAACGCGAGCCGCGGAGTGAGGGTGTGTACAACTGGTTGGTTCCCCACATTTTTTTCCCTGTCCACGAGCGTATCAGCCGTCACAGGTTCTGGTCTCAGTTCCTGGAACTGAAAAAGCTTCAGTGGGCGTCTGAAGAACAACTCCAAGAGCGGGCACTCGGCAAACTCAAGAGGCTGATTATCCACGCGTATGAACATGTCCCCTATTATCGGGAAGTCTTCCTTGGCTCCGGCATGAGACCTCATGACATTGCGTCGTTGCCCGACATGGAGCGAGTTCCCTTCACTACGAAACCCGATGTTCGAACCAATTTTCCCGGCAGAATCACCGCGGAAAACCTACCAACCAAACGGTACAAGACCGGACGTACCTCGGGATCAACCGGTTTCCCTCTCGAGTTCTACGCGGACGTGGGGCGTATGGATACCGTGAGAAGTTCGTACTTGCTTCTCTGGAGCTGGGCCGGAATCGCGCCGTGGGTTCCCGGATTCCACATTGTTTCACCCGCCCATCATCGGTTCGAATCGGGATTACGTTCCGTGCTTTCACGACTTATCCGCCGTCTCGTACTTGGCGAACGGCTCATCGCGATGGAAGCCCACATGCTGGAGCCGGAAAGATTGGCGGAAGAGGTTCGCAATTTGGGGAAGGGTACGCGCTATTTTATCTGGACTCCTCCGTCACGGGCCGCTCGGTTGGCCCGAGAAATGGATGAGAGGGGGGTATGCCTTCCTGAATATCCTTCCGCCCTCATATCATACTCTGAAACTCTTTCAGCATTCGATCGCGACATATTACAGACGGCATTTCAATGTCCGGTGTTCAATTACTACGGCACCCAGGAGCTTCCCTTTCTCGCGCAAACCTGCCCCGACAATCCGGACGTGCTCCATGTGAACAGTGAACGCGCATTGGTTCGCGTGGTGAAAGAGAATGGAACCGATGCCCGGCCCGGTGAAAGAGGTCGGATAGTCATCACTGATTTCTCCAACTACGTGATGCCGCTGATCAATTACGACATAGGAGATTATGCCGTCAAAGGCGATCGGTGTACGTGCGGACGAGGCTTCCCAACACTGGAGCGTGTGGAGGGACGCACCTTTGAGGCGGTGACGACTCCCACGGGATTGTCATACTCTTCCGGAATGCTCAGCGACTTTCTTTGCCTTGAGTGGGACGCGGTTCCTTATGTGTGGGAGTATCAGTTCGTCCAGACCGGTCCAGAGGATGTGGAACTGAAGATCGTCCCCACGCGCCTTTTCAACAAGGATTTTTCAACGATGTTGAAACACAAGTTTGAGGAATTGCTGGAGCGGGAAGTGCGTTTCCACATTGAGCTTGTAGATCGGGTCGAAGTCGAGCCGTCGGGAAAGCGTTTTGTGGTCAAGTCGAATCTTTAGACATGCGAGGTCCTTGTCGGAATTCTTGTGCTCGACACGTGCGGATTGTCGCCGGCTGACGGAGGGCGGCAACAGAGTGAGCCGATGTTCAATGTTCATGTCCCCGTAATCACGGCCCGATTGCCGTTGACAGGAGAACAGACGAGTGGGTAATGTGGCAGGGAAGCTGATCTGATGCTCGTCCATCAGGGAGACCCGCTCGAATTCGAGATTGCGGTCAAGAAAATCGTTGAGGAGCACGGCAAAGGAATAGGGATATCCGCAGACTTCCGTGTGGATTGGAGGAACGGACCTTGGGCCGTGCGGGAGTGTGTGTTCTGTTTTACTCGTGGGTGCTTCCCGGATTGATTTTTCCATTACATGAGCGTCTGACCCGCCACACGTTCTGGTCCGACTTTCTTGAACTAAAGGCGCTCCAGTGGCGTGATCGGGCCGAGCTCCAGGCTCGCTCTCTTGCGAGGCTCCAGGGATTGCTTTGTCATGCATACGAACACGTGCCTTATTACAGGGATCTCTTCACGACGGCGGGTCTTCTCCCGACCGACATTCGATCCATTGGAGACCTTTCCCTCCTCCCGATCACCACGAAGGCCGACATAAGGAAAAGTTTCCCGTCTCGTATCACGCTGCAAAACCTCAAACGAGAAAGAGTTCAGAAAAAGATCACCTCGGGATCTACCGGCATGCCTCTGGAGTTCTACACCGATCGGGAGCGCATGGATATCGTCCGTAGTTCCTACCTCTTTTTTTGGGACTGGGCCGGCTTGAGTCCGTGGACCCCCGGGATCCGGGTTGCCATTGCGCCTCACTTCTACGGGGAGCAGGGTATTCGCGCGTCCCTCCGCAAGTCGGTGCGCAGGACGATCCTTGGGGAACGGACGGCACTCTTGGCCGGCGAAAGCCTCAACGTGGAAAGGCTCGAGAGGGAAGTTCGGCGAGTAGCCGGCCGAGGAAGATATTATATCTGGGCGTTTCCATCGTATGCAGCGCGTCTCGCCGCTCAGATACTGGAGCGTGGGAGTCCCTGCCGGCGGCCCCCATGTGTTGTTATCTCATATGCCGAGACCCTGTCGCCGGTCGACGAACGACTCATGGGTGAAGCCTTCGGCTGCAGAATCGTGAATCATTACGGATCCCTTGAAATACCTTTTGTCGCCCAAACGTGCCCGGATAATCAAGGAATGTTGCATACAAACAGCGACCGGGCGGTGGTCCGAGTCGTTGCCGAGGACGGTACCGATGCGAAACCCGGGCACAAAGGTCGAATGGTCGTAACGGACCTGTCAAATTACGTAATGCCTTTTATCAACTACGATACGGGAGACATCGCGTTCGCAGCTGAATCGTGCTCGTGCGGGAGGGGTTTGCCCGCCATTGAACGGTTGGAGGGTCGAATGGTGGAAGTGCTTCGAGTTCCGGGGGGCCGTACGGTGTCTTCGGGGACGCTCGGTCACTTCTTGTGCAGCGTGTGCAATGCCGCCCCGTATCTCGTGGAGTACCAGTTTGTGCAGACCGATCCCCACGAGGTCACCTTGAAGCTCGTGCCCACTTCCCTGTTATCCGAATCGTTTTGCGAGTTCCTTCGGTTGCGGCTGGAGGAATTCCTGAACGGACGTATGACCGTGAAGATTGAGATTGTCGAGGGCATCGAGCGGGAGATTTCCGGGAAACGGTTCATAATCAAGTCGTCGTTGGTCGGTTCACATGATGACGCGGCGGGTTGAAGTTCGCAAGTAATGGGGCGTTCAATGGTGCGGGATATCATAGAACTCGGAAAGATCGTCGTGGGACGGCGGAGACCAATGAGCAGCCATCAGGCGCTTCGAGATCGAAGGCTGAGAGCGGTCGTCCGAAATGCCTACGAGCATGTCCCATACTATAGAGATCGCTTCCGAGCCGCGGGAATATCGCCGGAAGACATTCGTTCCGCCGACGATCTCCACAAAGTCCCCGTCACCACGAAGGACGATCTCCGGGCTGCCGGCATGGCCAATACCATTTCGAGGCGGGTCGACGTCTCCGGATGTATCATGCGCACCACTTCGGGCTCCACGGGAAAACCATTTGCGGTGTTTCGCACGCGGTCGGAAGAGCGAACAAGACTTCAGTTCCAGATGGCGGCCCTTCTCACGGCCGGTCTTCGACCCTTGGATCGCTTCGTGATGTTGATCGCTGAATGGGAGGCACCTCGACGCCTGCATACGAGACTCGGACTATTTCAACGTGAAGTCGTTCGCGTGTCCCGACCGATAGAGGAACAGATCCGTCGATTGAGAGAGCTCCGTCCCACGGTCCTCTGGACATGGCCGAGTGCATTGAGATCCCTTATGCACTTTGTCGAGGGGCCTTTCCGGGAAGTTGTAAATCCCAGGATTCTCATCACCAATGCCGAGATCCTTGACCCACACTTAAGGAACAGGGTGAAAACCGAACTGGACACTGAATTGTTCAACTTTTATGGGGCGTGCGAGTTCGGGCGCATCGCGTGGGAGTGCAAGGCCCATGAAGGGCTTCACATAAACGGGGATCACCTGATCGTGGAATGCGTGGATGGCGACCTCAACCCATTGCCCTTCAACCACACGGGCACAATCGTCGTGACGAGCCTTTATTCGTTTGCCATGCCTTTTATTCGCTACAACCTCAACGACTTGGGTATGCTCAAGGAAGCGAAGTGTTCGTGCGGTTCGCCGCTTCCCCTCATGGCGCCGCCCATGGGGAGGGAAACGGAGGTCCTCCGGCTTCCGAGCGGCCGAATAATGCCTCCACTGGAGTTACTTAATCTGATGTCGTCCTTTAACAAGGTAGATCAGTTCAGGTTCGTCCAGGAGGCCACGGATCTTCTCAGAGTCGAGCTTGTGATGAGAGAAGGGCGGGACCCCTCTACCGAGGAAACGGTCAGGACCAAGATCCGGGACTACCTCAAAGAGCCGGTCCGGGTCGAGGTCGTGACGAAAAAGGACCCGTCAGTTTCAAGCTCGAAATTTCGGGTTATTGTCTCCAACGGCGGAAGCCGGCGATCGACGCCCTGACCGGATGCCGGCTTGTATGCCGTTCCCGTTTCGGGGAAGTGAGGTTGTTCCATGGTTGGTTCGGTCTGGGAGCTTGCACGAATACTGCGAACCCGCCGGCTCGCCTCAGAAGAGCTTGAGAGGATCAGGAACGACAGACTGCGGTCCGTGGTCAGAAATGCCTTTGACCACGTCCCGTACTATCGTTCTCTGTTTCTTTCCGCAGGGCTGGGGCCGGACGACATTCGGACCGTGGAGGATCTGCCAAAGCTCCCGATAACGACCAAGAGAGACCTGAGGGCCGCCGGTCTGAACAACATCACGGCACGGTGGGCTGATCTTGGCTCGTGTGTGACGATTACCGGTAACGGGACGACCGGGGAACCTTTTGCGACTTATCGGACGAGGAGCGAACAGAGGACTTACTTCATGTTGTTTATGGCATCGCTCCTATCCATTGGTTTCCGACCGACCGACCGCCTGTGCATTCTCGGCCCGGTTTGGCCCATGCCGCGTCGGATCCATCATCGGCTCGGCTTGTTCAGGAGGACGGTAATTCCTTTTTCTCTTTCGCTTGAAGATCAGGTACGCCGGCTCAAGGAGTTCCAGCCCACCATTCTTTGGTTCTACCCTTCCGTGTTGCGCGCGGTGATGCACTATCTGAAGAAGCCTCTTCGTGAGATCATTCGTCCCCGAATCCTGATCGGCACCGCGGAGGTCTTGGATGACGTACTGAGAGACCGACTCAACGATGAACTGGACGCGGACTGCTTCGATCTGTACGGGTCCAGTGAATTCGGGCCTCTCGCATGGGAATGTCACGCGCACGAAGGCCTCCACTTGTGCGCGGACCATTTCGTGTTCGAGTGCCTGGACAGTTCGTCCGGTTCCGAGGCGGAGCCGGACGCGCATGCGGTCGTGACCTCTCTGTATGGCTATGCAATGCCATTCCTCCGCTACAGACTTGAAGACCTGTGTGATTTCGATCTCCGTAGGTGCTCGTGTGGGAGTGCGTTTCCTCTGATCGGACCGGTCAAGGGAAGGGAAAATGACCTGATCAAGCTCCCCAGTGGACGGTGCATGTCGCCCTTGGCGCTGCAAACCGCCCTTAAGCGGCTGCCTATGGTGGATCAATGGAGGGTCGTTCAGGAGTCGACCGGCGACTTAATTGTCGAGCTTGCAGTCAATACCCCCCCTGTTGGACAAAGTTTCCTCGATGAAACCGAGCAAGAAATTCGTTCGCTTCTGGGGGAACCGGTAAACGTCGAAATTCGTCTGGTCGATTTTGCGCGAGACGGGAAGCTGAAGTTCAAGACGTTTGTCTCCAAGATTGAACTTCCGGACAGCGAGGCCCGCGCCGTCGAACGAAGCCAAGACCGTTGGGAGTGATTATGGTGTGGATTCCATGATCGAAGAGAGGGACAAGTTCCGTCACTTCATATCAAGAGAGTGGGAGTAAGTCCCTCGAACATGAGGGAGACTTCGGATATGCCTTGATTCCTATGACGACCGGATCCAGCCGTGGGCGCAGTTTTCCGGCACACGCGATTTCGGCCGGAACGGGGGACGGCCGCAATCAAGAGGGTTCGACCGCCGGCTCGACGGGCATCCCTCCGGAGTTCTTTTCCGACACGTGCCGCAAGACAGTGTCCTAAGTTCGCACCGGCCGTGTTTGTCATGGGCCGGAATTAAGAGAACCTTGACACAACCTTGGCAAGCGAACTAGAGTTGATCTCTCAAGAGTTTGCGCCACACAAACGTAGGTCTTCTCTCAAGCTTCGCCGGCCGACGGCTTAGTCGCCGGCAAACCGGAGAGAGGCGTGTATGTTCTCGCACAATAGAGTGGTCGCGGCAGCAGTTGCGGAAAGTTGCCGTCCGGGACTTTGAGGAGGCGGGATTCATTCCCAATTCACATGGATTTGTCCATCGTCACCACCTTATATCACTCGGCCCGCTCACTTGAAGAATTCTGCCGGAGGGTCGGCAGAGCCGCGAGGCAGATCACCTCGAATTACGAAATCGTGCTGGTGGACGACGGTTCTCCGGACGATTCACTGGAGATCGCCCTGTCGATCCATGCTCTCGATGAGCGGGTGAAGGTCATCGAGCTGTCAAGAAATTTCGGACACCACAAGGCTCTCCTCGCAGGCATGGCACGCGCACGGGGAGATATGATCTTCATCATCGACTCGGATCTGGAGGTCCCGCCCGAGGTGCTGCCGGAAATGTACCATGAGCTGGCGAGGACCGATGCAGACACGGTGTACGGCGTTCAGGCCGCTCGCAAAGGAGGCCTCTGGGAGAAGATTTCCGGAGATCTCTTCTACAGACTTTTCAACCGGCTCAGTCACTGCCCCGTGTCCCCAAACATCGCCGGCGTGCGACTCATGAGAAGAAATTTCTGCGACAGTCTGCTGGAACACAAGGACCGAGGAGTCTATCTCGCAGGTCTGTGCGCCGTTACCGGCTATCGCCAGGTTCCGATGACGGTTCCAAAGGAAGCCAAGGAACGCACCACGTACACGTTCAGCCGAAAAATGGATCTCCTGCTGAACGCGATCACGTCTTTCAGTGAAAAACCCCTGGTCCTGATCTTCTATCTCGGCCTTCTGTTCACGTTCTTGTCTGGAACCGCCCTTGTAGTCATGGTCGCCGGCAGAGTGTTCTTTCACGTCCCGATTTCCGGGCTCCTGTACCTCGCGGTCTCGTTATGGTTCCTCGGAGCCCTGATCATCCTCTGTGTGGGGATCGTCGGGATTTACGTATCAAAAGTTCTCATTGAAACCAAGGATCGTCCTCTCACCATCGTCCGGCGGACCTACGATCGATCGAACAGTGGCGCTGCCGGTAGGTCTCCCGCGCAGGGAGACCGGGACGAATCTCAACAAAAAGCGTCAAACGGTTCCCGTTGAACACGGGTACCATGCGGCAGAGCCGACAGGGTGTCATGTGATGTCGAGCATCGTGATATTTGGAATAGGAGATTTCGCTGAAGTCGTGCATGCCTCGTTGAAACACGATGGACGTTACGAGGTGTGCGGCTTCACCATACACGAGAAGTATCTCTCGAAAACCACGTTCCAAGGTCTTGATGTCGTCCCTTTCGAGCGAGTCGAAGAGGCTTTTCCTTCCGATCGGTTCGCAATGTTCGTCGCGGTGGGGTACCGCGGGATAAATCAGGTGCGAGCCGAACTATACTCCCTGTGTAAGCGAAAGAACTATCGCATGGTTACATACGTGAGCCCGCGGGCGAGTCTCATCGGGAATATCGAATTGGGAGAGAACTGCTTTATCGGTGAGAACACCGTAATCCGGACATCCTCGCGGGTCGGAAACAACGTGATCGTCGGCGCATGTTGCTATATGGGTCAGAATACCGTAATCCGCGACCATTGCTTCATTTCACAGAGTGCTTCGCTGGCCGGCAATCTCACCATTGACGAATATGCGTTTATCGGACCGAACTCGACCATTAGAGATCGAATCCATATCGGTTCCCGTTGCGTCATAGGTGCCGGCGCAGTAGTCCTGCGCGACACGGTGCCCAACGGAGTCTACCGAGCACGGGAGGCCGAGTTGCTCCCCGTCCCGAGCTCCGATCTCAAGAAACTTTGATTCGGACTCCGTAGGGCACGCCCGAGGGCAACGCGTGGATGCAAGTCGGCCCCTCTTCTTACACGGCGCCGGCCGATAACCGAAGATTGTATTGATAACCCATCGCGAAACGGTTATTGTTAGTCATTATAAATAACCGTTGCCGGAAGAAATGACCGATAGTTGAAGTCTGGTTCCCGGGCTTGGTATGGAGAAATCCCCCTTACTCCCCCTTTGTCAAAGGGGGTTGGGGGGATTTGCCCGGGAACGACACAGGCAGTGCAAATCGGACAAAACTTCTGGCAACTTCTATATGCGTCGTGCCGGCCATAGGGCAATCCCGGCGCGATGACCGAGATGTTAACGGAAATCTCGCACGTCGCTCATGAGATACTTATCTTAATACGGAAAACTGAACTTCGGAAAGGTCAATGATGACCCAAGACGCCGGAGGAACGCGCATGATAAGTTTGCGTGAATATGAATTCAAACGACGTGAAAGTCGGTTACGGCCGGGTGCGGAGCTTATTGAAGCCGCCCGATCGGGGGACGTGGCTGCAGTGAGAGGG
>JAVHLK010000140.1 GCA_031082285.1 Desulfomonilaceae bacterium
GATGAGACCGGGATCAGAAGTACACCGCGAGATCGATGCCGAAGAGGTTGTATTCCACGTCGAGCGACCATTCCTCTTCCGCTGTGTCGAGGCCAAGTAACTGAGTTCGAGGTGCGGCACTGTACTGTACCCATGTCTTCTCCGCGAGGAGCCTGCACGCAATGTCGAACCGGTAGATCTGCGGTCTGAACACAAGACGTGCTCCGAACGAGGTGAGGGCCGTGCTGTTGAGGGATGCCTTGAAGAACCCTTCCACATGGAGGGGGAAATTGAGGATTTCCGGCGGCACGTACCGCGCGTACGTCCCAATGGTGATGGGCCGCTCGCCTTTCACGTCGAGGGTAAAAGTCTCATTTGTCAGACCATACAACACCCTCCCCTGGAAGCGAGGGTCAAAAAAGTAAAAATCGGTCTGAACCCCCGCGGTGAACCATGGTTGGCAGATCAGGTCGACATCTCCGCCCAGTATCAACCCGGAGAGATCAAAGCTCCCGGCATTGCGCATCTTGCTCCTCGAGTCGAAATTCCAGTAGTTGGCGCGAAGGCCGAGCCGCCAGATCCGCAGATTGCCGAAAATATCCAACCGCAGGGGCTGCTTATCCAAATGAGCCGCAATACGCAAATCCTCAGCACCCTCGCGTTTCCTAGAAAGGATCGCCGACTGGAGCTGAGCTGCGGCAAGACCGGTGCCGAATTCGGAGCGAAAGCTGTTCCCCAGACCGTCGGGCGGCAGGATTGGCCCGAAGTACTGTTCTATGGTGGTCATCAACGGGACGAACGAGCTGAAATAACCGAGGGAAGATCCATATGACTGGGCTTTCGCAGGGCCGACACCTGCAACGCACAGCATCGTCACGATGACGATGCCCACGAGTGCACCTGTCGATAAGCCGTTCAGTTTCATGCAGCCCTTCACGAAAACCAATCTTCAATATCAGCTATTTAATCACACTTACCCGGGACACGTCAAGCAATTTGGACCATCGGGAGCAGACGGGGAGGCCCGACACGGTCGCCTCGCCTGCAGCACCTCAGCCCTTTCACGGGGGCGCACCTAATGAGAAAACGGATATATTTTCCATGAGAACCGACCAAAGGAAGGTACTTCCCCCCCCGGTGCTCGATCGAATCGACGACCTCAATTCCGGTCAGATCAATCCCTTGCCCGCCAGCATGTTCTCGCCGGACACCATGTGCTTGGCAAACCATTGACGAGTATCCGTGCCGCCGAGTGCGACGCCGATCAGCTCGGTGACGTACAGGATCGGCATCTGGTAGGCCTTGCCGGCTTGTCGTGAAATGTCGGCTTGTCGAGTATCCAAATTCGCCTGACACATGGGGCACATGGTGACGATCGCATCCGCTCCGACCGCGAGGGCCATGTCAAGGATCTTGCGGGACAGCTTGAGCACCAGGTCGGTGCGGGTCAAGGCCATGGATCCGCCGCAGCAATCGGTCTTGTACGGCCAGGTAAGTACCTCGGCGCCGATTGCCTCGAGGATGTGGTCCATCTGCATGGGGTTTTCGGGACTGTCCGGTTCAACCACTTCCGGGGGGCGAACCGCGAGACATCCGTAATAGGGTACGACCCGCAGGCCTTCCAGGGGCTTGATGGTAGACGACTTGATTCGTGAAAGGATTTCCTGCCCATGGAGCATCTCCAGGCCGGACAAGACCTTTATCTCGCCCTTGAACGGAAACCTCGCCCGGAGATCCGCGTCTTCCAGGATACGTCGTGAAGCCGCCTTCATTCTCACGTGACAGCCTGCGCACGGCGCGACCACATCCTTACCGATTCTCTCAGCCGTCAATAGATCCTTTGCGGGGAGGGCGGCCTCGAGGTACGCGTCCACCATGTGCGCGGAAGATGCTCCGCAACAGGTCCAGTCCGGAATCTCGAACAGAGTCACTCCGAGTTTCTTTGAGACGGTCCTGAAGGACTCGTTCAGTTCCCGGGCCGAACCCTCGAGGGAGCATCCGGGGTAGTAGCTGTATTCCATTGTCGATCCTCTTTGAGATTGCTCACAAGCTTTCATGCCGGTCCCTGCCCCTTCGGCCTTCCCGCGTTCCGCGGGATATTCTTCGTTCAGACGCGGGGGCGCTGCGGGCAGTCACACGGATACGATACGGCAACTATGAAATTCCGTACTATCCGGCCCTTGCCGCACGACAACCGTCTATTTCATTGAAGACTGCTTGAAGACTTCCTTCACCTCGCTCAAATGACTCGATCGATGCGGAAGGAGGTGAATCTTTCCCTTACGGAACATCTGCATGCCCAGATCCATGTCGTCGAAGAAGGTCTTGGTCTTCCACTTGTACAAACCGATCAAGGTCAGCTCGTGAACCCGACCGAACATGCGAATCGTCTTGAGGAACGTATTGTGGAAGAGAGGCACATTGGATTCCTGGGTGCTCACGTTGTTCTTGAGGACCTGGTGCCGGATCGGATCCAGCAGCGCGGGCACGTCGATGCCGTTGGGACATCGGGCGCCGCAGGTGTGGCACGTAAGGCAGAGCCAGATGCTCTTGGAAGCCACAATGGGGGCCACGTCGCCAAGAACCGCCAAGCGAACCATCTGATGCGGCAATAGGTCCATTTCGGAAGCCACCGGGCATCCTGCGGAGCACTTGCCGCACTGGTAACACTGATTGATCACCGAGGCCAGGTCTCCGGCGGGCGGAGTTACCTGACCGGCCGGAACGCCATAACCGGCTTGCTGCATCTTACTCTCCTATCTCTCTTACGATCCGGTTTCCAGCAATGCGTCGATCTCCTGGAACACCTGGTCGTCTCTGAAATGTTGCAGATCTATTGCTCTGCCGGGGCATACCGAGGAACAGATCCCGCATCCCTGACACAGAGCGGGCACGATCTCGGCCTTGTGAGTCTCCTCGTTGATGAAGGGAGCTCCGTACGGGCACAGCCTCACACAGGTGAGACACGCCGCGCACTTGGTCGGATCCACCTTGGAAATGACGCCCGGGAAGCTCAGTTCCTTCTGGCACAGCAGAATTGAAGCCCTCTGGGCCGCGGCCGTCGCCTGAGCAATGGATTCGTCTATGGGTTTGGGATAGTGGGCCAATCCTGCCAGGAACACGCCTTCCGTCGTGAAGTCCACCGGGCGCAGCTTCATGTGGGCTTCCATGAAGAAGCCCTGGGAATGAACCGTGACCTTGAACAGTCGTCCCAGGTCTCCATTGGATTCCGCGGGATCGATGGCAGCTGCAAGCGTCAACAGATCGGCCGGAATGGTAATGTCGCGATTCACGATCGGATCGCGCACCGTAACCTTGACCTTGTCGCCTGCCGCCTCCACTCTGGGTTTCTCTTCCGGATCGTACTTGATGAATATGGTCCCGTCCCGGCGGGCATCGGTATAGAATTGCTCGAGCAGGCCGTATGTCCTCAGATCTCGATAGAGAACGTAGGTCTTGCAGTCGGGGTTGATCTCCTTCAGTCGTGCCGCGAGTCTCACGGACGCGGAGCAGCAGATCTTGGAACAGTACGGTCGCTCCTCGCATCTGGACCCCACGCATTGGATGAACACCGCGGTCCGGACCTCTTTGAGCTTCGGGTCCCCGGCCATAATGCGTTCTTCCAGGGAGTGCTGAGTTTCCACCGCGGGATGCTCCCCGTACAGGTACTCCGTGGGCTTGGATTCCACCGCTCCGGTCGCGATGACCGCGGCTCCGAACTCAACCTCTCGCGGCTCGTCACCGTTCCCATTCGAGATCTTCCCTGAGAAATGACCTACGTGCCCGGACAGGTCGTAGAAGGTCGATTGCTTGAAGACCTCGATTTTGGGATGGTTTTCCACTTTGGATACGAGGTCGGTCAGGAACGGTGTGATCGGCTCACCCTGAATGGTCTTTTCCAACGACAGCGCGTTGCCGCCCAGCTTGTCGCTCTTCTCCGCCAGGTAGACCTGGAACCCCTGGTCTCCGAGGTTCAGCGCCGCGGTCATTCCCGCGACCCCGCCGCCCAAGACAAGTGCATTGGACACTACCTCCATCTTGGATTTCTGGAGAGGCGCCAGCCGACGAGCCCTCGCGACGGCCATACGAGCGAGATCCATGGCTTTTTCGGTAGCTTCCGGCTTATGGGTTGCGTGCACCCACGAACACTGATCGCGAATGTTGGTCATGGTGAAGAGGTACGGGTTCAACCCGGCCTTCTCCATGGTCAACTGGAACATGGGTTCGTGGGTCCGAGGGCTGCATGCCGATACCACGATCCTGTTGAGGTTGTGTTCTTTGATGATTTCCAGGAATTGTTCCTGAGTGTCCTGCGAACAGGTAAACAACTTTTCATCCGCGAACACCACATCAGGAAGAGTCCTCACGTGCTCGACCACCTTGGGAACGTCCACCACATTGGCAATGTTGATGCCGCAGCGGCAGATGAACACGCCGATACGTGGCTCTTCTTCGGATACGTCGCGCTGAGGCGGAAACTCCTGCTTGACGGCCAAGGTGTTCCGCGCGGACGCCAAGAGCCGGGACGACGCACCCGCGGCCGCGGACGCCTCCATAACGGTCTGGGGGATGTCCTTGGGGCCCTGGAACATGCCTGCGGCAAAGATGCCCTCGCGGTTGGTCTCCACCGGACCGAACGACGTGGTGCTGCAGAATTCCGATGCATTCAGTTCCACGCCGATCTTCTTGGCGAGTTGCTTGGATTCTTCCGAAGCCTTGAGCCCCACGGCCAACACCACCATGTCAAAGGTCTCGGTGAGAAGCTTCTGATTCTCGTCGAGATACGTGATGCCAAGGTTGTGCGTGAGGGGATCCTCCACCACCCGGCTCACCATGGACCGGATAAACCGAACCGAACCGTTGGCCTTGGCCCGCTCATAGTACGCGTCGAAGTCTTTGCCGTACGCGCGCATATCCATGTAGAAGATCGTAGGTTCGATGTTGGAATCGTGCTCCTTCGCGATGACCGCTTCCTTGATGGACGCCATACAGCAAATGGCGCTGCAATGAGGCATGCCCCGCTCCGGGTCCCTTGACCCGACGCATTGAATCCATGCGACCTTCTTGGGATGGGCGCCGTCCGACGGTCGCCTGACCTCGCCGGCATTGGGGCCGGACGCGCTCAGCATCCGCTCGAATTCCATGTTGGTCAGCACATTGGGTGCAGTCCCGTAGGAAAACTCACCGCGCAATTTTCCGGGATCGATCATCTCGTATCCGGTGGAGAGGATCACGGTGCCCACTTCCACATCGAGATATTCGTCTTGCAACGAGTGATCCACAGCCTCTGCCGGACAGGCCCGGACGCATTCCATACACTCGGAACACACGCCGCAGTTGAGGCACCGGTTCGCTTCCCTCAACGCTTCATCTTCGGAAAAGGCCAATTCGACCTCGTTGAAGTTGCTCCGATCCGAGATCGAGATCTCGGGATTGACCGCTCTGGCCTCGGCCTTCATCTCGGGAATGGGCGGGTACTCGGGGTTGGCCTTGGTCTTGAACAGGGGGCGACCGGCGGCCATGTCCTCACCATTAAGAAAACGGGTGATGGATTCGGCTGCTTCCCGTCCCGCGGCCACGGCTTCCACGACCGTCGCGGGGCCGGTTCCCGCGTCGCCGCCCGAGAATACGCCCTCGATCGCGGTCGCGTACGTGACGGCATCCACTTCTATGGTATTCCACGGGCTCTGTTTCAGACCCGATACGCTGTCCCAGAAGTCCGGGTCGACCACCTGGCCGATCGCGGGGATGATCGCATCCGCATCCACGACGAATTCCGACCCGGCAACGGGAACCGGTCTTCTCCGGCCGGACTGATCGGGAGGTCCCAATTCCATCTTGATGCATTTCAATCCGCTCACACGGCCGGAACCGTTGAGAACTTCCACCGGAGCGGCCAGGAACGTGATCTTCACGCCTTCGTCAGCGGCCGCGGTCACCTCTTCTTCAAAGGCCGGCATCTCGTTTCTGGAACGCCGGTACACGACGGTAATGTCCGCCCCGAGTCTTCGAAGCGTACGGGCCGCATCGATGGCTACGTTCCCGCCGCCGATCACAACCGCTTTCTTGATGTCTTTTGGAGCCTTCCCCAGTGCCGCATCTCTCAGGTAGTCCACGCCCTGAATTACACCCTCGGTTTCTTCGCCGGGAATAGCGAGCTTCGCTCCCTTCTGGCACCCGACGGCCAGGTATGTTGCTTTGAATCCCTGGGCCTTCAGGTCTTCCAACGTGAAGTCCTTGCCCAAGGTCGACCCGGTTTTCGCCTCCACTCCCAGATTGAGAATATGGTTTATCTCGGTTTCCAGGACGTCCCGCGGAAGTCGATATTCGGGGATCCCTACACGCAACCAGCCGCCCAAGACCGGAGCGGATTCGAAGATCACGGCCTTGAAACCTTGGAGGGCGAGGTAATAGGCTGCGGAGAGTCCGGCCGGTCCCGACCCGACTACGGCAACCTTCTCCTCGCGAGGGGTGATCTCGGGAACCGTAAGCTCGGAGTAGTCGATCTGATCCGCGGCGAATCTCTTGAGCTTGCAGATGGAGACCGCGGCCTCCTTCTCAGCCCGGCGACACACCTTCTCGCAGGGGTGTGGACAGACCCTTCCCAGCACTCCGGGCAACGGCAAGCTCTTGTAAATGAGATCGATCGCTTCCTTGTACTTGCCTTTGCTGATAAGTGCGACGTAGCCCTGAACGTTGATGTGAGCCGGGCACGCCATCACGCACGGAGCCCGATCGGCCTTGTCGATGACGAAGGTCTGAGGAATGGTCTGGGGAAAGAGCCGATAGGTTGCGGCCCGATTGCCGAGTTTCTCGTCGAATTCATTGGGCACGTGCACCGGACACGCAGTGGCACAGTCGCCGCAGGCTTTGCATCGGTCCTTTCGGATGTAACGAGACTTCTGGCGAATTCTTACGTTGAAACGGCCGGCTTCACCCTCGATGGCGTCCACCTCGCTGTACGAGAGGAGTTCTATATTGGGATTCTGTCCCACGGTGACCAGTTTGGGAGAAAAGATGCACGTAGAGCAGTCGTTGGTGGGAAACGTCTTGTCAAGCTGGGCCATGCGGCCGCCGATACCCGTCTGATTCTCGACCAAGTACACCTTGTATCCGGACTCGGCCAGGTCCAGAGATGCCTGCACCCCCGCTATTCCGCCTCCTACGACGAGCGCGGCACCTACCACGTCCTTCGGTTGGGCCATTGTATTCTCTCTTTCCGCCTATGTATTCTTGAGATCAAGCGATGGAGTACCTTTATTTTTACCAGTATGAGCGTGCAGTGTCAATATTTGGCGACTGAAAGTCAAGACTCTTTCACGTTCCCGGGCTCCTCCCGGGAACAACGAGATCGCCGGCGCACGGCCTACGAACGCGAGGAAAGGGACTCCCTTATCATCTTGCGGGCGTCCCGGAGAAAAGCTGAATCCACACCAGGCTCCGCGGCGGGCAACAGCGTGCAATTGTGAAAAAGGGGTTCGTCCGCAATGGGGTATCGAGTCGTTCGCACGGCGTGCTCCCACATCAGGGTTCCCGGTATGGGTGAGTACTCGGCAAGCTTCGGATGGGCGCCGGATTTGAGAACCAAAGCTATATCATCCTCGATTTGCGCCTTCGATTGACCCGGAACGCCGACAAGAAGATAGACGCCGATCCGCTCCGTGGTAAAACCGCTTTCTCTAAGGTTTGAAACGGCAGACAAGAAATCCCGGAGGTTCGTCTTGCTTCCGGACTCGTCGTGGAACCGGTTGGAGGTAGTCTCCAGCCCGATTCTTATGGTTTCAAACCCGGCCTGCTTCATCGCGGTTGCAACCCGACGATCGATCGCGGATGCATGCAACCCGTTGGGAGCGTGCCAGCGCATTCCCGGCACTTGTTCCGCGACGTGATCGAGAATGGGCAGTGCGTGAGAAGGAGCGTTCACCAGGAACGCATCATCGTAGAGGGCTATGTCTCGAATCCCGTACCGAGTCCGAGCTTCGTGGATTTCACGAATCACCTCCCCAATGTCGCGGCGCACGTACCGACCCACAATGATCCGTGACGCACAGTACGTGCACTGAAACGGACATCCTCTGGACGTGATCAACGGGAGAAATCTCATATGCGGCATCAAGTCCAGTGCCGGTTCGCATTCCAGTGCATCGGTTGCGGCCCCGGCATCTCCCTTGCCGGTAAGTCTGCGGAGGGTCTGCGGCAAGGCGGCCTCTCCGGGGCCGACCACCAGCTCGTCCGGCCTTGCATGGGACCTTGCATGGTTCGGCAGGAGCGACGCATAGACTCCACCCAGAATCAACGGCACGTCGGGGAACACCTTCCTCACCAGACAGACCGCTTCCTGAACGCCGGGATACCAGTACGTCATAAGGCTCGTGACAAGAATCGCCTCGGGTCTCGAAATCGAGACAAGGTCTTTTTCCACGATCTGCGGATCCACACCGTAGCGGCTGTAGGTTCTCGCAACATCCTCGAGGGGTTTGGGCTTGGGAATCGCGGCTCTGGCAAAGCGACCATGAGCGTGAGGTCTCACCTTCACCGATTTCATTTCAGGATGCTCGGGGTCCAAGCAGTCAACCAGACGCGGCTCCCATCCATGCCGGCGGAGGACGGACGCGAGGACCAGCAACCCCAGAGGTCGCGCCCACAAGTCGTACGCGGCAAAATCGTGAATCCAGGGGTTGATCAGGAGAATGAGCGGTCGCTTCATGGTTGAATTGCCTGCAGGCCTCCCTTCTGGTAAGGTGATGCCGTTGCTCGCGCGGGTACGCGCAAGGAGCGGCCCGCCCCGTACCGGTCGTATGAACGTGCAATACTATCACGTGTTGCCGTCCGCGGCGAGAATGACCGGTTCCTCAGAATTGCAGGCCGACGGGTCGGTTTCTCGGTGATCGATTACCGCATGAAAAACCGGAGGATCATACCGTGTTCAACTTCAAAGAACTCTTGCAACAAGCCCAGGGAATGCAACAACGGATTGCCGAGATGCAGGACGAACTGGCGGCAAAGACGGTGCGGGGAAGCGCCGGGGGCGATATGGTGACGGTAGAAGCCAACGGTGCTCAGGAGATCTTGTCGATCAAGATAGAGGAATCCGTGCTGACGTCGGGCGATGCCGAACTCGTGCAGGATCTTGTCGTTGCCGCGGTCAACGACGCGTTGACCAAGTCGCGGGAACTCATGAGTCAGGAGATGGCAAAGCTCTCGGGCGGAATCCGAATTCCAGGATTGACGGGCTGATGGTCGGTCCACTGGAAGACCTGATCCGGGTTCTCAAGCGATTTCCCGGAGTGGGCGAGAAGACCGCGACTCGCTACGCATTCCACATGCTTAACGCGTCCGGAGACGAGGTTCAGGATCTCATTCGGGCGATCAAGGATGTGAAGGACAAGCTGCGTCTCTGCTCCAAGTGCTTTCACTTAACGGACAAAGAGACCTGCGACATCTGTTCGGACCAGCGAAGGGACTCCGACAAGATCTGTGTGGTGGAAACCCCGTTGGACCTCATGGCCGTTGAAAAGGCGGCGCATTTCCGAGGGATGTATCACGTGCTCCACGGAGTGCTCTCCCCGTTGGACGCGATCCGCCCGAACGACATTCGGGTATCCGAACTGTTGGAACGGGTGGAGAAGGACCGTGTGACGGAAGTGATCCTCGCGCTCAATCCCACGGTTGAAGGTGAAGCGACCGCGTCGTACATACGAGACAGGTTGGTGGATCGGGACGTCGCTGTGACCCGCATCGCATACGGGATCCCGGTGGGCGGATCTCTGGAGTACACCGACCCCCTTACGCTTGCCAGATCGTTGGATAATCGAAAAAAGTTATGACGGACGGGGGAACAAAGTGAACGATTTCAAGTTACTTACCTTGAAAGACAAGGAAGTCTTTGACGAATTCCTTGCCCAGGACCCGCCGCGGACGTCGGAATTGACCTTCACGAACCTCTTCATGTGGCGGGTCTGCAACGATTCGGTGTGGAAGATGGAAGGGGACTGTATCCTCGTGATCCTCCGACCGGAGACCGAGCCGCCGTTTGGTCTGCCGCCCTTTGGACCCGGGGACAAGGCTTCCGCGCTGCGAACGCTGTCCGAGAACCTCACCGGGACCTCCACGGAGCCGAGAATAGCTCGAGTTGACCGGAACTTCGTCGAACGGTACGTGGATCCGGACGAGTACCGGGCCATCGCGGATAGAAATCACAGTGATTATGTGTACCTGTCGGAAGATCTGATCAACCTGCCCGGCAACCGATACCACAGGAAAAAGAATCATCTCAACAAGTTTGTGAAGAATTATGAGTTCGAATACCGTCGCCTGGACGAGGAACTGGTGAAGAGTTTCATGGAACTCCAGGAGGACTGGTGTGAGCTCAAGGACTGTGAGTCCAACCAGGATCTGTCTGATGAGAATGTGGCCGTGTACGAAGCGCTGAAGCATTACAAGAGCCTGGACTACCGGGGAGGAGCGATTCTGATCGATTCCAAAGTGGAGGCGTTTGCCCTCGGGGAGGAACTTAATCGCGATACCGCGGTGATCCACATCGAGAAGGCCAACCCGGAAATTCCAGGACTGTACGTCGCGATCAACCAGCGTTTCTGCGCCGCGGAATGGGCACACCTCACATACGTCAATCGAGAGCAGGATCTGGGGGTTCCCGGATTGCGAAAGGCCAAGGAATCCTACAATCCCAACCACATGGTGGATAAATTCGTGGTTGCCCCGAGAAGGTCGTAGCCCTATGGCAATACGTAGGAAGGAATAATCTCGATCTGTACCGCAACTCAAGGTAAACGGTTATACCTTGTTTGTGATAGACTGATCCTGCCGGTTGCTACGGAGACAGTCCCTGCATGGGAGAAACCGATCAAGGCGGTAAGTCGGCCGGGCACATTAAGAGGATGGACGGGGTATAAGTCATGAATGGAGCCATTGAAGCGCTTATCGTCGACACTATTGTCGCTCATTATCCCGCTGTCCAGGGCATTTACCTTTTCGGCTCTTATGCAACTGGAAACGAGTGGACCGACAGCGACATGGATGTAGCCCTGATATTGCCGCATGAACAGGCTAAGAATGAACGGG
>JAVHLK010000141.1 GCA_031082285.1 Desulfomonilaceae bacterium
CTGTTTCGCCTCAACGCCGTAGGAGATGCGCTGGAAGACGCGTTCGCAGAGTCGGGAATTCCCTATCAGAGGTCACGCAAGTCCGATCCTCGGGAGGAGGCCGAAGAACTGGATCCCAGAGCGGAAGCGGTTACCCTCATGACGATTCACGCATCCAAGGGCCTGGAGTTCCCGGTGGTGTTCATCGCGGGATGCGAAGACGGCATAATCCCGTACGTACCAATGGACGAAGAGAAGGCCGCCATCGCGGACCTAGAAGAGGAGCGGCGCCTGTTGTACGTCGCGATGACGAGAGCGGCCGAAGAACTGATCGTATCTCGTGCCGAGAAACGAACCCTGTTCGGGCGGACGCATTCTGCAGGACCTTCCCGCTTTCTTTCCGCGATCGATCCGTCGCTGTGCGATCATGACGATCCCTTGAGAGGCAAGCGGTCCTCGAAGAAAGACCTTCTGAAGCAATGCGAGCTGTTTCCTACGGACAAGTGACGGCCGGCGCGGAGGCCCCTCGGCGATTGCCGGCTCGGGGAAGCGCTTGACGAAAGCCGCTGGACATGCTACTCTCCACTCCTAATACAGTCCGCTGAACCACTGTGGTCGATGCAGTCCCGACCGTCGGAACCGTTTTGTCGGAGGACACCGTTCCGGTTGGACAATCATCGGCCGAGTCGATCATGAGGATGTATGAATCGATGGATTCCGGGTATCGTCCGATCCGGAGACGGGTGAGGACGAAATCCTTGGGACTCTTATCGTGACTGTGGTGAGCCGTAGGCCATGCGGTTCATATGCCGAGGTATGGAGGACACACTTAGTGCAGGATCGACCCGCAGCGGGCCGAGTCGCGGTGATTCTTGCGGTCTTAGCGCTGCTGCTGTGGCCCTTACCGTCATCGGCCGGAGCTTCTCGAGTGCTGCTGCCGTTGCCGCAGGACAAGAAACCGCTCCCGGCATTCGTCTTCGTTCCTCAGCAGGGCGTCAACCACCCGATCCCCGGTGTGGTCGTGGCCGTGGGCGTCGGGGGACAGATGATCCCCCATTATCACGAGTACTGTCAGTTACTTGCCAATCGCGGTTTTGCGGTCATCTTGATCGACCCGTCGAATTATCCTGAAGAACTGGTCCCCGGACCCTACTCGTGGGACAGGGGTCTTGGTTACATCCGTGGGAGCATTAATCAGGGGGTTGTGGCCGGGCGGCTCTTCTTTGGATTGGACTGGTACTTGGAGGGCATGAAGGCCGGGGTGGATTTTCTCTGTAATTGGCCGCTCGTGGATCGTCATCGAATCGCCATATCCGGATTCTCGCAACCGGCCAACGCGGCTCTCACCTATGCATGCAAAGATCCCCGCATCAAGTCCGTGGTATGGAACTACGGCGGCTCTCCTTGGGTCATGCCGTACGATCCGTGGCGTCTCCCCCCGGTCCAGATATTTCACGGAGAAAAGGACGAAGTCTACGACGTGAAGTATGCACGCCGGCTTGCACTCAACCTGATGTCAAATATGCGGTACTATGAATTGAACATCTATCCCGGCGAGAAACACATGTTCAATGTCTATTACGACGCGAGAAGAGGTGAGAATCGTTTCATGAAGCCGGCCCTCTTGGATGCCTTTGAACGCCTGGTTCGCTTCCTCGGAAACACCCTGGCCGTCCCGTGCAGATAGCGCCTTGTTTTGATGCGTTCCCGAGCGCGGAATTGGGAACCGGGGAGGGAGGAGACCGCCTCGTCGTCGGCCGGTGCCGCCACAGGAGGGTCCCGGGGTCTCTGCCGGGCCAAGGCGGGGGGAAGCCCGCGCTGAACGCGGGATTGCAACCCCTGGATGCCGGCCCGTTTCAGAAACTGTACAGTTCTTCGCCGTGAAGCCGGATCCATTCCCGTGACAACGCGTCGTGTGCCGCGGCCGTGTCGTCCACTCCCAGCATGATTACGATACTGTCGCCCGCTCCGTGGGGACCGACGCAGGAATAGAGATACTCCACGTTGATTCCCGCCGATTTCAGCGTCTTGAGCACGGTGTTGATCCCTCCCGGGTGGTGCGGGATCTCGGCCGCGATGATGTGTCGCACTGTCGGGTTGTACCCCGCGCTCTCCAGAACGTTGACCACGCGGGCGGGATCCGTTGCGACAAAACTCAGCGTACCCACCGCGGCATCGGTTCGGACCGTCAGCGCCAGGATGCTTATTCCGTCGGCGGAGAGCAACTCGCTCAGTTCCGAAAGCGTTCCCGGCTTGTTCTCGAGCTGAACCGAGATCTCTTCAACAAGTTTCATCAAAACCTCCAGACTATATGAACCGGTATTCAAAGCTTCATCATTGTGTGATCCCGCGATGCAGGTCCCAAGGGGATTCACTTGCCCGTGGAGATAAACCGTGCGCCGCGCTGCAGGCCTTGTCGATTCATGTCGATTAGACCCTGCTTCTTTCCCTCCAACACCGTTTCCACCGCCTCTCCCAGTGACTCGGCCGAAACGAGTCCCGTCACCTCGACCACTGCGCCGAGCATGATCATGTTGAGGCTCCGATCGTTACCCATTTCGTGCGCGAGGGTATTGGCGGGCACCAGGACGATCCGCACATCATTGCGTTGCGGAGTCTCCGATATCAAGTCGCTGTTGAGAAACATGGATCCGCCGGTCTTGACCATGTTCCGGTACTTGACCATTGACGGGTAGTTCATTGCCACGACAAACTCGGGAGATGAAGCAACCGGGGAAGCGATTTCCTTGTCGGAGACCACGACCGTGCAGTTTGCCGTACCTCCTCGGACTTCAGCACCGTACGCGGGCAGGAAGGTCACATGCTTGTCTTCCCGCATACCTGCAACCGCCAGAACGTAGCCCATCATGAGCACTCCCTGGCCGCCAAAACCTGAAAAAACCGTCTTAAGCAACATCCTTTATCACCTTGAGCGGGAAGTATTGAGTCATTGTCTCGTCAACCCATTTTACCGCATCCACCGGACTCATCTTCCAGTTGGTGGGGCAGGGGGAGAGTATCTCTACCAGGGAAAAACCCAAATCGTCGAGCTGAACCTGAAAGGCCTTCTTCAGTGCTTTCTTGGTCTTGAGGATGAACTTGGGGCGGGACACCGAAGTCCGCTCAATGTACACGCTTCCCTGCGCGATGCCCAGCATTTCGCTTAGATCCAGCGGGTTGCCGTCACGAAGGGGGACGCGGCCTCCGGGCGACGTTGTGGTCACCTGACCCGGGATGGTGGTCGGCGCCATTTGTCCCCCGGTCATGCCGTACACCGCGTTGTTGACGAAGATCGAGGTGACTCGCTCGCCCCGGTTCGCCGCATGGATGGTTTCCGCGGTTCCGATTGCGGCAATGTCTCCGTCCCCTTGGTACGTGAAGACCACACGATCGGGAAGTATTCTCTTGAGACCGGTTGCCACCGCTGCGGCACGCCCGTGGGGGGCTTCAACCATGTCGACGTCGAAGTAGTTGTACGCCAGGACCGCACAGCCTGCGGGGGGAACACCGATGGTGCGGTCCCGTATCCCCAGTTCGTCGATGACCTCGGCCACCAGCCGATGTATGATGCTGTGACCGCAACCGGGGCAGTAATGGAACTGAGTCTCTTTGAGAGACTCCGGTCGGGTAAAGATTCTTTTCACTTGATCTACTCCTTCTCCGGTCCTGATCGGAGAATGTTTCCACGCGACCCGCGTCGCAATTTCACGTCTCATGCCGTCGGTCGGAACGTCGCGTCTTTCAACGACCGTCTCCGCTTTACTCCGTCCCACCGGCACGCCGTGCGAGTTCTTGTTACGCCCGCCGTACTCCGGGTACGGGTCCGAGCAACCATGTCACGTAGTTCTTCGGGTGAGATTGTCCCGTCGTGCCGATCCGCTCGGGCATCCTGGAGATTCTCATGGAAACCGCACGGCCGACGGCGATCTCGGCGAAGACAGAACGTGATCGTACTCGTGCTCCAGAGTATCTTGTTCAACGGAAGGACGAGCGGGGACGGCCCATGCCCTCACGCGGAACGCGCAGCCTTTGCTTCCGATTCCCGAGTGACCTTCGGCGCGGGCGGACCCGCAGCGGACATCTTGCGATACTCGAACGTGATGGCCCGCGCGACTTCTTCCGGTGTCGAGACAATGCCTCCCGGACGTCCGTAGAAGGTAACGGTGCAGCGACCTTCCACGGCGAGTTTCACGTCTTCGAGCATTTGTCCGGTACTCATCTCGAATACGAGCATTCTGCCGACACGACGACTCAGCTCGGCAAGGGGCGTCGAAGGGAACGGCCAGAGGGTCTTCGGCCTGTAAAGACCGACCTTGTAACCCATTTCCCGAAGTCTGTTCACACCGCCCTTGGCGATGCGGGCTGCGGTTCCGTACGCCACCACGATCATCTCGGCATCGTCCGTGAGGTACATTTCCTGATCGGGCACTTCCCTGTCAATGGCCTCGTATTTCCTGAACAGGCGCCAATTGACCTCTTCTTCGAGAGTGGTGTCCAGCCAAAGCGAGCGGACGATCTTGCTCGGTCTCCCTTTGGCCCCGTCCAGCACCCACGGCTTCTTAGGCAGTGAAGCGGGATCTATGGGATCGGGAAAGGCGACGGGTTCCATCATTTGGCCCATCATTCCATCCCCGAGGATCATGACCGGCGTACGGTAGTGGTCGGCAAGATCGAAGGCTTTTCGAGCCATGTCCGCGATTTCCTGACCGTACGCGGGCGCCAGGACGATTACCCGATAGTCTCCATGGCCGCCGCCTTTGGTAGCCTGAAAATAGTCTCCCTGGGCGGGTGCGATGTTCCCGAGACCCGGGCCGCCCCGCATCATGTTCACGATCACCGCGGGAAGCTCCATCGCGGCCAGGTACGATATGCCTTCCTGTTTCAAGCTTATTCCCGGGCTGGATGAGGACGTCATGACACGGGCACCGGCCACGCTCGCGCCGATAACCATATTGATCGATGCAAGCTCGCTTTCGGCCTGGATAAACACGGCATCGTCCATCTTGGCGAACGCCGCTGCCATATATTCGGGAAGTTCGTTCTGAGGCGTGATCGGATACCCGAAATATGCTCGACAACCTGCACGGATCGCGCCCTCTCCCAGGACGTGCGTTCCGCGCATGAGGACTTTGCGGCCCATATTAACCTTCCTTTGGATCGTCTGTGGTTTCTTCCGACTCGTCTTTGGATTCTCTATACACGTCTATGGCGACATCCGGGCAGGTGACCGCGCACAGCGAGCATGCCGTGCATTTGACGATCTTGAGGTCCCGGACATGTTCCTCTTTGAATCGGGCCGGATAGTATCCCTTGGTGTTCAAGTCTTCGGAGATCTCGATCTGCTTCTTCGGGCAAACGGTGATACAGAGGCCGCACCCCTTACACCGCTCTCTGTCGATTTCAATACGGCCTTTCACTGTGTTTCTCCCTGCTGAATTAGGCAATTCATAAAGATAGCTCCCTGTAGGGACCGTGTCAACGAAAAACAAGTTTCATCCCGGATGAATACCGCCTTGCCCGTTACTACGGTTCCAGCGTTTCGCCCCAGTGTTCCAAGTAGTTCTTCAAAAGCGGATTCTTGGTAAGATCCTTGGATTTCTTGAACAGATCCAAGGCCATATCTCGGCGGCCCAAGTCCAAGTACGTGACTCCCATCATGACCACCGACGCGACGTGGTCCGGGTCCAACTCCAGCGAAGCGGCATAGTTCAACATGGCCGCGTTTCCCGACGCCTGCCTGATGTACCCGCCGGAGTACACGCCGTACGCAAAGGTCGGGGAGAAGTCCCGAGCCTTGTGCCAGTCCGTGATGCCCTTGAATACGTAACCGGCCTGCATGTGTGCACTGCCTCTGTTGACGTAGGCCGCATAGGACTTGGGGTTCCGTCTCAGGGCCGTCGTCCACGCCTGAATCGCACGTTCCACGTCACCCGACCGGACGGCCTGAAGCCCGCGTTCGATGTCGTTCGACGCATGGCCGCCGTCTGTATGAACGCACATGAGCAGTGCGACGCAAAGCGCAACGAACGAATAGAGGATGCTCCGTTCTCTCACCATTTGCTTCCGGACTCGAGGCAATGCCTCATGAGAGCGGACCTCGCGCGGCCGGTCGGCGGGGTACGACGCGCACCGGCCGGATTCGTTGAAGCCGTATGAAGAGTAGTTCTTGCACTTGAGGACCATAATCCAGTATACCACAAGTATCGACGTTGCGGGGGCAGTGGATTGATTTTCAAGGATTTCTTACTTACGGAGCGCATACCTTGGGAACCCGATCACGGACCGTGTCGTTGCGGATCTCCGTTGCGCGGCTTACAGACTAATCGTTTCGCCTCTCTCCGCAGGCGATATACATTGACATTGGATTTCTCAGTGTGATATGATTAAGAACCCTGAAAGAACAGGGCTGATGCAAGGTCGAGAGCCCGGCGATTCACCTGGATGCAGATTTGATGGCCGGGCTTTCGTTTGTACGATCCAATACGGGAGGAGGGCGACATGCCGGCATCGGAAAAAGTAGCGGGATTCATCGAACGGTCATCGTGGATAAGGAAGATGTTCGAGGAGGGTGCCAAACTCAAGCAGGAGCACGGAGCCGCGAACGTCTTTGATTTCAGCCTTGGAAACCCCAATCTCGATCCGCGCAAGAGCGTCATAGAGGCAATGGTAAAGGCGGCTTCAGACCCCACGCCGGCCATACACGGCTACATGCCCAATGCCGGGTTCCCGGACGTGAGAGCGTCGGTGGCGAAGAAGATCGTTGAGGACGAGGGGATTGAAATAACCGGCAATGAAATTGTCATGACCGTCGGCGCGGGAGGCGCGCTCAACGTCGTGCTCAAGACCATCCTCAATCCCGGCGACGAGGTGATTTGTCCCAAACCTTTTTTCGTCGAGTATGTATTCTATGTGGACAACCACGGGGGAACCGCCATACAGGTGCCGACCCGTTCCGATTTTTCCCTGGACCTCGACTCCATTGAACGGGCGTGCAATGCCAAAACCGCCGCGGTCCTGATCAACTCGCCGAATAACCCGACCGGAAAAGTATATACCGAAACCGAAATTCGGAATCTCGCGGATCTCCTGACGAGCAAGAGCAAGGAATTCGGCCGCACCATTGTTCTCATATCCGACGAGCCGTACCGCGGGATCACCTATGACGGCGTCACCGTTCCCAGCATCCTCAAGGCATACGTCAACAGCATCGTGGTCACTTCATTTTCCAAGGATCTTTCGCTCGCGGGAGAACGGCTCGGATACATCGCGATGAACCCGAGAATCGACAACCCCACTCTGACCATGGGAGGGCTGGTGTTGTCAAACAGGATTCTTGGATTTGTCAATGCACCGGGTCTCATGCAAAAGGCGGTCAAGGACGTGATGCGGGACGTGGTGGACGTGTCGGTGTACCAAAGGCGGCGGGATCGCCTGTATGCCGCGCTCACCGAATTCGGCTATGAGTGCGTCAAGCCGGAGGGAGCCTTCTACCTTTTTCCCAAGTCTCCCATCGAAGACGACGTGCAGTTCGTCGCACATCTTCAGAACAAACTCATCCTCGTCGTGCCGGGATCCGGCTTCGGCGGCCCCGGTCATTTCAGGATATCCTATTGCGTGTCGGACGAAACGATTGAAGGGTCGTTGAAGGGCTTCAAGGAAGCCATTGAGGAGATTCGGCGGTAAGCCTGCACGGCCGGGTCTATTTCCGGGCCCGGCCGGCCGTCACTTCACATGTCGGTCAATTGGTGCCTTGCATCGGGCTCTCACCTGTACTGAGTTTCCATTTGGTGCACCTTGGCACCGAGTTCCAAGAGAAAAGCCTTCTGGGAGGCAAGGATTTCCTCGAATTCCGCGATTCTCTTGGTCAGGATCTGGACGTCTTTCCCCGCGGCCGCGGCTGCCTCCGGCTTCCGGTTCTTTAACGCGTCGAGGGCCTGCCGGTCGGAACTGAGCGCGGCGGCAAGAGTCGTCACCTGCTTCTCCAGAGGCTCCAAGCGCAAAACGAGTTTTTCCACCGCGGAGTCACGAACCTTGGGAAGCGTCTTCTTGACGACCTCGAAAAGTTTGTTGTTGTCAAGGACCTCTTTTTGCACGTGCTTGAACTCTTTTGTCACGTTCTCGAGCCCCTGTGCGATTATCTTCTGCCTTTTGACGGTAAGGGCCGAGTTTTTGGCGAGGTGGTCGACGTCTTTTTTCAGTGCCGGAAGCACTTTTTCCATTTCCGAGACGGACTGTCCCAGGGCCGTTAAGCGTTGGCGCACCTCTTCACGCTCTTTCTGAGCCTCTTGAGCCCAATCGCGAAACTCCTCGAGCCGGCTGTTCACGGGCTCCACCTGGGTCTTGAAAATCTGCGAGATTCGGTCCTGCTGATCTTCAATCCTCTGAATATCCGCGCTGAAGTCCTTCGGGGGCGCGAATCGTCCCACGAAGTCGCTGAACTCTTTCTGTTGCTTGTCGATCTTCTTCTCGAGTTCCGCGATTTTCTGTTTGAGTTCGACCGTTCCATCGGTGCAACCCGACAGGATAACACCCGGCACTATCAATGCGATGACGACAAGACTCAGCTGAGGCCTCATGAGGACTCCTCCTGGACCGTTCTGTGCGACGGCATGATATCAAATCCTAATTGAAACGCAAGGATTAAGGGACAAGTGCAAGTAGAATATCAAGGAGCGGGCGTGCAGACGATGATTACGGTATCGCGGCGTGAATACTGCGGACGCGTTCACGTACGTCATTGCGAGCCCGACCGACGGGAGGGCTCGGCAATGACGGCCCAAGCTGCCATTGGTGCGGTTCCCACGCCGGAGGCGTGCTCACCGGCACCCTACGTACGCGTACGCAACTCGTGGAATAGGTGACCGTACGAATGAAATCGACTCGCTAGAGCAAGAACAGAAACAGCGCGATCGCCAGCGCGAGGACCGGCAGGGGCGGAGCCTCCGAGCTCGGCGGGGATCCCGCGACACGAACTGCACGAGCGGACTTCTGCGCCAACGCGGACGATACGTGTCGGAACCGCGTCAAGAGCGTATTGACCGGTATGCCTGCGCTTCCCTTCTGCTTCGTGGTCGACGTTTTCGACGCACGCACGGCGGCTCCCGGTTCCACGACTTCTACGATCTCCGCCCACGGTATGTCTTCCTCTCGTATCGGCCCCCGAACGGGACCCGTGTTCACCCGGTCCGTCGGCGCACTCATCTGAAGAGGCGCGGGTCGCTTCATAAACTTGGTGTAGTCAGGCTTCTTCTTGCTCATGATGCTGCGTGTCCTCGTGATTGCCGCCCTGAAGCATGGCAAGGATTTCCGCGGTCAAACGCTCCAAGTCCTTGCTGCCTTTGGATGACGGTGATGTGACGAAGATGGGTTGTCTCAAGGCATTGGCCTTGTCGAAGTTCACGTCCTGCCGGACCACGGTCCGGGTGATGTACGGTGCGTAGTTGTGCCGGAGCCCGTCCAGTATCTGCCGGCTGACCGAATAACTGTTGTTGTAGTGGTTGGCCGTAATCGCCACCTTGGGAATGCTGTACCGGTAAGTCATGTTGATGTCGCGTATTGAATCGAAAAGGTACTCCAGGCCGTAGAAGGAGTTCCCGTCAAGTTTCACCGGCGCCAAGAGGAAGTCCGTGGCGAGCAGAATGTTCAGACTGGTAAGATCGTACGAAGGCGGAGAGTCGATGACCACAAGGTCGTAGATTCCCTGGTCGCGGATCTCTTCAATACTTCGCCTCAGGCGGTACTCGCGTTCCGGTTGTTGGAAGAGCAGCAGGTTCAGGGAACACATCGACAGATTGCCCGGAATCAGATGCAGATTCGGGGTGATTTCGCACCGTACCTCGGAGGATGAAGCCGTATGCCGCGTGAGGTCGGGAACCAGCATTTGGAGCAATGTTTTCTGAAAACCGCCGGGCTCCCGCCCGAGCGACGTGGTCATGTGGCCCTGGGGATCGGCATCGACGGCAAGCGTCCGATACCCTATTTCCGCGGTTCGCCACGCCAGGTTTGACGAGATGGTACTCTTTCCCACGCCTCCCTTCATGTTGAAGACCGCAATCGTGACCGGAGGATTAGTCAGCTTGGGGCGCACGCCCACCGCCGCGCGAATGACCTCTATATCCTCATGCGTGTAGCAGCGGTTTCCCTGTTCATCCCGGCCGGCAGGCGGAATCAGTCCGTCCCGCTCATAGCTCAAGAGCAGCTCTTTGGAAATCCCCACCATCCGTGCCGCTTCAAGCGGCTTGTACGGGGTGTTTCGCATTGACGGACCGTATCCTTTCCGGATGGTTTCGTCGGAACTCCTTCCACACTCGTGGTCACGGGCACCGTGACGGGAAACAAGCTTCACGGGGTTCGGCCCCGCGGCGCTCCCGTCATTTCACACGACCCCGCGTTCCATCTATTTCAGCCATTCAAACAAGGGCTTGTATTCGACAAGAGGCTTCATGTCAAGAGGTTTGAATTCGATAGGGGCCTCCCCCTGCGGGAACGAGAAGGAAAGCAATGTTCTGCGCCTTGAGTTCCTCTTTGATAAAACCTTGACCCCAAAGGGTCGACCGGCTAAGAATACGTAGCTCATCATCACCCCGCTGTTCGTCTGGACGCACCGGCATGAACCTCTCAGACCGTGACAAGCAGATCATCAAGGATCGTGTCATACGGCTTTGCTCGAACGAACCCGGCCGGTACAAGATCGCGGTGAAAGTCATCGACATCTTCGGCAACGACACGACCAAAGTTGTGGAGGTGAAGGTGTGAGGGTCCCATTAGGAAATGTTAGTACCGGTTTTGAGGGATTCCGAAGACTTATTGACCTCGAAGACGCTCTACTCCAGGTTTCGGGGGGACCGTGTAGTATCGACATGAGCCGGCTGCACTGGTTGGATGCCAACATGTGCTCAGTACTCGGCGCTATATGCCATCGAGCAGCCAACCGAGGATTGCAGGTGCAGTTTGAAGGGTTGTCCGAGGGGGTTGAG
>JAVHLK010000142.1 GCA_031082285.1 Desulfomonilaceae bacterium
CCGAGTTGTTGCCCTCGTTCATCTCGAGCAGCTTCAGGACCTCCTTGGCCCGTTCCGGATCTTCCTTTGTAAGCCGCAGATACGTGTAGGGACCATCCGCATGATTATCGACCGTAAGGACCTCCACCGGCAGTCCCTTGTCATGCAACGCTCTCGTACGGTCCAGGATGAGGTCGACGAGTTGTCTGGTCTCTGCGTGATCGAGGTCTTCCTTGATCAGATCCGTTCCTCGACCTGCGTACACAAGATGGTAGAAACAGATCCGCGGTATGCGTTTCTGTTCGACAAGATCGAAGATCCCCGGCACGTCCTGCACGTTTCGCCTGTTGATGGTGAACCTGAGGCCCACCTTCAGGTCGGCCGCTTGGCAGTGCTCGATGGCCGCCATGACACGGGCGAAGGTGCCTGCATACCCCCGAAACGCGTCATGGACTTCCTCGAGTCCGTCCAGGCTGATGCCCACGTAGGACAGACCGATCTCCTTGAGTTGTTCCGCCAGAGTGCGGGTGATCAGGGTCCCGTTGGTGGACACCACCGCTCTCATGCCGCATTGTGCGGCATAACGGATCAAGTCCAGGATATCTTTACGGATCAGCGGCTCTCCGCCGGAAAACAGCATCACCGGGGAACCGAACCGTGCAAGGTCGTCAATGAGGGCTTTGCCCTCATCGAGAGACAACTCGTGTCCATAGTCTCGGTCCTCGGACTGCGAGTAACAATGTACGCATTTCAAATTGCACCGTCGTGTGACATTCCACACGATCACCGGTTTCTTGTCTTTGGAAAACTGCAGCAGATGGGAAGGCAATGCCTTGGAATGCCTCCCATACCTCAAAGGGTCGGAAGCCTCCACCGCACCGCAGTAAAGTTTTGAAATTCCAATCATGGAGAACCTCACGGAATAGTCGTATCCCTAGAGTAACTCGTGTGATGCAGACTTGCAACCGAACCGCGCCGGCTTGGTACTCGATTTACAAAGGGCACCGTTTCCCAAATGCGGTGCCGAATCCACGGTAAACTCCCCTGCTGTGTCACCGTCGGCCTCCGTGCCGGACTACCCTGGGCACCCACAGGGAAATTGTCTCAAAACTCAAATGTACGCCCAAGTCGTGGCACGCGGCCGTGTAGGCGGGTTTTACACCCGCCCGATTCTGGGGGCTCGATTGAGGGCGGGTATGAAACCCGCCCCTACACATATGACATGCCCGGCATCCCGCGCAGAACGCGGGACGGGACTCCACCGAGCGCAAGAAGATGTGGGACCGAACTTACGAATCGGAGTACCAAAATGCCGAGGCCGGCAGACACTCATGCGCCACGCGGGCAATCAATGTCTCCAAACAAGAATCAATGCTCTTGTGAGGAGAAATAATCCTCGAGTATCTTCGCGTGGTCGAATGCCATGTTTTTCGGGAGATTTCCCGGGCCGAATATCCCCAGCCGGGTGGCATCATCGGCCGCTCTTGGCTGCCCTTCTCCGCGGCCGGCATAGACCACGGTGAGGGTGTGGTGACGAGGATCGCGGTGCGGATCCGAGTAGACGCCGAACAGTCTGATTTCCTTCACGGTCAGTGAAGTTTCTTCCTTGGCTTCTCGAACGGCCGCGTCTTCCGCGCGCTCGCCGTAGTCGATGAACCCCCCCGGGAGGGCCCACCCGAAAGGAGGATTCTTCCTTTCAATGAGTATTATTCCGCCTTCGACGCGGATAATGATATCCACGGTGGGGATGGGATTTCGGTAGACCGTAACGGGTTTACCACAATGGGGACAATCCATGCTCTTGCTCATCCTCAGTACTCCCGGTGACACGATCGACACGCGGCTGTTCCGGTTGCGCGCGTACGCATTTTCCCCCCGGTATGCGTTCTCGTCAATACGGTGTCGAATTCCGGGCCGGCATCCCTTCATTGCAGGCGGGGGTAGTCTCGGGGATCTTCCTTTTCGATGTCGAAAAATACATGGGAGGTCGATTTTTTTTCTCCCAGGGGGTTGACATCCGGCCGGCATGTTGGCACTCACATAAGGAGAGTGCTAACAGTCCATGCGTGCGCTCGCACCAACCATAATGGCCAGGAGGTAGCAAAATGAAATTTCGTCCTCTGTACGATCGCATCCTCGTCGAGAGGGTGGAATCGGAGGAAGTCACCAAGGGGGGCATTATATTGCCCGACACCGCAAAAGAAAAGCCCCAGCAGGGCAAGATCATCGCCGTGGGGCAGGGTCGACGAACCGAAGACGGCAAACTGATTCCACTGGAGCTCAAAGCAGGGGATACCATTCTGTTCGGAAAGTACTCCGGATCCGACATCAAAATTGAAGGCGTCGAATACCTTATCATGAAAGAGGATGACGTGCTGGGCCTTGTAGAGTGAGCCCCCATACCCGCCGAAAACCAAAACATGGTTGATCCCAAAAACGAACACAATGCGACGAAGGAGTAAATAGATGGCCGCCAAAATTATCATGTTCGAACAACAGGCACGGGACAAGATCCTCAAAGGCGTCAACATTATGGCCGACGCGGTGAAGTCCACGCTTGGTCCAAGAGGACGAAATGCAATCCTCGAGAAGTCCTGGGGCGCCCCCACTGTGACCAAAGACGGCGTCACCGTAGCCAAAGAGATTGAGTTGGAAGACAAGTTCGAGAACCTGGGCGCACAAATGCTCAAAGAGGTCGCGTCCAAAACTTCCGACGTAGCCGGTGACGGAACGACGACGGCCACGGTTCTTGCTCAAGCAATCTACCGTGAAGGCATCAAGATGGTGGCGGCCGGCGCTTCACCCATGGACCTCAAGAGAGGAATCGACGCCGCGGTCGAAGCCGTTGTCACCAAACTGGGAGAACTCTCCAAGCCCACGAAGGACAAGAAAGAGATCGCACAGGTCGGCACAATCTCCGCGAACAACGACTCCACCATCGGCAACATTATTGCGGAAGCCATGGAAAAGGTCGGCAAAGAGGGCGTCATCACGGTCGAAGAGGCCAAGGCAATGGAGACCTCCTTGGACGTCGTGGAAGGCATGCAGTTCGACCGCGGTTACCTGTCCCCTTACTTCGTGACGGACCCCGAGCGTATGGAAGTGTCCCTGGAGGAGCCGTACATTCTCATTCACGAGAAGAAGATCTCCAATATGCGAGACATGCTCCCCTTGCTGGAGCAAGTCGCCAAAATGGGGAGGCCCCTGCTGATCGTCGCCGAGGATGTGGAAGGCGAAGCACTGGCCACCCTGGTGGTGAACAAGTTGAGAGGAACTCTCACGGCATGCGCGGTGAAAGCACCCGGTTTTGGCGACAGACGTAAGGCCATGCTCGAGGACATCGGCGTCCTCACCGGCGGACAGGCCATCTCCGAAGATCTGGGCCTGAAACTGGAAAACGTCACCTTGAACGATCTTGGGCGCTGCAAACGCGTGACCATTGACAAAGACAACACCACCATCGTCGACGGCGCCGGAGCAAAAGAGAAGATCGAAGGTCGTGTCCGTCAGATCAGAACACAGATCGATGAGACCACGTCCGATTACGACCGTGAAAAGCTTCAGGAGCGACTGGCCAAGCTCGTGGGCGGAGTCGCGGTGATCAACGTCGGCGCTGCTACGGAAACCGAGATGAAGGAGAAGAAGGCACGGGTGGAGGACGCTCTCAACGCTACCCGGGCTGCGGTGGAAGAGGGTGTTGTGCCGGGCGGCGGTGTTGCCTACATCAGATGCCTCGAAGCGATCCGGAACCTGAAGCTGGAAGGCGACCAGGGCACTGGAGCCAAGATCATACTCCGAGCCCTTGAAGAGCCGGTTCGGCAGATCGCGGTCAACGCGGGGCATGATGGGTCGATCGTTGTGGACAAAGTGAAGAACGGAACCGGGGCCTATGGCTTCAACGCGTACAAGGAAGACTACGAAGATCTCATGGAACACGGGGTTATCGACCCGTCCAAGGTTGCGCGCCTTGCTTTGCAGAATGCCGCTTCCGTCGCAGGCCTGATGCTGACCACGGAAGTCATGGTGGCCGAGAAGCCGAAGGATAAGGATGCCATGCCGGCCATGCCCGGTGGAGGCATGCCTCCGGGTGGCATGTACTAATTCAAGGGCCTCACCGAAAGGCCGAATACGATGTCGCAGAGGGGGCTCAGCCCCCTCTGCTCACGTTTGGTTCGTAAATCGATCGGCTTACTCCGATCGTCGAACGGCGTTCAGAATTGCTTCCTCTTCCGTCTCTCACCGCGCAGAACGGGGACCGTACTCCCCACCTCCGAGCTCATTCCCCTGCAGACCGAAATGTTCTCAGGTTTCCCGCTCCGGCCTCCGCACACTCGGGAAGGCGCTCATCCGCCACTCCGCTCCCCTGCCCTCCACCGGAGACGGTCCCCACTGGAAGGCCTGTCTTTGCACGGAATCCCTAGAGTTTCTTGCGCAGATCTTTTCCGGCAAGGGGGTTGTACAGCTTCATGATTGCCACTTTCATGACGTCCAACGTTTTCATGTCCGAGACGATGCCGAACAGAACCTTCTCCGGTTCTTCGGGCAGAACGCATGCATTCGAGGCATCGAACTCAAGGTCCGGAAAGCTCTTGACGAGCTTCTTGTGCTCCTTGGCCGACATGGGGACCCGGATTGCCTTCTTGCCTCCCAAGTCCTGGATGTGGCTGCTCAGACCGGTTTCCGAAAGCTTCTTCTCCCGCTCGTCGTCCACCACAACGTTGATGTAGAAATCTGCCATTGGAAATCCTCCTGTCATGAATGATGAGCATGTCCGCTCCCGGGCTTTCGATGCCGCCCGGCCACGGAAATTCAAGCGAGAATGGACCCGGCCGCAAGACCGTCATTCCTTGGGTTGCGGAACGCGGCAATCGGTACTGCGAATCGGGTACCTCAACTTATAGCGATTTTTGCCGTTGTCAAGAACAACAGATCACCCTGCTCGCTCCATTGCAAGGTTGTCCTTTTCCACAGTCACGATAAAGACCGTCACTGTGAGTATGGTAACCTTGACGGAGGACACACCGTTGTCGGCGAACGGTCCCGAATTGGATGTATTGTGGACGAGGCGTTATGTGATGTTCCTCGTAGTGCGGGGCGGACGGCTCGTCGCCGTCAAGAGGCTTGATGGGTCATGGGAAAGACCGAGGTCGCGGACGGCTGAGACGAAACGACTCCGCCCATGCCTTGGGCACGGCAATGCCGGCCTTTCATGAGGCATTGAGATTGCGTTCCCGAGTTCTGCGCGGGACTGCGCTCCTCGCAATGACGTGAGCGACCGGTGGGAGTATTGAGGAACTGAGTCAGGATCACCCCGAAATTGAATGCGCGTCACCATACATGCGTCACCAGGATCGGACCGCGACTGGATCGAAGTCGGCATGCTCGTCCTCGTCACGACGGTCGGCCTTGTGATACAGATCCCACGTACGCTCAAACGCCTGGTCGAATCCACGATGCTCGACGTGTCGCCGTGCAGCCGTGCCCATTGCCTTGAGTTTGTCCCTATCGCCGATGAGCGCTCGAACCGCTTCCAGCAGGCTCTCTGGGCTGTTTCCCTGAACGACGACCCCCGTAACTCCCGGTTGGACATTTTCCCTGGGTCCGCCGCCGTCGGTCACCACCACGGGCAGACCCGAGGCCTGTGCCTCGAGAACAACGTTGCCAAAGGTGTCCGTAACGCTGGGAAACACAAAGAGGTCACAAGAGGCGTAGATGGCGGGGAGGACCTCGCCGTCTCGGTACCCGAGGAATAGTGCGGGAAGGCTTGCCAGTTCCGATTGCATTTCCTCCCTGTAGGGGCCGTCCCCCACGACGACAAGGTAGGCCATGGCGCCTTGCTCCACCAACGATCGGTAGACCTGCGCCAGCAAAGGCAGGTTCTTTTCTTTGGATAAACGGCCGACATAGAGCAGCTTTGGCCACGCGTCATTCGGGCAGTATCGATCGAGGAATCCGTTGCGTTTCGACGGATGAAATCGTCGAGTGTCCACACCGCGAGGAAAAATCAGGATTCTTTCCCGTGAAAGCCCTCGTTGGGCAAGTTCCTCAGCGGTGGCCCGTGAAGGAACGTAAATCAAATGCATCTGATCGTACCACCAGATAATGTACTTCCACATGAGGTCTGCGATCGAAGAGTCCTCAGTCAGATACTGAGCATATTGGGGCAAGGCCGTGTGATAGGTGCCCACTACGGGAAGGTTCAAAATTCGAGCGACGCCCAGCCCTGCAAGGCCGACGGGTCCCGGAGTGGCACAGTGAATGTGAGTAAATCGCCGTTCGTAACAGTATGCCAGCATTTCAAGAAAGGGCGGATAAACGATCTTCTGTTCGCGATAGACCGGCAGTTCGTACGTGCCCACAGGCTTGAATCCGTGAATTCCCGATTCCCCGGCAAAAGACGCATCGTCATCGGAGCAGGCGATCACCGTGTAATTCTTACCCAGACGACGAGCGGCTCCGCATTGCTGCTTCAGTGTTTCAGCGACCCCATTGATTTCGAAAAGGGTGTCGGTGAAATGCGCCACATTGATGCGTTCATCGGCCCACCAATTCCTGCGCTCCGGGGAACCGAATCTGCGCTGCACCATCCGACTGAACCGTCGATCCTCGGAAAACATTGAGAAAGCTATAAAATAGGGCGCAAGCAGGCAATAGAGCGCACCTGCCGAGCCGAGCGCATGAAACACGTTGAAGAAGTGTGCCCCCGAAGCACTTTCAATCAGTTGTTCAGTGAAATGCAGCATTACCTTGTTGGAAACCTGGTTCACAAATTGAAACCACTTCTTATCCGGACTGTGGCCGTTGCCGTTACCGCAGATTTGCGAGAGCTGTGGATCGCGCTCGATGGCTCCGTGAATATGACTCTGGAGGACGCCCAGAATCGAACTACCCGTGTCGCCGCTCTTCCTGCGCAACCTGCGATTGGCCCAGAGGATGTTCAATCTGGTAAGGAAGGGTCTTTCGGTAGTCTCATCGCTTCGAAGAAAGCGGTTGAACACCGTGAGCACGGGATCCCCTGCCATGAGTCGCCGCAGATGGAACTTATGATCGTAAAACTGGTACGCAACACTGTACAAGTTGCGAGCAAGAGTTTCAGGCGAACCGCCCGGCCCGGACACGGTCGTCTCACGGTTCTCCACTGCCTTGAGGAAAGCCTCAGGTCCAACGAGTCCGGTACATTCCGTATACTTGGATCCTACGGTCAGTGAGCTGTGATCGTCGGATCCGCCGGTGAAAGTCTTGATCCACGGATCCGGAATCTTCATCTCCAAGCGATGCTTTTCCGCAAGAGAAAGGACGGTTTCTCTCGTGAGACCGGAAAGTACCTGTTGAAGGCATCGGTTCTGGTCATCACTGCGCGCTCCGTTGATCTCGAAGTTCTTGAAAAGCAGCAGACATTTCTCGAAATGGGATACGGTCAGCTTACGATTGACGGAGTACAACGGATGAGCCAGCGCATGAACGATTTGACGGCTTCGCAAGTACGGAACAAGTTCATAGACGTTCTTGCGGATGCTCTGTATTTCCTCGTGCTCCGCCCGGTTGATGTTGTAGGTCAGCACATGCAGCTTGCAGCCGTCCTCGGGGAAATAGGTGGTCACCTCCTCGCTGATGAACACATCGGGGAAATGAGCGATTTCGAGGCACCCGTCGATGGTGTTGTGGTCGGTAAGGGTCACCAGAGACATGCCTCGTTCTTTTGCTATTCCGTAAAGATTCAGGGGCTCGGTGAAGCTCTCGGGGCAGTCCAGCTTCTGCAGTATCCACTCCGAGGGACGCTTCGAATATTTGGAATGGACGTGTAGGTCCACTTTCATAGCTGCTCACCTCTCCTTTTCCGCGGATTCCGGCGCGCAGGACTCTATCAGTATGGACTCTCCGGCTCGCACCGTATCGCCCTCACGCACCCGTATTTGCATCTCTGGAAGCCGGGGGACCACAAGATCCACTTGGGATCCTATGCGTATGAGCCCGAAGATCTCCCCTCGGTCAACCCAATCTCCTTCCGATTTGAGGCTGTCGATCCCGTTTACGGTCTTGCCCGCTATTTGAATCACATGGCAGCACAGAACCTTGCCGTAGAAATTGCCTCTGATTCTCGTTACCTTTCGTTCATTCGTCAGTATGTGCATGCTGTCGCGATACAATGGAAACAGCCTCAGGACTGTCCGCAGGTGCATCGACCCCATATGTCTATTGGCCCCTGACGGCTCACGGCGTACTATCTTTTCGATCGTACCTGAGAAGGGGGCCCGATTGTAGTGCACGTCAAAAGGACTCATGAACACCCCGATGACAAGCTTAGGCGACGTTACAACATCACGAGCCATCTCGTGTATCGTCGCCGCCAATCCCTTCTTAATGACTATCACCGGCTCATCGGCTCGAACTTCCCTGACATACACCACGGTGCCGTCCGCGGGACTCACGATACCGCCGGTGTTCGGCACGGTTCTGGCGGGATTCCGGAAAAACCACACATGGCGCCAGAACAGAAAGCAGGCAATCAGGAAGAGGAAGATAAGGAACAAGGCTGCCGGTACGCTTGTGATTGTTTGCATACGCTGGGCTCCAAGACTCGTACGAGTGCTACACCGGAAGAAAACGGGAAGTCGATGACCTCGTAAGCCTCGTCCCTCTGTTTGAGCCATTTCACCCATCGTTTCACCCCGGCGTGCCTCAGAAACTCTCGAATGTAGATGTTCGTATCGTGAAGAAACACGTAGGTGTTCTTGTGGGATCGCTCGACAACGTTGTTGAAGTCGCGCTTGACATCGCCGAAGGAATGGCTGCCGTCAATAAACGCCAAGTCGATCGGAGGCAAGCCCAATTGGCCGTACGACTGGAAGAGTTCTTCGCTCCTCACTTTGAAGTGGGTAACAACATCCTCGACCCCGAAACGCTTGAAGCGATCTTGAACCGCTCTTTCATCACCCCAGGTTCCTCTGCCGCCAAAGGTCTTCATCGGACCGTCCCTCAGCAACGAGTACGAGGGATCGACGAATGTGAGCGATCCTTGTCCATTGTCTTTCACTGCCAGCCCAAGACAAATGACGCTGAAACCGTATCCCGATCCTATGACGAGCGTATGCTGAGGTCGCAGAGCCCTCACAACGCCGTAATAGAGAAATCCGAAGCCCAGATTCAGGTTCCGGGGTTTCTCATGATGACCAAGTGGTTTCGCGTGGATGAGAATGTCTTTCAGAACATCTTCACTCAAACTGAAGCTTCCCATTGAACCGCCTTTCCTTGGTGGACGCGCTTTTACGTCAAGTACGTCACGGTCTCATGCACCGGTGGCATGGCGCAGAGCCCTCGATCCTTCGTGAAGCCGTTTGGATTATGAGGATGCGGGCGCTAGGGGATGATTACGGACACGTCAGTTTTTGATGAGACACAACGAGTCTATAAGTTCGTCCGCCCACATCGTGGGTTGAGGAAAGCAAGGCCGGATACCGACTCGTTTCCAAGTTTGCCATTCGGATGGTTCATTGACGGAGTACGGCCTTGCGGGGCGCGCAGCGTTGGTCATGCTCGCAGATCAGGGCGTTCTTGACAAGCCTCGGCGTATCTCAAACCACGGATCGCAAGCGTCCGTCATCTCGGGTCGTTTGACACTTTGGATTCCGCGCCTCACTCAGCCCTTCGGTTGCCAGCGCGTCGGCCATGCCGTTCTCGGCTCGTGGAATCCACTGGAGATGCCATCCGGGATGCTCACGGCAGAGGTCTCGCAGGTACAGGATTACGTCGCGAAACCGGTTCTTCTCTCGGGTATTCATCCGGCCGTTCACCTGGCCGATCACCGTGCGACTGTCCCCGTGGATGGTCGCGCGCTGAATTCTCAATGAGGCCAGTCGCTGAATAAGAGCCGTCAGAGCCATGTATTCCGCCTTCAGTGCGTCGCCGCGGCCTGCGTACCTGGCGGACTTACAGATGGGGCGGCCGTGGGGATCGCGAATGACATAGCCGATGCCGCAATGGTTGAGAAAGGACGAGCCGTCAAAATAGGCCTTGTAGTGCATGTACCTCCACCTCGTCCGGGATGAAACGGAGCACCGTAGCAAAGAAATGATAGGGAGCTCTTGGGGCCCCTTCATATCCACAATCTCTCTCAAACCTCAAGCGAGAAATTGATGTGGAACGGATTCGTGACGCGTTTCATCTGTTGTCGGTAAGTGCAGCAGAGGACTACCCGATCCGCCAACATTTTCCGCAACGGATCGCCGGGACGGTCGCAGGGTTGCGTCATCATTATGCGGAAGCTTGGAGACGGACATGTCCGCCCCCTCCTTTTTCACCGAGCCGGGGGTCGCAATCCCTTTGACACGCCGACTTTTCTTGAAGGGCTCCCATTTTTGGGGTCGAAACCTCTCATGTTTCCAACAACCTAATAAACCTTTGTGGGAGTCGCGAATTGCATTCTCACAAACGCCTATTTCATGCGCCATATACATGGCCCTCGGGATTCTCCTGATAATCGTGGGGATGCTTCTCATGTTGTCGGGGATGGGCGGTTTGATGTTCATTGCAGGGGTGATATTGCTCGGAGGCGCGAAGGCCCGAATTTGGCTGCGTGCTCAACGAAAATAGATCTCCGCCATTCATGGAGCAAGCCAAATCCGGCACGGCTTCCTCTCAGAAAAAGATGCTTCACTCTCACGGATTGTGCGGTTCTTGCGAGTTCAGGCAGCTGTGCAGCACATGCCGTTGCGGGATCGAAGAGCTGACTCGAGGAGCCGAGCCGTTTCCCGGTGACCGAAATCAAGTGCCATGGACAGTGCGGTATTCCCCTGCCCGTCCCGATGGTTCACATCAGCCCCATGCTCCAGGAGCACCCGAACCACGCCCGAGTGACCGTACCGCGCCGCCTGCATGAGGGCTGTCCGATGATCGGTATCGGTTGCGTCGATTGCCGCTCCTCGG